>JBKPAL010000046.1:0-10365 GCA_046726395.1 Acidobacteriota bacterium
TTTCGATCGTAGGTGCCGAACTGGGTTACCGCCTCCTTTGGATCCTCATTCCCATCACAATCAGTCTTGGTCTCGTTCAGGAAATGTGCGCTCGGATGGGTGCAGTAACGGGCAAAGGACTGTCTGATTTGATCCGAGAGCGTTTCGGCGTGCGCTGGACTGCGCTGGTCATGCTGGCTTTGCTGATTGCTAATGGAGGCGTAACTGTATCGGAGTTCGTGGGAATAGCTGCGGCAACTGAACTGTTAGGGGTCTCACGCTTCGTTTCCGTTCCCTTCGCGGGCGTGTTGATTTGGTGGCTCATTGTCAAAGGCTCTTATCAGCGAGTGGAACGAGTATTTCTACTTATGTCACTAGTGTTCCTCGGTTACATCGTTTCCGCCTTTCTGGCGAAGCCGAACTGGAATGAAGTGGCTGTGAATCTAGTCAGACCCAAGTTTCAACTTGAATACACTTACTTGTTTACTCTGATCGCCGTAGTAGGAACTACCATCTCGCCTTACATGCAGGTTTACGTGCAGTCTTCAGTGGTAGAAAAGGGAGTGACAATCGAAGACTACCCACGGACCAGAACCGACGTTTGGATCGGTACTGTCTTCGCAATGATTATTGCCTTCTTCATCGTGGTGTCCACGGCGGCCACACTGCATCGCCATGGAATCCATATCGAATCAGCTGCCGACGCAGCTCGGGCGTTACAACCGCTCGCCGGAGTCTACGCTGAAAAACTCTTTGCTGTTGGATTGTTCGGTGCTTCGATGTTGGCGGCGGGAGTATTGCCACTCGCGACTGCGTACTCAATTACTGAAGCATTGGGATTTGAAAAAGGCGTTTCGCACAGTTTTCGCGAGGCACCAATCTTCCTTGGCATATTCACTTTCTTAATCGCACTTGGTGCCGCGATTGCAGTCCTACCCGAACTACCTCTTGTGCGCGTTTTAATAGTCACTCAAGTCATCAACGGCTTGCTGTTGCCGATCATCCTGTTCGCAGTTTTAAGACTAGTAAACAATCGAGAGATCATGGGCGCTCATGTTAACGGACCGATTTACAATCTCGGCGCCTGGCTCACAACCATACTCGTGACCGCTTTGTCCTTGTTCTACATGGCAATAATGATCTTCCCGAAACTGCTTCGCGTCTGACGACAAGCAGCGAACGCTTTGTTCGCTCTCGCAAACTCCGCCAATCAATGGTAAAAGGATTGGGAAACTTACTTGCCTGAGAGTTCCGCTGGAATTCTAGAACCGTGCGCCGTCGCCTTTCCTCAAACAGCTTCTCTGTTTTTCTCGTCGTTACAGCGTTAGTACTGCTGGCGCTCTACACCTTCTATGCTTTTGAACCGCTGCTGACTGGCTTCCTCGCAAGCCGAATGAGGATGGGGGCAGGTAGCGTCATACGAGCTATCGAGCTGGGACTCTGGGCGCTGCTCGCGTATCTGGCGGTCCGCGCGTTCAACGTTCTGGTCTTCGGCCTCGCATTTCGGCTTCGCAGCGGTTTTGAAGCACCGACTCTCGCGCGAAACGTTTTTTCGATCATCGCGTTCACGATTCTCTTCTTCGTAATCTTCAGCTTCATTTACCCTGACATTAACCTGGGAGCTCTCTTCACCACCTCGGCGATTTTCGGTGTCATTCTTGGTCTTGCACTTCAGGACACTTTGGGAAACTTTTTTGCGGGAATCTCACTGCAAGCTGACCGGCCATTTCAAGTAGGTGATGTGATCGTTGTTGGCGACAACAAGCACACTGGTGTCGTAGAAGAGATAACCTGGCGTGCCATAAAGATCAGAACCTTTCAGAATCACGTAGTTCTAATCAACAACAGTACGGCAGCGAAGGAACCAATCGAGGTATCACCGCGTGATAATCTCAACGCACGACTTGTATTCTTCAACACGCTTTACACCGACTCTCCTGCCAAGGCTATTCACGTCGTACGTGAAGCCGTACGCGAAGCCGAGAACGTCTCTCAAAAGATCGCGCCCATAGTTCGGATTCGAAACCTGGGCGACAACGGCGTAGATTACGAAGTCAAATACTGGCTCGATGATTACGCCAAGTACAACGATACCGATGCGTTGGTCAGGCAAAGAATCTGGTACGCATTTCGGCGAGCCCATTTGAACTTTGCTTATCCAACCCGAACGCTTTTGATAGAGAGAAAACCTCATGGCGTAGAGCTCGCAACAGATGGTGGCGCTATTATCGAACGGCTATCAGCTGTCGATATTTTCGCGCCACTATCTGGTGAAGAAACGGCGATGCTTGCACACGCGGCCGTGAGACATGTTTTCGCTCCCGGGGAGACCGTGATCAGAGCCGGCGATCCAGGTTCATCCATGTTCGTGGTCCACAACGGTCGTGTAAGTGTCCAAGTGAGTGAAAACGGAAAACCGCGAAACGTCGCGACGTTGAACGAGGGCGACTTCTTCGGCGAGATGGCTCTGTTCACGGGCGAGCCGCGGACGGCCAATGTCATCGCCATGGAAGAGACTGAGGTTTTGGAAATCGGTCACGACGCAATGAAACGCATTTTTGAAACGAACCCCACCCTGGTTGAGTCTTTGAGCCACATCATGGCTGACCGCCGTCAGGGACTGGAAGCCAAATCCGAGCGCGGCACCAGTGCGATGGACGAATCTGCCGGCCTGCTATCCGCGATAAAGCGATTTTTCGGGATGCGCTGACCATCCTCTCCTTCTCATTATCTATTAGGCCAATTGGCCGCTTAACCCGATGCAGATTTGATATAGTCCTAGAGTTGACAGTGCAAGACTCAGATATTATTATGCTGGTACGCTCAGCGAGCCGAAGTTCGTGGGAAATTCGCTGAGACTTCAAGGAATTTAAGGAGGACAAAGCTATGAGTATTGTTCGCTATGACCCTTTCCGCGATCTAAGAACTCTGCAGGAGGAGGTCAATCGGCTGTTCTCTACTAATTTAACAAGGGGTTTCGGCGAGGAAGGTATTGGCCGAGGCGCTTGGAATCCTAGCGTGGACATCTTTGAGAACAAGGACCAGATAGTGCTCGAAGCTGAATTGCCGGGAATGAACCCGGATGATTTTGAGCTCTCAGTCGAGAACAACGTGATCACTCTGCGTGGCGAGCGTCGTTTCGAAAAGAAGGAGGACAACGACAACTATCATCGCGTCGAACGATCCTACGGTGCGTTTACGCGCTCCTTTACGCTTCCGCAGTCAGTCTCAAGCGAGGGAGCGAAGGCGGAATATACCAATGGCGTGCTTCGCGTGACCCTACCGAAACGTGAGGAAACTAAGTCGAGACGAATTGAGGTCAGCGGCGCCGGCAAAACCGGAACTGGCAAAACACTCGATGCCAAAGCTGAAAACGTCGAGAACGCCGATAAGGCCAAGGCCGCCGGATCAAAATAAGCAAACGACGTGATTACTTCTGAGCGGGGCCTGACTCGAATTTTCGAGTGTTCGCCCCGCTCAACTGCGAAAACTTCCCGTTAGTTTTCGAATTTCAAAATGCGATTAGATAAATTCACCTTACGCGCCCAGGAAGCGATTCAATCAGCAATCGAATTGGCGGAGCGTGCTCAACATCAGCAGGTCGAGCCCGAACACTTGGTGGCCGCGATGTTGGAGCAACCAGAGGGAATCGTAAAACCGATCCTAGGCAAGTTAGCCGTCAACGTTCCGGTTGTATTAAGCGAAATTCAAGCAGCCATCGGCCGTTTTCCACAGGTGAAGGGTGGCCAACAGTACTTCAGTCCTCGTCTTAGTCAGATATTCACCGCTGCACAAAAACAAGCCGAAGGGATGAAGGATGAATTCATCTCTACTGAGCACCTCCTAATAGCGCTGGTAGATGAGAAGGATGGTGAAGCCGGGAAGATCCTTCGGCAGCACGGCGTCAAACGCGATGACCTGTTGAAAGTGATCGAACAGATGCGAGGCGGAGCGCGCATCACGGACCAGAACGCTGAACAGAACTATCAAGCGCTTTCCAAATACGCGCGCGATCTGACGGACCAAGCTCGCAAGGGTAAGCTGGATCCGGTCATTGGTCGTGATGACGAAATCCGTCGCACGATTCAAGTCCTTTCACGTCGCACAAAAAACAATCCAGTACTGATTGGTGAACCGGGTGTGGGCAAGACTGCAATCGTCGAGGGACTCGCTCAACGCATCGTTTCAGGAGATGTACCTGAGACACTTCGAAACAAGCGCTTGGTCGGATTGGATCTTGGATCGATGTTGGCGGGAGCGAAGTATCGAGGAGAGTTCGAGGATCGGTTAAAGGCGGTCCTAAAAGAGATTGAAAATGCCCAGGGACAGATCATTCTGTTTATTGATGAGCTACATACGTTAGTAGGAGCGGGAGCTGCCGAAGGTGCAATTGATGCTTCGAATATGTTGAAGCCAGCATTGGCCCGAGGAGAACTGCGCTGCGTCGGAGCGACCACACTTAACGAATACAAGAAGTACATAGAAAAGGACGCTGCGCTCGAGCGTCGATTCCAACAGATCTACGTCGGTGAACCATCAGTTGAAGATACGATTGCCATTCTGCGTGGACTCAAGGAACGCTATGAAGTCCACCATGGCGTGCGAATTAAAGATTCCGCGATAGTCGCCGCTGCCACACTTTCTAACCGCTACATCACCGACCGGTTTCTTCCAGACAAAGCAATCGACCTTATTGACGAAGCTGCGTCCCGTCTACGCATCGAGATCGATTCACTGCCCCAGGAAATCGATCAGCTCGAACGCGAAATTATTCAGCTGGAGATTGAGCGACAGGCGCTGCAACGAGAGGAAGACGAGAAATCCAAGACTCGTTTAGCAGAAATTGAACGGCGCATTGCGAACCTTCGCGAAACATCGGCAGGGATGAAGGCCAAATGGCAATCAGAAAAGGATGCCATTGAGCGCATGCGCACGGCCAAAGCTGAACTTGAGAACCTGAAGTTGCAGTTGGAACAAGCGCGGAATGCTGGAGATCTCGCGCGCGCTTCCGAAATTCAATACGGCAGAATTCCCGAGCTGGAGCAACGACTCCTTTCAGAGCAGGAGAAACTTGAAGGCTTCCAACGAGACGGCGTCATGCTGAAAGAGGAAGTCGATGAAGAGGACGTTGCCGAAGTCGTCGCCAAGTGGACGGGAATTCCTGTCTCAAAGATGCTCGAAGGCGAGATGCAGAAGCTCGTGACCATGGAAGAGCGACTCTCGCAAAGAGTGATCGGGCAGGATGAAGCACTGAAAGCGGTGGCTGATGCTGTGCGCCGCGCGAGAGCAGGTTTGCAGGATCCGAATCGTCCCATCGGTTCGTTCATCTTCCTTGGTCCAACGGGCGTCGGTAAGACTGAAACAGCGCGAGCGCTTGCTGAATTTCTATTCGACGATGAACACGCCATGGTCAGGCTCGACATGTCTGAGTACATGGAGAAGCACGCGGTTGCGCGGATGATTGGTGCTCCTCCAGGTTACGTAGGATACGAAGAAGGGGGACAACTCACGGAAGCTGTAAGACGACGGCCTTATGCCGTAATCCTTTTCGACGAAATCGAGAAGGCACATCCGGACGTGTTCAATGTATTGCTACAGATTCTGGACGATGGTCGCTTGACGGATTCCAAGGGCCGGACGGTGGACTTCAAAAACACTGTGCTAATAATGACGTCAAATCTTGGGTCTCGCGAAATTCAAGCGGCTGCAGGCGATGAGAAGCAGGTACGCGAAGCTGTTGTTCAAGAGCTGCGATTGCACTTTAAACCTGAGTTTCTAAACCGCGTTGACGATATTGTGGTATTTCACCAGCTCTCTCGAAATCAGATTAGAAAGATCATCGAAGTGCAGTTGCAACGACTTCGTGAGATGTTGAGAGAGAAGAACATCGACATTCTACTTGACGAATCGGCCAAGGAACTTCTGGTACGTGAAGGCTACGATCCTACTTACGGAGCCCGACCCCTGAAGCGTGCAATTCAAACGCTCGTGCAGAATCCCATGGCAATCAAGCTTTTGCGAGGTGACATTCTGCCGGGCCAGACTATAACGGTATCTGCGGATGGCGACGTTATGGAGTTCTCCACCGAAGCAGTTGCAGCAAAGGCGTAGTATTGAAACAAAACTGAGATACCGAAGGTCGATATTTACGCGAGGAGTCGGACCATGGTTTTGAATACTCTAGAAGATCTGCTGTTACTGCAGAACAGAATGAATCGGCTTTTTGAGGACGCGACGGACCGGCGTAGTAAAGCACAAGTAGGCGACCTGGAACGCGCAGATTTTGCTCCTCCCGCTGATATCTACGAAACAAATGAGGAGTTTGTCATCGCTGCGGACTTGCCTGGCATCGATCGCTCCGGTTTGGAAATCACGATCGACGATAATCGTCTTAACGTTCGGGGCACTCGCCGTTTGGAATCACCAGCTAACAATCGTTCAGAGCGTGTCGGTGGCACGTTCCACAGATCATTTGGCCTGCCCAAAACAATTGATCAGAACACCATTCGCGCTGATTACAAAGATGGCGTTTTGGAAGTTCATCTTCCAAAGCGCAAGGATCAGAAGCCACAGCGAGTGGAGATCAAGGTCAGCTAAGTGTTATAGAAAATTTCAGGAGGTTTCTTTTGAGGTCAAAGAAGGACGAGCACAACGAACAAGATATCAGGGTAACTGATCGGCGCCGCATTTATCTGAGCGATGATGAGCCAGGCGAAGAAGCCGTTGAAGAACCGAGTCTTAAACCCAGCTACGTGGAAGAGCTGGAAGCTCGAACGAAGGCTGCAGAGAATCACGCTAAGGACGTGCAGAATCGCTTCGAGCAGGTGCGCGCACAGTTACAACGGGAAACGGATGAGACCAGACAGCGATTGAATCGTGCTGCTGATGAACGAGCTGAACGAGAGAATGCTAACTTTATATCAGCGTTGCTACCGGTCCTCGATAATCTGAAGCGAGCGATGGAAGCGGGCGACAATGCCAGTGCTGCTGATGTTCTGGAAGGCGTGCGCAGAACTGCGGAGAGTTTCGAGCGCGCGCTGCTTTCGGCGGGAGTCGAGCCGGTTGAATCAGTCGGTCAACCGTTTGACCCAGAGTTCCACGAAGCAGTAGAAACAGCGCCAAGCGATCCGGAAGACGAAGGAAAAGTCGTTTCCGAATACAGTCGTGGGTACAAGATGGGCGATAAATTACTCCGTCCCGCTCGAGTTGCTGTGGGACGGTCGACCAGATCAGGGGGGAAAAGAGATTCCGCACATCACAGCTGATCCAATACCCTGCTTGTTGAAGGAGAACAATAGTGGCTGTTAAAGAGATGAAGTTTCATGAGGAAGCTCGCAATGCGATGCTTCAAGGCGTGAACACTTTGGCGGATGTAGTGCGTGTAACTTTGGGCCCTAAAGGTCGGAATGTGGTCCTGGGCAAAAAATTCGGTTCGCCACTAATCACCAAGGACGGAGTCACTGTTGCGAAGGAAATTGAATTAAAGGACAAGTACCAAAACCTTGGCGCACAAATGGTGCGTGAGGTCGCGATAAAAACAAACGACACTGCCGGCGATGGTACAACGACAGCTACGGTCTTGGCCCAGGCGATTTACAAAGCAGGAGTCAAGAACGTCACAGCTGGTGCGAATCCCATGTCGCTTCAGAGAGGCATTCAGTTGGCTACTGATACTGTTGTCGCCGAGTTAGAGCGAATGTCGAAAGCCGTAAAGAGCAAAGACGACTTACTCAACGTAGCTACCGTCTCAGCAAACAACGATCGAGAAATAGGCCGATTGATTTCAGAAGCTATGGAAAGGGTCGGCAACGATGGTGTCGTCACAGTCGAGGAATCCAAAACGCTGCAAACGGAACTCGAGATCGTTGAGGGAATGCAGTTCGATCGCGGCTATCTGTCTCCTTATTTCGTCACCAATACCGATCGAATGCAGGCCATCCTCGATGAGCCGCTGATCCTGCTTCATGAGAAGAAGATCTCGGCGATGCGAGAATTGATTCCCGTGCTTGAGCAAACGGCCGGAGCGGGTCGCGCGCTGCTAATCATCGCTGAAGATATTGAAGGCGATGCATTGGCGACACTCGTCGTTAACAAACTGCGAGGAACAATCAAGGTCTGTGCAGTTAAGGCTCCGGCGTTCGGTGATCGTCGTAAAGCCATCTTGGAAGATCTGGCTGTGCTGACTGGCGGAAAAGTGATCACTGAAGATTTAGGAATCAAGCTTGAAAATGTCCAAGTGTCTGATCTCGGCTCGGCAAAGCGAGCCATTGTTGATAAGGACACGACAACGATTGTGGAAGGGGCCGGAAACCGCAAAGCCATTGAGGGGCGAGTGGCCACGATTAGAAAGCAGATTGAAGAGACTACTTCAGACTACGATCGGGAGAAGCTTGAGGAACGGCTAGCAAAACTGGCCGGTGGCGTTGCAGTAATAAAGGTAGGCGCCCCTACCGAAACTGCTTTAAAAGAGATCAAGGCCCGCGTTGAGGACGCGCTGAATGCAACTAAAGCCGCAGCCCAGGAGGGTATCGTGGTTGGTGGGGGTGTCGCCCTACTGCGCGCCGCGAGCGCACTCGAGAATCTGACCGATGAAGATCCAGACGTACAGACCGGAATCAAGACGCTTCAACAGGCGTTAAAAGAACCGTTGAAATACATTGCTGCAAACGGTGGGTCGGATGGCTCAGTAGTAGTTAGCACAGTGGAGCAGATGAAAGGTTCGAGAGGATTCAACGCTGCAACCGATCAATTCGAAGATTTGGCAGCTGCGGGAATCATTGATCCAACTAAAGTAGTACGAACGGCCCTGCAAAATGCGGCCTCAATAGCTGGTTTACTATTAACTACGGATGTCGCTTTGACCGATATGCCGGAGCCGAAGAAAGCTACGCCGTCGATGCCGGGAGGCGGCGATGATTACGACTACTGATTTGAAATAGTCGACTTAGATCCGCGCCACATTCTTGCAAAATTCACCGCTTCTGTTCCCTACCTGTTGGCAGGAGATTTGCAGGAATACCGACCGAATTAAATGTTGTTGCATTGAAACGCAACGGCGAATATGCTCAACGGCATCTAATCGCGCTGTTAGATGCGTGGTTTGAATTGAAAAAATGATCGAGGTTTTCCCAGCTTCTGTCACGAAATCGTCCAAACACATCGGTTCAGCTTTTCAATGGCAGAAGGGGTAAAAGGAATGGTTGATTTAGGAGCCTATAAAGACAAGTTTGGAGAGAGCGGTCAGCGAATACTGGAGTATGCGTTGAGCGAATCGCGTCGTCGTGATCAGAACTTCGTCGCGGTTGAACATATATTGAAAGGCTTAATTCACGAAGAACCAGACCTTTTTAACTCCGCCATGCGAGAACTGTCGCTCGACCCGATCGTAGTAAAGATCGCTATCGATAAGCGACTCGAAAATATTCGACAACAACATGTAGGAAAGGGATTCAGAATTTCTCCCGACACCACTGATCTCTTTAAGCGCTCGATGGAGCGCGCACGGACCCAAGGCCGTAAGACCATCGAAGCTACCGACATTTTCGAGGCCCTCACTAATTATGAAAGTCTCTTTGTGGAGGTGCTGAGAGCCATGGGTGCGACACCGGAAAATGTAGCTGAGAATGTGCGGGCGCAAGTTCAAAAACGTGAGCATGAGGAAGAGCAGTACAGAAAGAAATTTGAATTACCGCCTTACCTGAAACACTTCGGCGTGTCGCTGAATCGTCTGGCGCGGGCGGACAAGATCCCACCGACTATTGGTCGCGAAAAAGAGATTCAACAGATAGTAGAGATTCTCTGCCATCGAGAACGCGCTAATTCGCCAATGCTCGTCGGCGAACCTGGCGTGGGGAAAACCGCAGTAGTTGAAGGTCTCGCGCGACTTATCGAATTAGAACCCGAGAAGGTCCCGGCCCGGTTACGGGGCTCGCATGTGGTCCAACTCCAGATGGGTGGTCTGGTCGCAGGGACCATGCTGCGCGGCATGTTTGAAGAGCGAATCAAAGGAATCATCGATGAAGTAAAAGAGCGCGATAATCTGATTCTATTCATCGATGAAGCGCACACCATTATTGGAGCGGGCGCGGCGCTCGGTACGTCGTCTGATGCTGCGAATATGTTCAAGTCGGCACTTGCTCGTGGCGAAATGCGCATCATCGGAGCGACCACGCTTTCGGAGTACAAAGAGTACATCGCTGAAGACGAAGCTTTGGCTCGACGTTTTCGTCTAGTGAAAGTAATTGAGCCTTCAATCAGCGAAACGCGCGAGATTCTTTTGGGCTTGCGACCAAGACTGGAGAAGAACTACTCCGTCAAGATTTCAGATGACGCCATCAATACGGCATTAGAGATGGCGCCCAAGTACATCCGAAATCTCCATCTTCC
>JBKPAL010000047.1:0-16597 GCA_046726395.1 Acidobacteriota bacterium
AGTTCATCCGCTTGTTGCACGCCTCAATCAGATTCCAAACTCGACTATGAGATACATGCAGAGCTGGCCGACGTTTTTAAACGCTACAACGTGAATGACTATGCGGCGAGCGTGCGAGTATTTGCGATTAAGAAATAGAACGTAGGTTTTGTGGACGAAAACTATTTCCTATTGCCGTTGAAATAATTGGCAATATTAGATCTGTAGACGACGTCGAAAAACAATAAAGAAGAGAAAGTGAGCACGGGAGAGCCATAATAAAACGCCCGAAAGGCCCGGCTGTGTGAACTGGGCCTCGTCTCGGTTTACTGTTACTTTCTCAGAGACTGCACTGTGGGGATTTGGTCCATGTACAAACGTCTGGCCCGTCATAGGTTCTCCGACGCTTCAGTCCTGCACGCACTAGACGTGGAAGTCTTTATCGAACGACCATGCCCGGCTCCGCCACGGGGGGCGTGTCCCAAAACTGGGGCTGCTCGGAAAAGACGACGTAGAGAAACCATTCAACTACTTTATGCTTTACGCTAGGCTCACGGGGTCTGCAATACTTACTCTCACCGAGGCATCTTTGTGGAGTAAAGATCGCGGCGTGGAGGTACCACACACGTTCGTTTAGGTTTAGTAGCCACATGGCGAAATACTTGCCCTCTATCTCCGCTCTCCCGTCAGGCTCGGTCCACCCTTCCTTCCAATCGCCGGTTTCGTAGGCAACTTTCCAGACCGGATTTATTTCAATTTTAGTCGGCTTATTGAGCCAGGTAACATCCGGTCTCCTTTTGAACAAGCCTTCAAAGAGCTGAGCACATTCTGCGCGATTCTTCAATTTAATACCGGCGGTCGATATCTGAACGTCCTCCGAAAACAAACTCGTCAGCGCGGGGATATCTCTTTGCGCAAAGGCAGTGTTCCATATTGCGCTTCTCTTTCGCACCTCATCCTCGTACTTGGAAACACTAGTCTGAGCTTGCGTGTGAGTGGCGGCGATGACAAGAGCTAGGATAATCAGTTTCTTTTGCATTCATCGTCTCCTAATCGATTTACGTGGGGCGTGGCGAGATCGCACAGATGGCCTCACAGATTCAGTCGACGGGTTTCCCAAGCGCGAGGACGGGTTTCCGGCGGGCGGGTGCACTTCCGTGAAAGAACAGCCGAGCCCGACGATGCGCGTGACTTTGTCGAGCATCCCCAATGGTGACTAGCGACGCCGAGAGCGTTGAGCGCCGCTAGGTGAGCCGCTTTGCGTCCCGCTTCCACATCAAGCTCCCGCCCCCGTGCCTGTTAATTCCTCGCTTTCTTACGGAGCTATTCCCCCACAAACCGAATCGTTGTGCGGCACAACTGGACTGAAGCGTTGTTGGTACTCCGCCGAATTAATGAACGCACACACCATTGAGTTGAAGTTGTTAGTTGTGTTGAGAATGTTCAGCCAGAAGCTGAAACCACTAGGATCGCGATCCCGTCTCAGGTATCCGAAGTACTGCATTAGGACAAAGGCTGGGTTGGTTTCGCGTGTTTTGAATGCCGCGTTGTCCACGACGGCACGGAGCACAGTCACTCTAGTCTGCGTACCGGTATCAAGTCCCAGAACAAGAGCATCACGTTCCGCCGGTGTCAGTGAAGTTCCAGCGTTGGAGTTCAACTGATCCACGTACTGCGCGTTGGTCAAGCTGGGCGGAAGTGCTGTTGTGAAAGCGGAGCGAGTAACGAAGTTGTTGATGAAGGCTTGCTTACTGGCCTCCAGTCCGGGTCCAAACGTCAACAAACTTCTGTCGTGAGTGAATTCAAGGTAGGTTGGTGTCGAACCGGCTGCTCCTCCAAATGCCGCCTTATAAGTTCTGTAAACGAAGAAACCAGTTTCCTGAAACTCGGCGGAGCGGAAGAACGCTGCAGATACACCTACTCGTTGTTGCGTGATGCACGAAGCATCCGAACCGCAAGCCGTGATCTTACTAGCCCAAAAAGCTAGTCCACCCGGATCCGGTTCGCGATTCAGGAAGTCGAGGTAGTGTTGACGAACAAAGAAATTCGGATCGTCGATCGGGTTGGTAGTTGGCGCGACCGTGTCGTTATCGGTAATCGTAATAGTGGAAGTATTCGCGCTTCCAAGTACTACGCCACCGGTGGGATTCGATAGTGAGAAGGTGAACGTCTCACTGCCTTCCACCTTCACATCGTCGATTATCGAAATCACAACGTTCTTAGTCATCTCGCCCGCGGCAAAACTAAGCGTTCCGTTGGCGATGATGTAATCAGACTGTTGCGACGCAGTGCCGTCTGCAGTTGCAAAGTCAACAGTGCCGGGCACTGTCGCGTCACCACCGCGAGTTACTGCAATTGATAACGTTCCGGCATTTTCAACCACAGTAAACGTAGGACTTACTCCGACTGCGGGCGCATCATCGTTGAGAATAACCCCTATTCCTTGTGCATCCGCAATGGTGGCGTTTGCGGCATTCGAGAGGTTCACAAAGAAAGTTTCATCCGGTTCGTTGGTTCCATCTCCAGACACTTGTATTGAGACCGTCTTAGTCGTCTCATTCGGTGCGAACGAGACGCTACCGATTCGCGACGTGTAGTCAGAACCTGAGGTGGCAGATCCATTAGCGGTGGCAAAGTCTACCGTCACAGCGAGAGCACTGGGAGCGTTCAAGCTGACGTTGAAGACAAATGAACTGCTTCCGGAATTACCCTCTACCTGAGCCATGTCACTGATCGAAATTGCCGGTGAGGCTGCAGGCGTCCCGGTGGCGTCAAGGATTGTGAGCGTGGCGATGCTGGGGGTGGTGAGACCAGTATTGTCTGACGGATTGCTCAAGACTAAGTCGATAGTCTCGGTACCTTCGACAAAAGAGTCGGGGAATATTGCAACCGGAAAAGACTTGCTGGTTTCTCCGGGTGCGAATGTGAGCGTCCCGGCCAATAACGCAAGGTCACCATTACCTCCGTCAGAGAACGCCTCAGCCACTTGGTCAACAATACTGTCATCAGCACGAGTTAGTGCCATGCCGCCGAGGAAGAAGTCTTGTGCATAGGTCAGGTCACCTGGAATAGCGCCTGTATAACCTCCGGCACGGGTCAATAGAAAGTGGCCCCTTGCTGGAATTGTGGTACCGGCGTTGATCGTAGCCACTGTGGTGATAATTCCGAAGCTCGCAGCCTTCAACTTCCAGCCGCTGATATCGACGGCCGCATTTGTGTTGTTGTAGAGCTCAACAAACTGATCGGCAAACACCGGCATGGGACCAGGACCAAAGGTCCTGAACTCGCTGATTACAACACCGGTGCTGGTGGACGCTGTACCAGAAGGGGGTGTCAGCGCACTCGCCAGGTTCTGTGGGTTGATGGCACTAATAAGTTGAAAGTCAGCGGCATTGTTGCCGGTGTCTTGTGTGTTTCCTGCTGTGCCACCCGGCTTGCGTTCATAGCTCTGGCTAGGAAAAGGAGTCGGAGGAGTTACTGGAACTTCAGCCGCCAAAGGTGTTCCTTCTCTAAAAGGACTTCCAGGCACTGCTTGTCCGGGTTGAGGTACAGGCAACGCGGCAAAATTAACTGTGGCAGCACTCGAAACATCACCAGTCCTGATCACGGAGATGTTCGTTCGACCAGAGTTCTCACCCACCACGAAATTGTCAGAGCTGAATTGAAAGAGTGCCGGTGGCGGGGTGTTGACAAATCGAATCGATCCGAACAGTCCGTGTTCCTCTTCCGCGATTCCTGCCGTGAAGTAGAGAGCGTTCGTGTCGCCCCCGTTTTCGCCGTTGCCGAAAGTGAGTGCCCACAACTCATCGATCTCGATCGGATTGCCGCCCTGGTCTGCGAGAGTTCCGAGGAATGCCCCTGTACTCGCATTGAAGGCGTTTATCCGACCCTCGTCTGAGAAATTGCCGACCAATAGAGCATTGCTGAAAGTTCCGAAGGTAGCTGGCGAGATGACCATGCCCCACGGCGCATCAAGCGGACCGTTGTCGATTCCGAATGTGAGGTCTCGCACTCCATTCGTGTTGAACCTTCGCACGAAACCAAAGCCAGGACCATTTTCACTACGACCATCCGGGCCAACTTTCGCATAAGCGACGTAGAGCGAACCTCCAAGGTTCGTAATATTGAATGGATGGTAGCCCGCTGGAATCGTTGGGTCGGCAAACGGGAACGATGCGGGTGATTCCAGTGCAAACGTGGGGCTATAGACATCGATAGCGCCGTTCGCGAAATCGGCTGCATAAAGATGATTGCCCGCGATGTTACTTCCGAGTGCTAAGCCAGTGTAGACGTGACCCGGATGGGAAGCAGCAATTTGTGCGGTTGTGGATCCTGCTGCCGGAACATTTGGATTCCAACCAGTGATGTTCCCGGTGAGTGACGCGAAGATAAACCGAGCTGGTCCACTGGCAGAACCATTCGTAACGACAAAATCTGCCGTGCCATTGGCTACTGTTCCAGTGGGACGTTGGCCTGGAATGGTGACGAGTCTTAGACCTGAAAAGCTAACGATGTCACCTCCAGGAGGTTCCTGGTAAAGCGTTGACGTACTTGTGCCATTGTTGGCCACCCAGAACGGACTTGAACTTGTTAGCGTGATACCCCACGGATTAACGAGAAATGGATCCTGCAGTAATCCAATGCCGGTCACATCCGACACAAGATTTGTTTGGCGATAACCTGCAACAGGAGTGAATTCAGGTCTCTCTGCTGACTGAGGAGTACCATTCGCAGTCTGTTGGGAGAGGACCACTGAACTACGATTTATGAAAGGTATTCCGGCAAGAAGCCAGTACGCGAACAAGCTGATGAAGACAAAGATCACAGTTCTTCTGACACGAAATCCGAGGCGCGTGTGAGACATGGCAAGCTCCTTTGGTTAGAGAATCTATTTGGGATCAGCGTGGGTTTTGTAACTCTTTAGAGGTCTGGCATACCGGAGTCCATCAAGAGTTTTCGGGCCCCGTGGGGGACGTGTTGTGAACTGCTATCAAGAACTTTCAGGCAGTCACGCAGGGGATGGGTTGATTGACGGCCGCGACTTTATGCTCGCGCCAAGTCGCTGTCAAGAGGGCGAATTGCCTCATCTAAAACCCACTCCAAATGGGTATCGTTGCCTCATATAAAAACCCCACTCCAAATAAGGAGCAAATAACCTTCAAGGTTTCGTGAGAGACGTGGAGGTGAATTCACTCAAGCAACCTCATGCAGATCGACGCAACGTGCGCGATCGGTGGAAAAACGATCACCTTCGGAGCGGCCTTTCTCAATTGGTGGGCTTCAGGCCATTTCGATGATTATCTTCGTGGTGTTCAGGGGAAACATGGCCCAACCATAGGTGGATTGTATTAATGTCTACCACGCGCAAAACATGCGTTGCTGTGGTATTGCGAATTGTGTGCGGACTCACACGCTTCGCGAGTAGCGACGGCATTGGCCCCGAGACTTTCTTCGCGTAGCCTTCGATCATCGTGTGAATACCAAAGCGTGTGGAGGAGTCAGCCCGTGAAGACTCAATTGACGCTTCTGAGTGATTTCGGAGCTGGCCATTCTCCCTGTGAATTCGATCCGGTATTCACCACTCGAGCAGTCAAAAACACTGACACTTGGCATGTACTGGGAGGAGCGATTGACAGCAGCTCGGAGACGGTTCACTCGGGCTTGCGAGACGCTCGCACGAATTAGAAAGCGTCGAGGACTAATCCATTGTTGCAGGTAAACATCGCCGCCGATGGTGGGCAGCAGGTAAATCTCTCGTCCTAGAGTTTGTCAGAGGGTTTGAACGCGAACTGACTCACTACCGAATAAGGTGTTTGTTTTGATCTTTCGGTTCTGTAGGTGGTTACCAGTTGAAAAATGTGAAAGTAACCCGGTAACCGATAAAAACTGCACTGGAGGCTACGAATGGTTCGCCAACCAGCATCCCAGTTGCGAGCTATCGGGCTATGAGATACAACCGTTCCTTTTCATTGAATAAGGGAGACTCAGCTATGCGTAAGGATTTGTTGGCAGGATTTTGCGTGCTCATTTTGACTGCAACGGCGGGTCAAGCCATGGCACAAAATAGGACGCCCGAGAATCATGATAAGAACGCCGCGGAAAAGACCGCCGAAAAGGCGAAAGAGGCTGGCGGCGGGGCGGTCGATAAGACCCAAGACGTCGGGGATCAGGCCAAAAAGGGCGCGAAGAAAGTTGGACAGAAGACGGAGTCTACGGGCAAAGAGGTTAAGGATAAGACCAAGGACGTAGGCGCCGAAGTCGTCGACAAGTCAAAAGATGTCAAGGATAAGACGAAGAAGGGTGCGAAAGAAACCGGCGAGAAGACAAGAGACGTAGCCACTGAAGTGGGTGGCAAGGCCGAGAATGTGAAAGACAAGTCGGTTGATGTGACAAAACGGGGCGCTGATGAGGTCGGCGACAAGGCCGGAGATGTCAAGAACCAGACAGCCAAGGGAGTAAAGGTAGCCGGCAAAGAGACAAAGGCCGTCGCAAAGGGGACTGCGGATAAGGCCGGTGATGTTCGCGACACTACCACCAAAGGTGCGAAGAAAACCGGCAACTGGTTCACCAGGACATTCAAAAAGATCTTCTAACAGTCGGATTCTCAGGCAAAATCTTCAACGCGACGGTGCGGTCGAGTTGCGTCTGGGCGAGATAGACCTCGCCAGCTCTCTCGGATCTTCTAGTCGGCGAAAAATCTTTGAAGCTTCGGCTCAAACGGCCTGCGCAAGTCGCTTTAAGTAAGCACCTTGAGCCGAAGACCGTATGCGCGCTTTGGCGTCTGGTTTCCAAATGCGTGCCGCAGCCAATCGAAGCAATAGAACTAATTACAGTCAGCCGGTCGGGTTAGTCGGGATACTAATTACCCACTGCGTTGTCTTGTCGTGCAATGGCAAGCGCGCAACATTCAAATGACAACTAAGATGGCGATGGTGATGGGCTCGGAGACGGGGAAGGTGCCGTGGGAACCGTCGGTTCCGGAGATGGAGATCCTTCAGGACTCGGGGACGGAGATGGCGATGGCGTCGGAAGCGGCCTACGTCGCCGCGGACTCGGAGAGGCCTGAGCAACCGGTTCAACTATTCCGTTTGAGCGACTGGCGCCACTCGCCCCTTGCAATCCGAAGTGACTGGAGAACGAAGAGATTGGGATTAGTATTACGAACATTACTGTTATGAGAAAGCTGATCATTTTCCTGTTCATGGCGTCAAACCCTCCAAAACTGGAAAGAGCGTCAGTTCTGAGAACTCTGACGCTCCCGCTAGTCTGTTTAATTTCTGGTTGTAAGATACAGTGACGTTCTGCATCGCGAGACCTATCTTTATCAACACCATTCACAAAGCTTGCCCAGTTTCATAGGTAAGATGTCACGAACCACACAAACTTTAGAAGTCTCTGCGCATTGTCCTTAATACCTTCGCACGCTGTATGGTTTTCTTGCTGTTGCTTCCCACTTGAATACGATCTCATAAGAAACAGACCGACGTACTCGGCACTCCTTCTGTAGCTGGATGGAACACTACTTGTGTTCTTCGTCCAAGGGTCAGTGCGGCTTTTGCCAGTGGATTCAAGCGAAGGGAGTAGCGATGACCACATTTGAGAAACACGAACAAAACGTTCAGAAATTGCGCGAAATGATTAAGGGGATCGAAGTTGCGATGCTAACTACTGTCGATGAGGATGGAACGCTACGCAGCCGGCCGATGGCCACACAGAAGAAAGAGTTCGACGGCGATCTTTACTTCTTCACTAGGGTCACCGCGACCAAAGTTCATGACGTCGAACATGAACGCAATGTCTGCGTCTCTTATGCCGGGCCTGAGGAGCAACGCTACGTCTCAATGTCTGGCCCGGCGCGCCTTCTGCGCGATCGTGCAAAGTTGCAAGAACTTTGGTTCCCGGATCTCGAAACGTGGTTTCCTGAAGGACTCGAAGATCCTGCGCTAGCTCTCCTCTGGGTCAGTGTTACTCAAGCCGAGTATTGGGAAGGGCCATTCGGTACGCTCCTGTTCTGGCCGAGGGTGAAGAAGATGGCGGCGGGCGAAGCCTTCGAGACCGATGAGAACGAAAAACTCGATCTGAAGGGCGAGACGTGATGCGTTGTGGATGAATGTGTTTCATAACGGGAAAGGAGTGTGCAAGATGAAACTGACTAGTGAGGGCTTCAAAGAAGGCGGAATGCTTCCGCCGCGATTTACATGTGATGGCGCCGGGGTCTCACCTCCACTTGAGTGGGGGGATGTGCCGGACGGAACGCAGGCTTTTGCGCTCATTTGCGAAGACCCGGATGCGCCGAGTGGCGTCTTCACGCATTGGGTAATCTTCAATTTACCTCGAGGTAGTCGTGAATTAGGTGAAGGCATACCGAAACATGAGATCCTTCCGATAGGTGCTAGACAGGGGACAAATAGCTTCAGTGATATAGGCTATGGTGGCGCCTGTCCGCCGCTCACCGACCGCGAACATCGGTATGTTTTTAAGCTATTTGCGCTGGATACCGATCTTGACCTCAAGCCTGGTGCAAAAAAGGAGCAGTTACTCGATGCAATGTCAGATCACATTCTGGCTGAGACGCAATTGATAGGTAGATACAAGCGAGGTTCGTGACGCAATAAATCGAACTCCATGTTGCGGTAGCTAGCGTGCGAGAGTAGATCAGTTGGCAAGGAGGAGGGCATGGCGAAGTGTGAAGTCTGCGGGAATGATTACTACCTGTCATTTGAGGTGATTACGGCTAATGCAAAGCATACGTTCGACAGCTTTGAGTGCGCGATTCACAAGCTCGCGCCTGTGTGCGAGCACTGCGGCTGCAAGATCATTGGTCATGGGATCGAGGCGAACAAGACCTTCTACTGCTGCGCAAACTGTGCGCGCGAGTCAGGAGTCACTGAAGTGAAAGACCATGCGTAGGATGTGGGTTCATCTAAAAGATGCAATGCCGATCGTCGCAAGTGAAATACCAACTAACTGACGTTTCAACGAGCAGTTTGCGACAGTCATTGGCTTTCCAATCTATTTCTTTTGCGCGGCGGCCGAATTCGGCGTGGTGTTTTTCAGTCGGGGCGGATGAAGGTCATCCGAGATTACGCAAGAAATCTACCTGAGGCGTGCTGAAGAGATGTCGGGCCGCAACAACTCGCAAGGCATCGAGAGTGGGGGAAAACAGATTAGTTTCCTCTTAATCTAAAGTTACCTTTTCAAAGGTGAGAGGTTATCTCTCCACCGCTTAGTAACGAATAGTAATTTTTATTCAGTGAGCTATTCGTTGTGAACGGCGGAATTTTAATGCCCAAACATGAAATTGCAAAGGGCAAAGCGATCAGCGACAAAAACTCACTGCGGATTTTATCTGAGTGAATGTCGGAGAGCCTTTAATGACGTGTATGCGATGGTAAGGAATGTAAAAGCGCAATTCTCCTTCCGATGCCTGCAACTTTCGAAAGGAAGACTTTAGCGACGAAAACAATCTAGTAGGAATAAGAGAGAATCTTGTTTCTCAAACCTGTCGGGACATCGGACTTGGCGACTGTTTGAGTAGATCTGGAAAGGATTCGGGTGTTTCCGTCAACTACTGTGGGGCCTGCAACGGGTTGAGAGAGCAACTTGGGCGAGTTCATGGTGGCCTTCCTGCTACTTGTCTTTTACCATCGCGTTAGTACCACGCATCGTCACGCGTACCACAGAATTTGTAGAAGGTGAAACATTACGACAACGTCTTTTAAGCGATAACGTCACGATTGTTGAGTCGCTTGACGTGGCGATCCAAATCGTTTCGGCTCTTGTGGCAGCACACGAAGGCCGGATAGTCCGATGCCGCTAGTGCTGCGGATCAAGCCGTAGCGAACCGCCATCTCAGGTTGAGGGGGCGCCGGAAAGCTGTAAGGTGCAGTCCGAGCCGAATTCCCAGGGCCCAATAGATCGCATTATTGTCCAAGTGACCAGGAAGCCTATTGAAAACGGACAACACCAATACAAGTTTTCCTTTGATTTTGTCGAGAAGGTCACACCCGTTCCCATCCCGAACACGGAAGTTAAGCCTCTTGGAGCCGATGGTACTGCACGGGCAGCTGCGTGGGAGAGTAGGAAGTCGCCGGACTAATGAAAGGAAAAGCCCGCTTGAGAATTTCTTAGGCGGGCTTTTTCATTTTCCCATTCGCACACAAGAAAAGATCTCTGAATGGCCCACGACAATAATCCGTGACTTGGTTTCCCCAGACTAAAGCATCTCAGCTAGACAAGAGGGCAAATCTTATGTCACAGACAAAAACGCAATCAGAGAGTCTCGAGAAACTTCGAGAGATAATTAAAGACATCGACTTCTGCATGTTGACAACGATCGACGAACAAGGCGACCCGCATAGCCGGCCCATGTCGTCAAACGGAGACATTGATCCCAATGGGGATCTTTGGTTTTTCACTGACGCGTCTTCACACAAAGTGAGTGAGGTAACAAGGACGCCGAAGGTGAATGTCAGTTTTGCTGATCCAAAAAACCAACGATACGTTTCGGTAACCGGCGTCGCTCAACCGATTCGCGATCGCGGAAAGATCGACGAGTTATGGAGACCGGAATTCAAGATGTGGTTTCCGAAAGGTAAGGACGATCCGGAAGTGGCCTTGTTACGAATCAGTCTTGAGAAAGGTGAATACTGGGATAGCCCATCGAGCGCCATCGGCTATGCGTTGAGTTTTGTGTCATCGCTGGTTACTGGAAAAGAGCAAGTTTGGAGAGAACAAGAAGGTGGATCTGACGTGAGTGACATCACAGCCTTCGTGCAGCGCTTCGCTTTGTTATGTGTTCCGCTTCACTTTGGCGAGATGTCTTGATAGACCATTCGGTTGGCCGGATGCCCGCCGTTCCAGTGAGCAAGTCAGACGCTGTGACCAGTTACAAAACTACAGTTCACAAAAAACCTCATTGACTTTTGAAGACCAGCGGAATATTGTGCGTCCGTTTGCAACCCCGACGGCTGAATTCTCACGAGCTGTCTCCTCGGCACACTCGCTAAATCCAGCAAATTTTTACGCAAATCACCAGTTTGACAACGGAGCGGAAACACCTCCTTACCTACTCTCGCTAGCTAGGGAGAAACGAGTTTTGGACTTTCCGTGCTCGAACGAAATCCCAGCGCAACCGTTAGACGAGGATATCTGCATCCTGGTCATGGCAGATGCGTGCTGGTTAATTAAACTGAGCTTCCACGCTTAGTATTCGAAGCGTCTCACGACGTAAGGAGGTACTCAGGATGGCAGAAGAACTTCCATTACAACCGGGTAAGTCGCGGGCGGAGTTCAAGAGAGCGCTTACGGCGCTTGCGTCCGATCAAGAGTTTCGTACGCAGGCGATCAAAGACCCACGTCTAGTCACGAGGAAATTTAAACTAAGCTTGACGGAGTTAGAAGCTCTTCGCGAGGTTGCCATCTTGTCAGGCGCGGACATCACTGCTGTAAATAAGATACGAGCCAATGAGATAGCGAGTCGCGCAACCGCCGCCGGCCTTAAAAAAACGACGATTGACATAGACATAAGTTGTTGTTCTTGTTGTTGCTGCTGCTGCGGCGAGACCGGTGTCGCATCGGTGATGTATTCCGTCACGTGATCGTCTATTGAAGCAATAGCTTGGCTCGGTGCTTTAGCCCTCGTGAGACCAGAGACTGCGGTAGCGGCTTGAGGTACGAGTGCCGGCAGCTATAGTGGGCCGTCGCTATGCGGTTCGATTGGGCAACACCAACAGGGCCCGTGCTGCGTGAGCAAGTCGAGGAACGCCTTTCCGAACTCTATCACGAGAACTCGAAACTCTTTCCTGCGTTAGCTCAAGAACAAGCGGCGAACTTCTCTGTCTCAGCTTTTGACTTGTACCTCATGAGCCGAGGCTTCCGGCAATACCGAAACGCGCCTCGTGCGAACCTACCCGAAATCCAACCGTCACAAGAAAACCTCCAAGAGGTGATGCTTCGACGGCGCTCCAGACGCGATCTGAAAGGAGCGCTCAGCATCCTCGAGTTGGCAACCCTCCTGGGGCAATCGCTCGGTCCGACAGCGGTTGTGAAGAATGCAGAATTTGAAGTGATACAAGCCTTGCGGGCATGGCCCTCAGCCGGCGGCCTATATCCGCTCGACACTTACTTAATCGTTTCCAAGGTGGAGGACCTTCCGCCCGGTTTATACCATTACAACTCGATTACGAGTGAACTGGAGTTGCTGTGCTCACGCCCCGTAGAACTGATCCTTCGAGACGGATTCTTTTGGCAGGACTTCGCTTTGACCTCAGCACTCGTCGTGCTCTTCGTCGCTACCTTTGAGCGGACATCGGCGAAGTACGGTGAGCGAGGCTACCGTTTGGTCTTACTGGATGCAGGTCATGCTGCCCAGAACGTGCTACTTACCGCTGAGCAACTACGCCTTGGCGCTGTCGCGGTCGCTGGCTTTTGCGACGACGCGTTGGCCCGAGACCTTAACATCGACGGGCTGACAGAAGCTGTCATTCACACAGTCATGGTGGGGCGATCCGATGGGTGATTACTACTCGCAAAAGGACAACGAATTCGTCGCGTGGTATCCGCTTGCCCTTTGCGCCGACCAAGGGAAAACCGCTTGGCAGCCGCGCCGTGCTGCTTACTACGTCCACATCCCGTTCTGCACGGCCATCTGCGACTACTGTGGCTTCGCCGTTGAAAAGAAGAAGGGAGCAGACGTCGGACGCTATCTGTCGGCTCTGCGCCTAGAGATCGAACGCTACGCAGAGAGCAACCGCTTGTCTAGCTACCGCTTCGCCTGCGGGCACTTCGGTGGTGGTACCCCCTCGGCCATCGAGGCCGAAGAACTGATTGAGGTCAAGAGACTCATTGACTCTCTCTTTGACGTCGCGCCCGACGCTGAGGTCACAGTCGAAGTCAACCCGATTAGCTTTACGCTGCCCAAGGCTTACACTTATTTCGAAGGTGGCGTGAACCGCATTAGCTTTGGAGTGCAGTCGTTCCAGAATCGGATTCTTAATATCATCGGTCGACCCCACGGGGCTCACGACGTTGAAGAAACCCTCCGTGTGATACGACAGGTTGGATGGGACGACTATTCGCTCGACATTATTTATGGCGTGCCGGGCGAGACTATGGACGAGCTGCGCGACGACCTTCTGCGGGCAGTCGACAGCGGAGCCTCGCATGTCTCTTGCTTCAGGTTGGAAATAATTCCATTCACAGCGCTCAAGCTCCGAGAGGCAGTCCACCTAATCCCTCCCCGACTCTCGATAGAAGACTTGAACAACATGGACGATCTCGTCGCAGAGATCTTGACCGGTAACGGCTACCGTAGGTATGGGGCGTTCAACTTTGCGCGACCTGGCTACGAGAGCGTTTACAACAACATTGCTTTCGTCGCTCCGCAGGCTGAATACATCGGCTTTGGCAACAGTAGTTATTCTTATATTAACCAACACGTCTACTGTAATTATGCCGATCTGGAGAGTTACGAGGAGGCCGTCTTTGCCGGTCGGGACCCAATAGTCTTGGCAAAAAAGGCCAGCGCTATGGAGGTCATGTCGCGTTACTTCGTCCTGGGAGTTAAGTTCTTCCGCGTTCCCCGGGCACCTTTTATTGAGCAGTTTGGATTAGAACCAGAGGAGGTTTTCGGCGATATCCTGACTCGTCTTACAAAAGGGGGAATGTTGATCCTCGAAGCGGACGTCTACGTCCTGACAGAGGCAGGCCGCCACTACGTCAACAATGTGTCAAAGGAGTTCTTTACCGGTGAAAATCGTGGTCGTCGCCAATACGCCCAGTTCGTACCAAACCTCAGCCCCGAGCAGATCGATTATTACGTTCGTTTGAAAGCTCGCTCAGCTAATCCCGGAACCATTCAGGCTACGCTGAAACGAAAATGACGACTCTACCCACTTCAGAAAGGTTCGCTACGGTTGAGCCGTTAGCTGATTCGCCGGTCGTTCTCCGTCTGAGGCCGGGTGCTGCAATCTTCGACATTTCCGCTGATGAGTTGCAGGTTTCCTTTGCGAACTACACGGTATCTTTCAAGAGCTCTTCAGTGACCAATGGGATCCGTTCCATTTTGGCGGCGCTGGACGCGACCGGCGAAAGGTCCGAGCTGGTGCAACGGGCCTCGAAGACAGCGGATTTGACAACTGAATTCATTGAATACCTCGTGGAGATGTTGCTCGAAACAAGGTGCTTGTACAAGGAGATTGGACCAGTTCTTAGCAGTCGCGATGGGAGTGGCCTCTTGGCCGAGTTTTATGCCTACCTTGGCGAAGACCGTACCAAGTCTCTTAGCGCTTTGGCAGCCTTGCGCCCGCTCACCGTCGTTCCGCGCGAAGGCGCTGCCGACTTCTCTGACCTGCTTCGCATGGCCGGGACTGAGGCTGAGATGGCCTTGATTTCACCAGGGACAACGTGTGCGGAGGCCCTAGCCGAAGTAAAAGCGCGGATGGAACCCGTTCCCCGCCTAATTGTCTGCTGGAACTTCCCCTACCGCCTTCCGTTCGCGCGCTTCCTTAACGAGCTATCGATCGAGCGCGGGGTTCACATCTTGTTTGGGGCCTGCGAGGGCGTCGTCGGGCGTATAGGTCCATACGTGATCCCAAGAAATACGGCGTGCCTTGAATGTTTTAGCAAGCGACTTCTCGCCCACGCCGGCAGTCAGGAGCTGCGGGCCTTTGAGGAGTACCGCATCCGTTACTCCGACTCGATCCCCGCGCCCTGGCCCACGCACCCAGTCTTCCAAGCTGCTGTCGCACGCCTGTTCGCGCTCGAAATCTCGCGTATTGCACTGAATCTTCCTCCGCAAACGCTGGGAGGAGTTGTCGAGTACAGTTACGCGGATGGCTCCGCCCGACGTCACCCTGTTTTCAAAGTACCGCGCTGCGAAGCCTGTTTTGAGCCAGGGCCCAAAAGGATTCCGTGGAACGCGAGCTTGCCTGCCCCTGTGGTAAAGGACGGGGACCAATGACTTCCGAGTACGCCACTTCACTTTCGCACTTTGGCGCACTGGTGGATCCCAAGACAGGCATTATTCGTTCAGTCGATGTCATAAGAATCTCTGAGGCAGACCCGCAGGTCTTTCTGGCGCACGCCGAACCCTGCGACACAACTCCCTTGACCGGCATCAAGGCTTCGAACAGGGGCGCGGCTTGCTCGGTGACGGCTGAGCGCGCCATCCTTCGGGCGTGTGGCGAGTCGATCGAACGCTACTGCTCTGCTTTCTTCAAGGTACGCGAGATGCGCTTGGCCTCAGAATGCGAACTGGCCGACGAAGCGTTGCGCTTCGTGAGCACCACGGATGTCTATCCTTTTGCCGACTGGCAATACAAGCAGGGGGGCTTTCCTTATCAGAAGCTGGAGACAAAGAACGCAATCCGCTGGGTCCGCGGAACTTCGTTCATGTCAGGCGAAGAGGTCTGGATCCCGGCGAGTTGCGTTTACGTACCTTATCTCTTTGACGTCGAAGTCGAGCCGTTTACGCACATGCCTATCTCCACCGGTTTGGCCGCCGGGCCCTCCATCGAGTCCTGCATCAGGAAAGGCATTTTCGAGATCTTGGAAAGGGACGCCCTGATGCTGGTATGGTACGCGCGGATACCCGCTCCGCGCGTCGACCCGGAAAGCTGCCGCGGAATTTCGCGATCAATCGATCAACTCCTCTCCGCCGCGAGCAAGAACGGCCCGGCGTGGCATATCAACTGGTTAACTCTCGACGTCGAAGTGCCCATCTTCAGTGCGGCGTTGATCGACCCGGGGTCTCCACCGCTGACGTCTTTCGGCATTGCGGCGGATGAAGACCCTGCCCGAGCGCTAATGCAGGCTCTGGAGGAAGCAGTACTGACGCGCGTGCTACTGAACCGCAGCAGCGAGATCATCAGCAACCCAGCGTATGTCCACGAACGCCTGCACACGCTTCGCGATCACCTTCTCGCGCACGCGACGTCATCCGCGTTGCGCGAGAACTTGCGCTTCCTGACAGATGCCGGCCCACTCGTGCGCTTCGACAAGCTGGCTGCAACCGCCCAAGACGAGACGAGACCGTCGCTCAGGGATCGACTCTCCGCAGCAGGCTTTGAAGTCGCGTGGGTCGATGTCACGACGCCAGATGTCGCCGAGTTTGGATTTCGCGTGGTGCGTTCGATTGTCCCCGGGATGCAGCCACTCGACAACGACCACCGCTATAGGTATCTCGGTGGATGCCGGCTGTTGACAGTCCCACCGCGCCTGGGATATCCAGCGCTGACGCCCGACGAGTTGAACTCAGACCCGCACCCCTTCCCTTGATTAAACTCGGAATCGTCATGAGGCGACGAGACAGCGGGTAAGCTTCAAGGTGATAGCAGAATATGCGATTAGAGAACCAAGTTGTGATTGTAACCGGTGGCGCCAACGGTATAGGCAGCGTTTACTGCAAATACCTGGCGCAGGAGGGAGCGCGCGTGGTGATCGCGGACATCGACATTGACCACGCGGAAGTTTTAGCGAAAGAGTTGAATGAGGACGCCGGGGAAGACCGCGCTATGGCCCTCAAGGTGGACGTCACTTCGGAGTCGGACACGCGAGACATGGCACTGGCGGTAGTACAAGCCTTCAACAAAATCGACGTCCTGATTAATAATGCCGG
>JBKPAL010000048.1:0-10730 GCA_046726395.1 Acidobacteriota bacterium
GTACCGGCTAACTCCGTTCTTCCCCAGAAAAAAACTGGAAGCGCACAAAGTTGGAACCCCACTGAAAAGACAATCAGACCAGTGATTGACCGATCATAAAGAAGGCCCAAGGTGGCGCTGCCGAGAAACCACGCGATGCCAAATGCCGTATCGTAAAGGCCGAAAGCGGTACTTCGTCTTGCTGCAGAAACTACTTCCGCAAGAAAGGCTTTAACTAAAGAGCTTTGAGCGCCATTCCCGATTCCCCAAAACATCATTCCAACCAGCGCAAATACCGCGCCGCCAAGGAAAACGAAAGGTGCGGACAAGGCGGAAAGAAAGAAGGCCAAAATAAGTATCGGCAACCCAATTCGATCGAGTAGACGCCCGAGCAGAAGTGAGCCTATCGCGCCGGCAGCCATAGCAACGGAGTAAAAAACGGGGATCAAGTTAGGCGAGACGACACTGGTCTTCTGAAAGTGAAAAGCAATCAATGCGAAATCCACAAAACCTGTTGCGATGAATGAGCCGGCCGCGAGATAGAGCCAGTATGCTTTGGAAAATCCTTTCGTCTCGAGAAACTCTGACTTCTTCTCGAGCTCGTGAGGTCGAGGATACAAAACCCGAGCAACGACCAGCGTGCCCAGGCACAAGAGCGCCGAAAGAAGCAACACAGCTAAGCCATAGCGATAACCGCCTTTCAGGTACAAGACCAATGCTACGATGAGTGGGCCAACTGTAGCGCCGCCCTGGTCCAAGGCTTCGTTCAGACCAAACACCCAACCCTGACCAATTTCTTTGCCGGCGAAAGAAATCATGGTCTGTACTGTGGGCCGTCTGATTGCTCGTCCTGTTCGCTCAGCAATTATCAAGGCTGCGGCGAGCGGCCAATTGCCGGCCAATGCGAGCGCCGGCACCGCCAGCATGTTTACGGTGTATCCGACAAATGCGACCAGCCAGTACCTGTGTGTTTTGTCAGCGAGATAGCCAGAGACGGAACGAAGGCTATAACCAAACAACTCTCCGAATCCCACCACGACGCCTATCGTCGTCGCGCTGGCTCCAAGCGAACCAAGAAATGGTCCTGTGATGCTGCGAGCACCCTCGTATGTCAGATCGGCGAAGAGATTGACGATGCCAATAGTAAGAACAAACCTAAAGGCCAGTTTCGCGAGAGTGCTTTGGTTCTTCTTCGTCAGTACTTCACCTTCGCGATTTAAGTCGATCTCGTACTAGTGAGCGGGCTCAAATAACTCGATCGGATTGCCGTCGGGATCTTCCAATTGGATTTGCTTCCCGCCCGGACCCACCTCCATCTCATTTCGAAAGTGGAGACCGGCCTTCTTCAACGTTTCAATTCGAGCGGCCAAGTCGTCAACCTCCAAAATTACTCGGTTCCATCCGCCCGGTTCTTGCTCTCGGCCATCGGGCATCTTACGGGAACCCGACGCGCCTGGACCACTGAGAATGAGTTTCAGATTGTTGATTGAAACCTGGGCGAACGCCGGCGGATTCTGCATGTCAACTTTGAAGCCAAGCTGCTGGCTGTAGAAATTGAGCGCGCGCTTTACGTCCTTAACCTGATATCGAACACCCCAGAGTCCCTTGACGATGCTTTGACTGTTGGCTGTTTGCTGATCTGACTTTTCCGACGATTGTTTTGCTTTTTGGTTCATGCAACCTCCTATAACGATGACGATGACACAAAGGAAAAATGCGCGCGCTTTCACTCTGGTTCCTCCTTCGAATCTTCACCGAGCCTGGATCAGGAACGCATCAGCTCCGCGCCTGCTTGATCGGTTTTTGGGGGTCCACATCTACCATACAAAGAGGAATGGCTCGCCGTATTGGAAAAAATTTACTTAATGCGTAAAGGCAGATGGTTGTCCTTTAGGCGGGCATCCTTATGATGTTGTCGTATCGAGTATATTCTCGGAGTTGAGCCTGAGAATTCCTGAAAGTCATTGATCAAGTGCGACTGATCGAAATAACCACAAGTCGCCGCCAGAGCTGCCCAATCTGGCGCCTTAAGCTCTTCCGCCAACACACGCGCCTTCTGAAATCTTAGTATTCGACAGAACAACTTAGGAGTGAGCCCGACGTGAGTACTAAACATCTGGATAAATCGCCTTTGTGAGAGACATAACTCGCGCGCAACGTCCCGAATCGAAGCTCCGTTGCCTCCATTGCCAAACCTTTCCAGGGCAATCTTCAATTGAATATGCTTCGCGTTTGTGTCATGAAGGCGAGCCCTTAAAGCAGCTTCCATTATTCGAAAACGCTGGCGAGGGGTGGTGAGGGTGCAGAGTCGTTCGCGCAATTGAAGACCAGATCTACCCCATAGATCGGCCAGATCGGCATGCGCATTAGTGAGTTCGTTTACCTCAGTATCTAGAAATGGGAAAGCTCCACCGAGCTTGAAATGAACGCCCATGATCGCTTCGTGCTGTAAGGCGTTGCAGATAAACGGCCGTGAATAGGTCCCGGAAACCACCGCACCCGAAAACCGTCGGTATCGCTCAGGCTGCTGCGGGTCGTGAATATGTATTTCGTTGTGCTTGAGATTAACGACGAGTTCAATCGACCCGCATGGCAGGATCTTTTCCAATCGCGGCGTTTGACCGCCTTCGATCAGCCAAAGATGGTCGACAAATTCGTTGAGCGGTGGACCAGGACGATAGGAGAGATAGAGCACTCACATAACCTCGTTCCAGGGGAAATTATTCTTGCGGCTATTCAGACGCAGACGGTTCGATCCTAAGCATAGCCAACCGCTCGTTTTTGTTCCTCGCTGTTTCATGGCAATTCCCTTCGATTTTATGGATTTGAGTGCAATGCGGGGGTCTGGGCCAACTCTCTTGCTCATTTTTTGAGGTCACAAAATATGACCTCAAGCGTTAGTTACTTTGCCGATTACCGAAGACAAAAGAGGTGATGTTGTTCACCTGGTAAAAGAAGACTACTTTTATTTATTGGGGAGCCACTTGGTTAGCTAAGCATGCCTCTGAGATGTGGCAATGCGATCTGCCGTGCGTGCCGCAATCGCTTCAATAGTTAGCGATGGATTAACTGCAGTTGAAGTAGGAAAGATCGAACCATCGCAGATAAAGAGGTTCGGAATATCGTGTGTACAGCAATCGGCATTGACGACGGAATCGCGACTGTCGTTTCCCATCCGACACGTGCCCAGGAGATGCGCGGTGCGATCTGCTGACCAGGCATCTTTCCCTCCTGCTGCTTCCATGATTCCTTTCATTCTTTCAATCGCATGAACAATAAGTTTTTGGTCATTCTCGTGATAACTGAAAACAACATGTGGAATTGGTAAGCCGTACTGATCTTGTTCCCTCTCGTGCAGCTTCACCATGTTCTTCTTTTGCGGAAGGATTTCGCCGACGATCCCGATGCCTGAATAGTAGTTGTAATCGAGCATCGCGCATCTTAGTTCGGCTCCCCATAGCCCACGCGCCGAGCTAATGCGAGAGGCGAAGTCAATCGGATGCGGCCCCACAACCTCAATCGTGTACCCACAGATGAAATCTGTATCTGCCATCGAGCGATTGAAATGTTCTGTTAAAGCGCCGCCTGGCGGAGGCGCCTTGTATTGGTTAATGCGGCGGGAAAACTTTGCAAAGACCTGATGGCCGGAATGCACCATGAAACACTTGCCGACCATACCGGAAGAGTTGGCCAGACCATTCGGAAAAAGTGGAGTAGCTGAGTTCAAGAGCAATCGCGGAGTTTCTATTGCATATCCGGCGATCACAACATTCTTAGCGCGCTGCCTGAATAGCTCTCTGCTTCCATCACTGAAAAAAAGCACGCCTGTAACCAAACCGCGATCGTTGTGTTCGATTTGAGCAGCCATCGAGTTTGGCCGAACCTCTGCGCCGGCGCGAATCGCGCGGGGAATGTACGTCACGAGAATCGAACTCTTGGCGTTGGTGGTACAACCGTAATTGCAAAAGCCACGATAGACACAAGGCGGTCGGTCTTTGTACGGCGCGCTCAGAGTGGCGATAGGCGCTGGCGCAACTGGGATGTTGAGACTCATGCAGCCACGGACTAAGACTTGAGCTGAGGCATTCAATTCATGCTCACGTTGAGGGTAACGTTTCCGGCGTCTTCCCCATGGGTAATGCGTTGGACCAGCAATCTGGAGTGCCTGCTCAACCTCATCGTAGTAAGGTTCTAGTTCCTCGAAGCTAAGTGGCCAATCTCGCATTTCGGCTTCCTCAATCTCGCCTTCAAGCGTACGTCGCTGGAAGTCTTCAGGGTGAGCGCGCATTGCGATCATTGAATAGTGGACTGTGCTTCCACCAACGCCACGACCCGAGTTATTTGCTCCAAGCTCAACTGGATTTTCACCGCCTGTAATTCGCTCGTCAGTCCAAAAGAGCTTACGTGAGGCCATTTCATCCGAGACGAAATCCTTTGTCGGGTCCCAATGCGGTCCGGCATCCAGGATAACTACCGAAAATCTCGCTTCAGCCAGCTTGGCGCCCAGCACTCCACCGCCCGCGCCGGCACCAATGATGCAAAAATCCACTTCCTCGCGAGACAAATCACGCATCGACACGCACTCGCCGTGAATTCCGGGCGCGAAGAGCTGTGATTCTCTATTTGTCTCGTCAATCATTGCTTTCGTTCGCTTCCCACGGATCGACTCCACCTTCCCATTTACGGACATGTCCGCGTGGAGACGATGGACCGTTGTATCCGATCTCGTTCCATGCGAGTGGATGCCCATAGTAGGTCTGCACGATTGTCATGAGCAGCACGCTGGTGAAGAACCGTTTAGCAGGAAGCTTTTTCCAAACGTCGCCGGGCGCTCTGCCCCGTTCGATGTGGGTAAGCACTACATCTTGAGAGAGCGCATCTAAATCACAAAAGGTTCTTCCAGCAAAGAGAGCACGCGAAGCTTCTTCAATCCCTGCCAATCCCAAGCGCCAAGCTTCACGTTGTGGTGGGAGTTCCTCGTAGCGGTATCCGTTGCGCTTGTCTTCGTAGAGCTTCTCGTCGATCCACGGAACAATAGGTACTTTCTGTCTCGGGAGGAGGTCGGCTTGGGGGAGGATTCGCTCCGCGATTGCGTTCAGCGTTCGCACCTCCTGATCGGTGAAGAAACGTATCGGCGGTATCTGTTCTAAACGCTTACGAACCACCGCACGCGTCTGATCGTCCCAATCGGGCGATGACCACTTGTCCAAGACGTTGTAGCCGGGATAACGAGACTGGAATTCTGGCTTCTGCATGATCTATTCGAATTCATTTTCCTAACCATCCGCCGGAAAACCCTGCCCTACGTAGGCCTGCAACGATGTAGGGGCATTTCCGCATCAATCGCCAGATCAGACCGGATCGGTAGTTTTCGATCATCATCACAATCGGTCCCTGGTCCAAGCCGTAATATCCTTGGGAGACCCAGCCTTTAACTTTGCGATTACCGGAACTAAAGGTTGGGTTATAACTACACTTGAACCCATATTTGCTGGTCATGTCGGGATAGTCTTTGTTGATGCGCTTGAGGGACGGTAGAACCACCTCAGGGGCAAACGGCAAAGAGCCGGCAACTGCCCACGGCGCGAGCGTGCCGTCATCGGGACCATAAGGAATGGATCGTGCAACGTAATCGTAAAAGCGGATGGTCCTGCCATTCATCCGGCGTAGCGCGGGACCGGGACCATCACTCGCTGTGATCCCCCAGCAGAAACGATCGTACCCTTTGAACTTTTTTGGATTGCGCATCGCATAAGCCTGTTGCGCATAAATCGCACGACGGCTGTTCTCGAAATAATCAATTGCTTTCCCTCTCATGTACTCGTCCTGAATGCCGCGAAAATCTATCCACATGTGTGAGAGGTGATGGATGAACAGCGGGCCAGCATAAAGAAATTCGTGACCATATAGATTCTTCCACTTGTAGGTTCTCGTCCACGCGCGATAGCTTTCTTCGGGAAGGCGGAAAGTCGGAGACGCAAGAGCGAGAATGTAGAGAATCAAAGCTTCGCTGTAGCCGGTCCAACGATACTTGAGGAATCCGGTTTCCGGTTTCCAACCGTGAGTGACTGTAACACTGCCATTCTGTGCCCAATGCCAATCGGCCCGAGCGTAAAGAGCATCCCCGATCCTTCGGATTTCACGTTCATCTTCTGTGTCGCGATTAAAATACATCGCTGCCGTGAGAGCTCCGGCAATCAGATAGGTAGTGTCAATAGTTGAAACTTCGGAGTTCCAAACTCGCCGGCCAGTTTTCATGTCGAGGAAGTGATAGTAAAAGCCTTTATAGCCAATGGCGGCAGGGCCGATTCCCTGAGGGCCGTCGTGAAAGAAGCGGAGACTAGTTAAGCAACGCTTAATGGCTTCAGCCCTGCTCATATAACCGCGCTCGATGGCAATGGGATAGGCAGTCAGCGCAAACCCGACAACGGCAATCGAACACGGCGCTCCCTGTTTCGTGTTATCGGGGACGAGCCCGTTTTCGGGATTCATCTCATCAGCAAAGTACCTGAATGTATCCCGTTCAAGACGGTCCAGACTCTCATCACTGAGCGACGGCTCTAATACTTTCATCTTGAAGCGCTAACCTCTCCCGGCGCGAAGTCAATTGTAATCGCCGCAACTGCATGAGGCGGCAGATTTGTCTTTATAAACACCGAGCCGTCTTTGTAGTTGACCGATTGTAGTTCCTTTAGAGGAAGTGATACGTCGTGCAAACGCTCAACATCTTTCGGGCGAAGATACTCAGGTTGGCCCATCTCCTCCCATAAACGTTTGGGATTTGCATGCCCAGCATCAATGCGTTGGATATGGGCCTTTACTGGTTCGGGAGAATTATCTAGCCGGATTTCGATTTGCTCCGTTTCTATCGAATGGCCTGGTGTTGTGTGATTAGTGAGGAGAACAGTGACGCTTGCGTCTTTCTGGATTACAGAACAATCAACGGTCTCATGCAGACCATCCACCAACGATTGCGCGGTGCCGAGTTGGTGAAGCAACTGGAACGCACGATAAGTCGGTTTCGCAATTCCATGCAAAGTGAGCAAACCAAACCCACCGTGAAAAGGAAACGAGGGAAAATAATTCTCTTCGAAGATGTCTGAGAACGTCCAGAAGCTGTAGCCCTCGACCAGGCCCTTTGCCTCCATTATGGTTGAGACAGCGAAAGCCGCAGCGTACGGCTCGTCGTGCAGTGGATCCCTCGGATTAGAAGACGCGTTCCATTCGGTATAGTACACAGGTCTGCCGTCCGCTTGCCGACGCGTGTCCTGGGCCACTTCTCGCATAATTCCACGCTGGCTTTTGAACAGTTGCACATCGGTATCTTTATCGCGTTCGAATCCGTCGTTTGGATATTGATGCGTAGTGATGAAGTCAGCGGGTACTTTGTTCCGCTCACAGAAGTCAACAAATTCTTTTATCCATTCACTCTTTGCGGTCGCAGGACCGCCAACGCGAAGCGATGTGTCGACTTTCTTGATAGCTTCAGCCGTGTAACGATAGAGTCGAAAGTAGTCTCGCTGCGTTCCCGTCCAGAACGATTTCAAATTTGGCTCGTTCCACACTTCAAAAAACCACTCACGTACGTCTTCTAATCCATAACGATCCACGAGATGAGTAACGAGCTTGCTGATGAAAGTAGCCCACTGTTTGTAGTCTTTCGGAGGTGTAACATTCGCGTTGTAGTGGAAGACTGTCTTGCGACCCGAGGCGAGCGCTTCCGGCATAAAACTCAATTCCACAAAGGGTTTCATTCCTATGGAGAGAAGGTAGTCGAAAATTTGATCGACATTGAAGAACGAATAGAGGAGTTCTTCCTGAGGTCGTACGAGCGTGCCCAGGTCGTCTGAAAGCAGCCCATGGAATCGCACGTTTTGGAATCCAAGTTCTTCATGGCAGCGCTTGAGTTGCGCTTGCCAATCGGCTCTTAAGGCAACAGGAGCATGATCACTTCCGACCGTGTGCTCCCAGAAATGCGGAAGCGGCGTAGTTGCTTCTGCCAAGTCACAGAAGAAACTGATGCTGCTCATCCCCTCCCTCGCCCCCCTTTGTAACCAGCGAATATGTTTTCGTCGCTGTCGCTTTTTGAGAGTGCTTGATTGTTTTCTTTCCGTTACGGTCAATCTTTATCGGCGCGCTTGAAAAGTATGCCAATCATCAGACCTGCCAAAGCGCCGCCGCCTAACGCCAGCCAACGACGATTTCTGTTTGCCCAAAGTTGGAGACTGGAGGCAATCGCGCGATCACCAAAGGTTCCATGTGCGCCATGATCACCCGGCAGCGGCTCCCAAAGGTTGTCTTGACGGTCTGGTTCCACAGGTTCATTCGTCTGCTGCGCGTCATATCCGTTGCTCGCTAAGTACCAATCTGCAAACCCAGGCGCAATCTTGTTTCCGACTATCGCTTCAACTGTGGGGTATCCAACATACATTTCTCGCCGGTCGTTATGCGCCAAAAACAGGATCGATTCAGCGCCAATTTCCGGCTGATAGATCGGCGGGACCGGCTGTGGCTTACGCGGAAGGCGAGACTTGACCCAGGAGAACTGCGGCGTGTTCATTGCCGGGAGCTGCACCATTGTCACACGCACGTTTGAATTGTCATGAATCAACTCGCTGCGTAGCGAATCATTGAAGCCCTGTATCGCATGCTTAGCGGCACAGTAGGCAGACTGAAGGGGGATACCACGATAGGCTAAGGCTGAACCAACCTGGATTATCACGCCACGATCGCGCGGCAACATCCGCTTAAGGGCGGCGAGTGTGCCATACACAACGCCGAGGTAAGTCACCTCGGTGACGCGCTTGTATTCGGGGGGCGTCATTTCTTTAACCGGCGAGAACACGGAAACCATAGCGTTATTGATCCAAACGTCGATGGGGCCAAATTCACGCTCCACTGTCTCCGCAGCCTGCTCGACTTGTTCGGCATCGGCGACGTCAGTCGGCAGTACAATGGCCCTCCCACCGAGCGACTCAACCTCCCGCTGTGCGGCTTCGAGTCCATCACGTCCGCGAGCAAGTAATCCTATATTTGCACCTTGCTGAGCGAAGGCCCTCGCTGTTGCGCGTCCGACACCTGCCGATGCTCCAGTAATAACAACTACTTCAGGTCGTCTTACGCCTACTTCAGATTGCTTGCCCTCTTGCGGCAAATGTACTTGGTCCATTTTCATTAAAGAGTTTCCCGTGCTTTGTCGCAGTTCGATTCTCCGACTGGTTACAGCGCCCTGCGCACCGTCCGGCGCACAACTTCAGCAGTAAGACCGTAAACGAAGTGTGAAGCCAGTGCATAGGCATGTGTCGAGAGTGGGTATTCCGTCGGACCTTTCGAGAGGCCCAGCAATGGCACGGCTCCTTCGTCCACCACGAGCCAAAAGGCTGCGCCAAATGGCAGTCCTGCGCCGGCGGTAACTTCCGGCACTGCATCCGCGACTGCGCCATACAATCCACCCACACCCGTACCGAGGCTATAGTGAACAGCTGGACCAGCGATCTTCTTTTCCTTTTCTGTCAGCTTGTGATGGAAGAGCCCTTCAGAGATTGCAGAGGCTGTGCGCACCGTCGTGTCATCCTGCTCTTCGTTATTCGAAGTTTGCTCTGACTGTCGCTGATGCTCACCAAGCTTTGTCCATAGATCCTGAAATCGGTTCATCGTCCAGGACGCAACTAGACCTCCGATGAGGCCAGCCGCCAGACCCTTCAGCACGTCGCGTTCGCTGCGATTATTAGTTTTGGCCACTCGATTCATAAGAAGTAAATCGTAATCAAACCGACAGCAGCGAAGCCGGTAAATAGCGCTGGTGCGAACGCGGGCGGCCCCTCCAACCAGTTGAAGATGGTTACGTACAGTCCGCCCATTTGCCGTCCAATACCACGCAGGTGCATGCCAAGACCAACGAAGCCCATCAGGAATGTCAGCCAGAGCAGAATCGTGAAGGCTAGACGTGCAATTTCGCTCGGGCTAACAATCATCCAAACGCTCATTACGATAGCCAGCACGGGCACAGTCAGTGGCGCGAACATGAATACGTTATTGAACGCGCCCCGGTAATGGAGAATCGTGGCCTGCAGCGTGGCTCCGGCAAGCGCGACGGCAACCAAAGACAACAATGCTGTGCGTGGGCTCACGCCGACAATGCTAGGTTCATTTGCCAAACCGCTCGCCGTTATGAGAGCGAGCGTTCCGGTAACCGTGAGAGCCAGCGGCCCTAGCGGTGGTGGACCATACATCAAATAATGCAGCAGCCACTTGTAGCCACCCGGCTTTTTCGTGATCCCGTAATAATGGTGAAAGCCGAAACCGACTAAGCCAGAAACAATTCCCAGCCAACCAGCGAACTGGAGAGCAAGGATAGTCACCGTCAGGTCTGGTCTAAGGGCCGCCGAAACTGAGGTCACAACCAAAAAACTCCCAACTATGAAAGGCGCATATTGCGATCGGAAAACGAAGCCTGAACGGTAGTGCCCGGCGGAAGCATCACCGAGAATAAGAAGCGTTAAAAACATGACGACAAATGCAATCCATTGAAACGGTAAGAGACCTATGAACGGAGTCCCGGTCATAAGCTCTTAACCTTTTGCCGACGCGATGGTCTCTTGCGCTGGAGATGCCAGCGGAGGCGGCGTCGACTGTGCCTCTCGCTCCGGAAGTTCTCGATGTGCTTTCTCGACTTCCAGGCCGTAGCGATAAACCAGTTCGCCGCCCAGGTATCCCTGCACTGTCATTACCAGCGAGACAATTCCGAGCGT
>JBKPAL010000049.1:0-20049 GCA_046726395.1 Acidobacteriota bacterium
CCTTCCGATCCTTCGATCACCCTGTAGGATCAACTCACAGGCTTTGAAAGCGTATTCTTCAAAGTCGCTTAACTTAGAAGGAAGGATTACCCACGCGTTTCCTTTAGAACGCCACAAACAACGTCGCGGCAAATGCGGAAAGTCTTTCGCAAGACTCTCAAGATCACTTATGGTCGTGTATAACCACATCCCGTTAGTTGCAGGCTGCTTGATACTGTTCCTCAACGAACAAAGCAGCCGTTTGTCCAGGTAGATGTGAGTGAAACCGAACATATGCTTCACCGTAGGTCGAATGGACAGCAGCTCTTCAATAACGAACGGGAAGGGAACCGCCGCGGTCCGTCTCTTTTCCGATTTACTACTATCATCAAACATGAGTCATTAGACACTCTCGTCTACTACTCGCTCGATGCGTCGATCCGGAATAAGCCACATAACTGCTACAACGATGTACACCATACAAGCGGCAAGTGGAGCCACAAACGACAGTGGTATCGCAACTATATAAAACAGAGCTGACACCTTGCCCTTGAAGTCACTGCCAAGAGCGCGGGCCAATGCCGAATCGCGCCCGTTGTACGCGACGAGAAGCTGAGAAAGTACGAAATAAGCTATAGCCGCGCAGAGCAAAATGATTCCGTAAAGTGCCACGGGCCATGCTGCAAAATTATTCTCACCCATCCACGCGGTAGCGAAAGGCACCAGCGAGAGCCAGAATAGTAAATGCATGTTGGCCCAAAGAATGCGGCCATTAACGCGTCTCACCGCATGAAGCATGTGATGATGATTGTTCCAATAGATGCCAATAAAAACAAAACTTAGAACATAACTGAGGAACTTCGGAGTAAGAGGAGCTAGTACCTTAAGATCGTAGCCGTGTGGGGGTCTCAATTCGAGCACCATGATGGTGATGATGATCGCGATTACGCCGTCGCTAAATGCTTCAAGCCGTCCCTTACCCATTTATCATCTCCTCAAGAATCCACGAGGGGCTCGCGACTTCATTGTGCCTTGACTTGCTTGATCACCGTGCCATTCTTCATTACGAACGAAACGCTCTTAAGTGTCTGGATGTTGTCCAGCGGGTTACCGGGTGTAGCAATGATGTCAGCGAACATTCCCGTCGCAATTGAGCCCCGTTGCTTCTCGACGCCCAGCAGCTTAGCTGCGTTGGTGGTCATGATCTTGAGCGTGTCCTTCGCAGGCACTCCGGCTTCATTGAAACTGTCGATGAAAGAAATAGCCATTGTGCCTCGAGTCTGACCTTCGACTTCCGCAAAAGTGTCTGTGCCGTAGGCCATCGTAACACCTATCCTGAACGCTCGTTTCAGACGATCGATAAACACATCGTGAAACTGTTTCGCTATTGGCGATGGCAATCCCAAAGCTTCGGCGGCCGGCACTGTAAAGTCGGTTCCCACTAGCACAACGTTATTCTGCTTTGCCAGCAGCAAAGCCTCATCTGACATGCGGAAACCGTGTTCGACGGAGGCTACACCACCGAGGATCGCATTACGCGCGCCCTGCTCGGTCAGGCAATGCGCGGCAACTTTCAAACCGGCTCGTGCAGCTTCACTCACGATGAATTTAATGTCGTCGGGTGAGTAGATATATTTCTGATCATCCACGACGATCTTAATAACCAGCGCACCAAAATGTATGTTCTGTCGAATGGCCTTGATCATTTCATCGTGAGTATCAGCAAAAAGATACTCAGGATTGCCGAGTTCGGGACGCTCGGGCTGAAGATGATACTGTCCACCAAACGGTGCGATGATTCGTCCAGCGTTGATGATCGTGGGACCAGGGACCAAATCATTTTCAATCGCTTGGCGCAAAGATGTGTCCGCGTAATTGCCGTTGTTACCTACATCGCGAACAGTTGTGAAGCCCGCATCAAGCATTGCTTTCGCGTTTGCTACTCCAATGATGGCTCGGTAAGCCGTCGGCTGTTTGAGATCAGTTGTGAAGAGATCGCGATTGTCTGGAGACGTCGATTGACACAGGTGGGAATGCGCGTCGAAGAGTCCAGGTAGTACTGTTGAGTTCGAAAAATCAATTACAGACGCGTCACTCGGTATCTGCAAACCAGGACCGACTGCCTTAATTCTTTGGTTCTCCACCAGTATCACGACGTTCGATGCCGTCGTCCCATGCTCAGGGTCCACAAGTTTGCCGGCCTTAATTGCGATTACCTGCGAGTAAGCGGCTGGGATAAAAAGCATCAGCAGCACGAGTGTGCCGATGACAGAGTTGAATCTTCTGATTTTCATCGTAATGTGTAATTGAACGATTGTGGTGTGAGTTTCTTCTCTGTGAATCTCTCTACCTCTGCGTCGCCGTGGTTCTCTTTTGCTTTACCTCAACTCACCACAAGAAAACCACGGAGACGCAAGAGGCACAGAGAAGAAGTGATGTGATTGGAGAGACGAAGAGGTGCGGTCCAAAGACTCGTTAATGGAGCTTCTTGATTGTGCTGCCCACCTTTACCACGCCTGGTTTGACTACTTTTGCATTGATACCCCGCAGGTGAAGTTGTTTACCAAGCTCCGAGTTCACAAACTTCATCGCTTCCACTCCAAACCTCGCCAAGAATTTTCTACAACCCAGATGCGGCTCAGCAGTAACCTCCAGCACGGCCGTCCCAAACTCTAGTCGAGTTCCGGCCGGCATGTTCTCCGCGCTTAGATCCATGTCTACATAGAATTGATCCCCGGCCAAGTGCCATCGGCTTCTACTTTGGGCCACGAGCGCTACTACCCGCGAGCTCATGATGTTGATTTGCATTTCCGGATGCGGCGAACCGTCGGCGGTCATAGAGCTACGTCGGCGTATCCAGTTGTCACCGACCACACCCTGCTCCAGGTCCAAATGGGCTTCTCTAAGTATCTCCCTTTGTTCAACTCCCGGACGGCGCACAATCAACTCCAGCAGACCTTCGTCTTTCGGGGCGCGACGGATCTCGTCCAATCCTGCTTCCAATTCTTCTCTGGTGAGATGTCTGAGGTCGGTTTCGGGGAATAGGGTAGTCGTGGTGTTCAGGGTGGACATCGGTCTCCTTCAATTCGTGATTATTGCGTCATGCTATGGATGATGGTTCTCATCTGTTGCATCTGAGCGCGAGTTGTTCCGTTTCTGCCGGCGCACGTAGTAGTCATGAATGTAGTCTTTCTTTCTACGTTGCCAGAATCCCATTCCGTACCGATTCGCTTCAGACTTGGCTTGATCACTGGTCCAACCGGAGTGCTCGATCCGATAGATTGCAATCAGCACACCCGTCCGATCTGCTCCACGCTTGCAGTGCACGAAGACTGGCTTATCAGAGTTAGTCAACAAACTTAATAACTCATTTATCTGTTTATCGTCGGGACGGTCCAAACGCGGGAGGGGGCGGTTGTAGTAAACAAGACCAGCGGCTTTCACGTCCTGCTCCTCCAAACGAGCGCGCTCGTCGTCATTACGCAAATTAATAACTGTCTTTATCCCCAATTCAACGAGCTTCTTGATTCCTCCAGGTTTTGGCTGACCGCCTCGATAAATCAACGTATTAACCGCGTGAAAGTTCGGCAATTCTTCATACTTCGGTTCAACCTGGGCCGTGGCGATGGTCGCGCAAAAAACTCCGACGATGAGAATAGCAATCGGCCGGCTCTTTATACGCATAAATTTTCTCCTCCCAATCTGCCGGGAGCGATAGTATCGCTCTGATCGGACGCATACTGCAAAAAAATAGTTGCGAGGTAATCAAGTGCGGAGTGGTTGGAGATCGCAGGAATAAAGCTGAACTTCGGCTTCATCTGCCAATCGGACCGCGTTCTCAAAATGAAAGCCGCATTTCTCGAGCAGTCGGATCGAGGCGAGGTTATCGGCATTTACAATTGCCAGCACTCGTTGTATGCCCAATTCGTTTCTGGCGAGGTTTAGTACTGAGCTTGCAGCCTCCAATGCGTATCCCTTTGACCAGTATTCCGGGACCAAAGCGTAGCCGAGATCAGGGAAGTCGAATGATTCTCGCTTCAATAGGCCGCAAATTCCTATTGGAGTACTCGAGTTCTTCAACTGCACCAGATATAAACCGAATCCGAATTGTTCGTAACTTGCTATTGGTCCATTCCGGATGTAGGAGCGAGCGTCATCATCATTTCTGACGCCCCGATCACCAATGTTCTGAATGAATGAAGGCTCGTTCACTAAGCGGCGAATGAATTCGAAGTCCTCGAGTGATAGCCAGCGCAGCAGCAAACGATCAGTTTCGAGTACCAACAAGTTAGTTACCTACCATGTCATTGCCAATCGACGATCGCTGATTGCCAATTAGAGTCAGGCAAGCGATCAGTCGACAATCGTCGTCAGGTGAGCGCCTTTTTTGCGACCTCCATGCGGCGGGCCTCCACTTGATTGCGCTGGTCCTGAGCCCGCTCAATCAACCTTTGATAGTTGATCAATCGCAAAGAAGGCACTTCATCAGAGAGGAACGCTAGCACCAGCCACAGCCCACGCTTACCTTCGATTCCTAACGAAAGCGCTTCAAGCCCTTCGAACAATCGAAACGCTCCTTCTGCCGAGTCATCAAAATGCAACTTCAGCTCAGTGACCTTCTCGCTGAACCACGCAGTCGCCTTTCGCGTCTTGCTCTCGGAAATACCCAAACGGTCCATCAGCGTTCTTAATTCATGCTGGTCAGCTTCAATCTCTTTTTGCAGGTTCATAAGGAAGTTTTCCAGCGGCGTTCCTTTGTGAGATTCCTCAAGACTCTCCAGTAACTCAATTGCAACAACAGAACCAGCAAGATGATCGTTCAGATATGTAGCTAAGTGCTCGTTGCCCATACTTGCCCCCCCTAACTTCAGCTAATGACGAATCATGGGCAGAAATGTTGTGAAAACTATTGCGGAAGTCTGCGCTGGGTGGGACCTCAGACGGTGTGCAAGGCGACGATTCTTCGAATTGTGTTTGCATTACGAAAAGTCGTTGACTTTCCGATTGCCTTCTCGAGCAAAGCCATCGAGACCTTTGAGTCCATCATTCTTGGAGGACAAAGCCAATAGAGAATGTCGCCTTGAAACTGAAAATCGTCACCTTTAGTGCGAAGCGAAAGCACTTTGTTCTGTGAGTCAGTGCTGGGGCGGCTCTTAAAAAATCCGATCATCAAGGTGTTCTGTTTTCTATCGGGATCGTAAGACGAAAAAGGCTTGTGGTTCGCTATGTCGGTCAGTTGATCAATCGAACGGATAAAGGTCGAGACCTCATAACCTAGTGCTTTCGCCAGATGCTTCTCGATCTTTCCTTCCAGTGTCGCACTGTTCTTCGAAGCACTCTTGAAAACTACGTTTCCACTTGCGATGAACGTTTTGACGTCAGTGAATCCCATCTCCTGAAATAGTTCAGCGAGATCAGTCATTTTCACTATGTGACCACCGACGTTTATGGCGCGGAGAAAGGCAACGTATTTAGGCATGTTGAGTCATGAGCGAACTTTTAAGGGAAGGGTTACACATCGGAAGGATCTAAGTCGGTCAAATATGCGAGCAGATGTTGTTTGTTATGATTTGCATCAAGCCAGATTCGAACTCTTTTTATCTCGGCATAATCGTCAGCCCCGAACCGGCTGATGTATATCTGCTCCATCCTTTTGCGTCTCGCTTCCTTTTTTGCCTGCGTTTACCAGAAGGCAGTTAGCATCGAGTTGAGGTCGTCGTGCAGATTTCGACGCTTGAGTGCTTCCCATTCATTACGATCCAACCAGGTTCCCTTACACCCTTGACAGTGGTCTACAGAAAAATCCAGACCACGACCGACTAAACATTTAATCATGCGAAACCGACACTCTGGACAATCTAAATACCTGGCAGACTCAGCGATCGGTAACGCCTCGCCCTGATTATCGATTTCCGGCAGATTTGGACCATGCTCTTCGAGCCATCTCCAGTAGGTTGCTCCGCGGATCCAGTTTCCGCCGCACTGTGGGCACCATAGTGAGCTGAGGTTTGACTCCAGATCGACCACAGCCAACTTCACAGAAATGCAAACAGGACAATTCACAAGACGTTTCTCTCCTTTGTTCGTAACGTATCAGCGGGCAATCAATCGGAACGCTAATCGAGTGACTTCACCATCTCAACTCCCTCGTGATCGTGTGCAGTCTGCTGTGCTTCATCAAGTCGCACATACCCATTTCGTTCGTAAAAGCCGACCGCACCGGGTGCCGCATGCACTCGTAACCGCTGTAGCCCACACCGCCATCCAATCATCTCAAGTTGGTGAAGAATTCTAGAGCCCACACCGGAGCTCTGATAGTCGGGCAAGATATAAAGCCATTTCAAGTGCTCAGCACCAGTTACATCAATTCCACCAAATCCGATTATAAGATCGTCTGTCACAGCAACGATCAAACCGTCAGACTGTATTAGCCGATCCCAATCCGGGGTTCGATTCGCTCCCGTTGTCTCAACATAGATCCGATTTATCAAGTCTTTGTCTTCGCGGTGCGCCGTTCGCAGTCTTACCTTCTCAACACTAGTTCGCACAATCGAATCCCTGATAAAACTATTCCTCGGATAGGGCACCTGCCTCACGTATCGCTTTCAAAGCCTTCTCAGTCTCCGTAAGCAAAGCTTCTGGTCCAACTGGCGCGCCTGTGGCCTTTTTCATCCACAAGTCAGGCACGATGCTTCCCGCGGTAGCCATGCGCTCAAACTCAGAACCGATATTCCCTGACTTCTCCATCTGTTCCTCAATCTGAAAGGCAATCATATGTCCAATCGGATAGTCCGGCAGATAGAGAAACGAGTCGATCATGTGCGAGTAGACGCCCAGGATCACAACGTCACGTTTCTTGAATATGGGCGCGTAGTACTTGTTCCAAATGTCTTTGGAAATTTGGACCGTCGCTTCTTTCAACTGGGCGGGCGTAGCTTCAGGATGTTCGTACATCCAATGCCAAACGCCCATATCGACCAGAGCCACTCCTGCGATTTCAGCTGTGCCCCAAAAATCATCCAGAGTTTTCAACGCCCGACTCTTCTCATCCGGCTTAGTAAGTCCCAGCAGTTCCAGGTCGCGAGCTTGGAAAACAAAAGCGAGCGCTTCTGTGAACGCAGTGTTAGGAACACCTTGTAGCGTGTAGTAATCAATATTGTTGAGCGAAAAGGTTTGTTCTACGTTGTGGCCCATCTCGTGAACGGCAATGTTGAATCCTTTGTAATCCATTCCCGTCTTGCCCACGCGCGTGCGTAGATGAGCCTTCGCAGAGCGCATACTCGCTCCCATCGCATGTCCAGAGCCGCGGGCAGGATCCACAACGATATTCTCCGCGAGATAAGCCGCGCGCTCTTTCCCGAAACCGAGTTGCGTTAGCAGGTTGGGAATGTCTTGCTTGTAAGCGTCGGCCGTTGGATACCGCTTTGAGACGATCTGATCCAACTGCGACTCTGTGTAGGTACCGCGCGGACGGAATCCGTTGTACCAAATATCAAAAGGTTCGAGTGGCCGGCCGAGGCGGGTCTCAATTAGTTTCGCAACCTCTACGCGCAGCGTTGAAGAGAGCACTTGTTCGAACATCTGGCTCACGCGCTGCTCGGGTATCTCGCGGTTTTCGTCGAAACGCCGCGCGATCAGTGTCGGTGCTGTCGGCGAGTAAGGATCGGCTTTGCGCGATGCCTGGAAAGTGAGCAAGAGTTTTGCATAACGCGTATTTGGTTCCGGCGCATTTGTTGGCGGCGCGGTCGACGCGGATGAATCGTCCGCGTCTTTCACCGCGGCTGGTTTGACTTCGTTAGTGACAGGGTTCCAGTCGACGTTAGGGTTATTTACTACGACTGCGGGAATCGTTTGGGCGACGATGTGTTCCATTACCTCCTGAATCATCCTCTGTTTCGCCAAACCTTTTTCGCCTTCGGTGTAGTTGGCTTTGATTTCATCTCGTAGGTTCCAGTGAGACAGCAGGCGCAGCTTCGGGGGAAACAGACGATCCCCTCTTTCATTCACGAGGTGATGCATCCAAATGTTGTATTCGGCAATGTAACGATCTGCATCTGCGGCGGCTTGAGCGATTGCCAGGTTCACCTCTGCGGGAATCCGTTTGGAAAACCTTTGTGCGAGGCGAGTTTCTGCCCATTGCCGACGGGACCACTTCTCACCTTCCGTTAACCTCTGCTCAAGTGTGCTAAGAGGAAAATTCAACAATACGACGAAGGCCAGCTTGTTCTTGAAGAAATCATCGGTGGCATGTGCTGATGCGTCGTAACCCGAGAACAGCTCATCGAATGGAAGAATTGGCCCAATGTCCAAATCTGATTGTTGCCGAAACTCCCGCCCAATCTCCTGCATGTGACCATCCAGCTGTTCAAGGTTATGTTGGAAGCGGGCGAACATGGCATCCAATGTCGGCTGGTCTCCGGCAAAGTTGGTACGCACAAACTGCTCAAATACTTCACGGTCTCCGTCCTCAGCACGCCAAAATCCAGTGACTTGAGTTAGTCCTCGCTGGAGTCTGCTGCGCTGACCTTCACCGTACTTGGCGACGAGATCGGTCTCGAGTTTAGCGACCGCTTCCTTGGTCCAAGGCAAACTCAACGCTTTGTTCTCCTGGTTCTGAATGTCTGGCGTGGCAGTAGTGCGACTGTAAGTTGTTGCCGAGGTGTTCGCAACTAAGGCAAGAGTTGCCACGAGAGCAGGGAACGCTCGTACAAGAGAAGAACGCATTAGGAGCCTCCGAAGCTGTGTTGAGATTGTTTACGGGAAAGACTTCAACGACATTATATAGGAGTCAGTACCATCTCGCGGTAGCGGATGGATCAGGGACTGCCGATTGTCGATTGACAGTTAACGATTGGAGTGTCGGTGACCGACTAATCGACAATCGACAATTTGCAATCTCTTCATTGCGGTTTGCCAAGCTCCGCTGCTACGAACGCTACATTCATTCGCAAAATCTCCTGGGCTATCTGGTAATCGATCCTATCAAGAGTATCTTTCGCCGAATGAATGTTGTCGTTAGTGTTATCAGCGCCTTCGATTGTAAGAACGGCGGGAATCTGAGCGTTGATAAAGGGCACATGGTCGCTGGCGAATGGATTCAGTGAAGTCTCCACTGACAATTGTGTGTAGGTGCTGGCTGCCTGACTGAAGTTGCTGATGAGCGCCTGTGAAAGTGGCGCGCCTTCAAGAAGCACGCTGCGCTTATCACTATTGAAGGAGCCGATCATGTCCATGTTGAGAACCGCTTTGATTCTCGAACGCTCTGCTGCACTTAAACTGGCAACGTAGCGTTTGCTACCAAACAATCCCTGCTCCTCACCACCAAACAGAATAAAGCGCAAATCATCTAGACCGCGATGTCCTTTGAGTGCCCGCGCCATCTCGAGTAAGCCCGCGCTACCGCTACCATTGTCGTCCGCGCCAGGAGCATTCGAGAGGGGACCGCCTTTTAGGTTGATTGAATCGAGATGGGCAGACACTATCACTACCTTACGTGTCGCAGCACTACCTTTACCTGCCTGGTCAGCGATGATGTTTCTGCTGCTTCCATTCTCGACCGCTACCGATTGCAACCGCGTCTGATAACCCATGGCCTTAAGTTGCTGACGGGCCCATGTCGCTGCTTCCGCGAATCCAGTGCTGGTTGAATTACGCGTTTGAAAGGAAACCAGCTTAGTCAAATCAGATTTGAAACTGGACTGCGCCACTTTGTTAACCAGACTTTGAACAAACGCGACAGGTGCACGCGCTGATACTTCCGGCTGATCAAAAACAACTTGTTCATTCGCTAGCGGCATCACCCCATAGCAGGTCTCATGACTTTCAGCCAACTTGTGAGCGCGTTTTGGGTCTAATTTCACGAGTAGAAATCGGCCGCGGTCGTGGATTACAGGAACGGTTGGATGGTGATACTGGAACATGCGACCGTTCTGGACGACGACATGGAGTTGATCCTTGGTTACGTTTTCATGGCGGTAAGGAATGCGTGCCCCGCGTGAGGCGGCACCATCGTCGCTTGGAGATTCGTCGGAAAAGAGAAGTGTCTCGTTACCAAAGCGGGCCCATGTGACATCTGGAGCTAAAGGATTCGCCTCCACTCTGCGGCTCGCGCTGGCACTTGATGGTTTCTGATAAGTAAAGATCCTCATAGGAAGGTCCTTCTCTGAATTAATCGCGTGAGCGACATCAGCCGCGGCATCGTGAGATCAGTGCCGAACGATTTTCCATTCGTCATTTGACATTTCTCAATTGCATGTCTTTCCGCTGGTTGTCCAAAGTAGGCAGTAGCTGAAATTAACAAATGATAAATTTCAAATGACGAATGGAAAATCGTTCGCTACTGACCACAAAACCAAACTTGTCGCTCTTCTATTTCACAAATTGGCGGACGATTGGGATCAAATCGGAAAGCTTCTTCACGTCGCCATTCGTCTCGCCGGGTCCTTTGAAATGAACGGCCTTCATTCCCAGGCCTCTGGCTGCAGTCACGTGTGATTTGTTCTCTGTAATGAACATCACGTCACCGAATTTCAGTTGACTGCCTATCTTCTTTATTGCTGATCCAAAGATCACTTTGGACGGCTTCGTAGCACCTGCCTGGGTTGAAAGCGTTATGCGCTTTGATACGGGCTCGAAAAATTTACGAATGCCGAGGTGCCCGATGATCTCTAAGTACTCTTGTAAGCTCGCATCGATCTGGGCTGGAGTGGCCGGAATATCGCCGAAGTCTGAAACAAGAGCGAGGACGGCCGGGCTTCCGTCCGCGCTCTTCATCTCCTGAATCGCCTTAAGCGTTTTTAGTGCGCCCGGCAATAGACCACCGGCCTGAGTATTCTCCAGCGTGTTGCCTAAGTCGAAGAGAATGACTTTCATGGCACCCTCCCCTCAAGGAACGAAGCTCTCCACAACCCCGGCTAACGACGAAGAGTTAGAGGGCGGCGAGACTGCTGTTTTGCCGATGCCGCGTTTCGCAAATCCCTTCTTTACTTCAGGAAGATCACCAGCATCAATTGCTGTAACCGCAGCCAGGATTCCATCTCGTGCTTGCGTAAAGGTTGGACGAGATGGCGTGAGTTTCAGTCCGCCGACGACGTAAGCCAGAGCTCTTTTTTCTCCAGCCGAATGTCCGTGCTTGGCCACCAGGTTTACAAATAGTTCCCACAGCATCGCACACCAAACCTCGCCTGCGTTGTGTACTTCATTATTGCCAGACGGGTTCGGATTAATCGGTGGATCAGTCGGAAGCACGACATTGTTTCCAATGTGCTTAAACGTGAGCGGATTTTTGCTCATGTCAGCAGAGTAGGGATATCGCCTAATCGAAAAGTAGTAGTTCTGTTTGAACGACGACGTCAGATCAGTCCAGCCACCAACCGCAAACACGCCTTTGTTGAAGTTGTCGGTTGCCTGGGAAGTCATGCTGATCGCAAAGAAGTCGCCCCAACCTTCGCCCATGGCCCGTCCCTGAACATTCGTCAAACCGTTACCATTACCGATGAGACGGTTCGTGATGTAGTGGCCCATCTCATGAAAAGTAATCAACGCTTCGTGATTACTTGTCCGACTTGGTTTCGGACTCGGTCCGACAAACTCATACATCTGCATGATCGGACTGCTACCATCAGCAGGCGTTGACATGTTTGCGTTGTCGGTCCCACTGAAGTCGTTTCCTTCAGCAAGGATCGGATCTCCACCAATGCCTCCGCGTCCGAAATTGTTCTTCTGCGCATTACCCGACGCTTCATCAAAACCTGCTTTATACCAGCGGTCGTGTAGCCAGTTAACGTGAAAGAACATACCCACCAAACTGTTCTGCAGGTTTTTTGCGTCGTGAGCCGACTTCGTATGGTCGTACTTGTTATCGAACGTTCGCGGTGCAGTGACCTTACCCATCACATCGCCAGAGTTGAATCCGTCCGGTGGCGTTAGATCAGCATACGCGATGCAATTGTTCCCGCTGGTTGTCGTCGCATTGGATGGCAGCCACGGGTCTCCGGGCAAAAGACTCTCAATTGTGATTACTTTTTCCAGTACTGTGCTCGCTTGAAATCCATTGGGGGTGCCTTGCGGATGTGGCGTACCAGGCGCTGGTCCATCGTGAGGCCTAAAGATGCTGTCACCCGTATTGTGAACTCGGTATTTGAATGCAGCGTGCGACGTCAGGTTTTTACGATAGAGCAGGTCAGGAGTGTCGACAGCATCCATAACATAACTGAACGCGGGAAAGCCTTTAATCCAAAGCTCCATGTAGTACGCAGGAACAAACTGGCCTTCGCTAAGCGGGAACATTACATCCTTCAACCTCACAGGGCGGAGCAGGGTGGGCCGATTATCGCCACGTGAGGCTCTGTATTCGTAAAACCTGTAGGCACCGCTTTCTGGAGGGGCCTTCACGGTTTTGAAATTGGATCCGGTGTACTGCTGACCGGTGAGATCGAAAGCTGCGCGTGCTATGGCCTCCTCGGGTGAATTGATATTAGTCGGCGCGGTGGCCGCCGCTCGAGAGCGAGTTTCACTTTGACCAGCTCCGGGAAAGAACTGACCGGCCACCGAGAGCACCCGGTTGTCTGCAGTAACAGCTGCGGTGACTTCCGAGTTGAAAACTTCCTTACCTTCGATACGCTGGACCATGTTGACCGTCTTTAGGTTTCCGATGTCGAAAGTGTCGTCTTCCTCACCAGGTTGAAGTGCGGCCGCTGGTCCTTTCTTGCTGGCCTTTCTTGTTTCGCGTTTCGGCTGACTGACAGAAACGACTTCAATTGTTTCTGCATCGTCGGGCGAGAGTCTCCAAAGATCACTGCGGTTGTTAATAAACTCTCTTACCGCGTCTTCAGGTGTATCAGCAGTGCGCGCTGACAAACGGGAAGTAGGTTGTTTCGACAAAACCATGTTTGGAAGTTGCGTGGCCTGGTCGTACTGGACATCTACATCTTGAACCGACGCTCGCAGCTCGGCTTCACTTTGTGAAACACGAGGTTCAGTCGGAAACTCAACTCCGCGTGCGGAGCGAAAACCACGGTCGTATAACGCGTGAAAGTCTTCGGGTAATGAAGAGCCGGCCTCGCGAGCGGCCTGCTCCCGTAATCGTGGGGCACCGATCGATGCAGTCGCTGGTGAGCGTTTCATTTGTTTGGATGAACGTTTTTGAGTGCTCTTTCGGGAGGCTTTAGTCGCTTTCCGAGCAGTTTTCCTTCTTCCTTTCTTCGCGGCTTTCTTCGCACTCTTCTTCGCACTCTTCTTCGTGGTCTTCGTAGCCCGTTTTCTTGTTGCCATAACATTTTCTCCTAATGAGGGTAAATGTGAATCGCTGACCGAGTGGTCAGCTGCAATCACAAAATCGTGGGGAAATTCCTCGCGATGGATGCTTGGTGGGTGAAATACATAGAGCCGTGACGCGAGGAATCGAGGACTTATACAGTCAGAGTTTCGGCGGTGGCTTTCAGAGACAGTCCCAAAGTAGAACTGCTCAGCTCAGTGTGACCGTATTGTACGCTCTTGTTTAGTTTCTGCCGAGAGTGTTGCTATCTTTTTTCAGTCCTTGGCAAGACTGAAGTGAGGCTCCATTGGCCGAGGTAATTGGTTGCGCGGGCTTGCGCACGAAGATATCTCTGCAACTTGAAGCGAAGACAAATCCCGAGCCGGGCCGGTAGTCGTGATACTCGATGGCGTCAGTCTGAATTTCGATGACAAACCAGCGTATAGCCAGGTCAGCATCTTTAGCTTTGGGTATGAAGAAAGGTGCGAAGAAGTATGAGTCTAGGGAAACTTCTTCTTTGGGACTCATGATGAGACCGATCTGGATCGGCAATGCACTGCTCTCAATTTTCCAACGCCCTTCCTCATTGTATGTAGCTAACCCAAATCGCAGTTGGTTCACGGAACTTCGCCCTTTGTAAGGGCAGTGCTCGCTGTCGTAAATAGTGGCTTTCGTGACGTTGACTTCGATGTAGTTCTCCCGGATCAGATACGTACCTTCGAAATCTGCTTGTATGCCAAAGGCAGTGCCGCGAGAGGAGATGTGAAACGCTTTCGGTTCAGAGGCAACGTTGCCCTGAGCTGTAGCCAATGAGGTTGTGGTGAGTAGAAGTGCGACTACCAGAATGTGTCTCATCGTGCGTCGCTCCAATCGGAACTTGTGTTTAGAATACTGGTCCTGCTGAGGGGGTTTGAATCATTCTACTCCAGGCTGTTCGCTTAAGTCTTGCATCTCCCATCTTAAAGTCGAGTCCAATCTCGAATGGATCCGAGTTGTTGTGAATTGGTATTGCAAAGATAACCGTGTCTCCGGCATTTAATGACTGTTCACTCAGTCCGTTGCCGCAACTGCAAACAGAACCCGTCCAGATGTGGCCTCGCTGTTTCACCACATATGAGCAATGACTCTCGCGACTGTAGCCAGTGTAATAGGCCGTCTCCGAACCTCGATTCGCTACAATAAAGTCTGCATACCTCATACCGTGGAGCTCCACAATACCGATAAGTACAACGTCTATGTCTTCACTGCTGTCGCTTAAAGGTGCGATGAACTGTTCGGGGCCCGTCAAAGCGTTCCAGAGGTAGTTGACACTCCAACTGCTTGTGAGGCCGGCAAGGAACGTAGCCAATGATACCGTGAGAAATAACGCAAAACGCATCATGAGTCACTCCTTTCTAAAAATCGAAACGGAGCTCGGGGAGTATTAGTTTATTAGACGCAATAACCTAAGCACTTGTTCCGAATTCTGTCTACTCTTTTCTACAAAGAACAACTGAGCCTACAGGGACTAGCGGGATGGCGGGGTCCATCCTTCTGGTGCTTCGGGCCAAAATTCGTCCGGACTGACGGGCTCCGATTGATCGGAGCCGAGTCTCTGTTGGCTGATGTTGGCCACGATAAAGTTTTCAGGCGGTACCGGACTCCCAGCCAATCGTCTCAGCATGGCTAATTGGCCTGCGTGGGTCATCGCATCCGAGAAAGGGCCTTGCAGTAGTTGTTCTTCGGTGATGCCATTCAGAGCTGCGTTATCGTCCTCAATTATCTGTGCGAGATTTTGGATCATTTCATGGAAACGAATGACTTCTTCCTGAAGTGAGGGCAGCGGAGTCGGCCGGTAATGTCCGCCGATAAAGAACGTTCGGGCGTAGCCAAGAACGCTTGTCATGTGCCGCACCAGTTCTGCGGGTGTTCGTACGTCTTTGCCAGCGCGAAAATCTCGAAACTCAGGAGGCGCATCGCGTAAGGCTTTTTGCGTTCTATAAGCTAACGCCGCGAGGAAATGTCTTAAGAGAGAGCGTTTATCGTGCATTAAATGAATAAGAGACTGCTCTTGTTTCGCGATGTGTAGAGACCGCAAGTCGACGCGCGCGATTCGTGAGCGGGGGTAAACCGCCCTTCCCAACCTTGAGACTCTTAACTTAAGTGTAACTCCTTTCTTGAAAGCCTTTTTATGGCGATGAAGGCTCTGCGACTCGCTTCAGCTATTCAGTTCAATGAGTCAAGTTGCAATCCGATTGGACTTGCTCCGGCGCCTTTCAACCCGTCGATCACTTTCACTACATCACTATACACAATCGATCGCGGGGCTTTAATGAAAACTGTCTTTTCGATGCGCAGTTCTTCGGGCACATCCGGCCTAGCTACCATGGTGTCGCGGTAGGTACGGTTCTTTCTTCGCTCCTCAAAGAGATTGGTCAACGTGACACTGAGTTTTGATGTGTCATCGACTGATCCCATGTCGGTAAGCGAGTTAAGGCTGAGAGAGCGATCCGATCGAATCGTGACCACTAAGGTGAGGATGTTCGGGTCAATCGGACGGTCGTCTGGCTCGGCAGGGAGTTTGGCGAGAAAGCGTGTTGGTCTCAGCGGAACTGCGACCATGAAGATTATGAGCAGAACCAATAAGACATCGATTAGCGGTGTGACGTTGATATGCGGCGCATGGGATTGTTCGGTATCGATAGTTACAGCCATCGTTTCCTCCTCAAGCATTATCCAGGTGACATGTTAGACACGCTGTACAAGGCAAAGTTCCCGGAGGCTACGGTCCATTGGTCAATCTCAAGAAAGACTGACTGTCGAAAAACTCAAACGGCAGTTCATCAAGTCCTCCATAGCGCCAGACGCTCTGAAAATGATCAGATACCACAGGGCTTCAGCCTGTGGTACCTCACCTTCAGCCTAGTTACGGGCCACTCTCAAACACAAGCAGACACCACAGGCTTCAGCCTGTGGAGCTTCAGTTTCTACCTATACCGATCACACCGCACGTCCTTACTTCTCCCGTATGTCTGTTGTGAATCACTAACGATGACCGCGGCGCACGCTGTGCTATCTAAGAGTATTAGGTCAAAATTGAAGCTCCACAGGCTGAAGCCTATGGTGTCTGCTCGTGGTTGTGCCCGGTAACTAGGCTGAAGTTGAAGTACCACAGGCTAAAGCCCTGTGGTGTCTGACTCTATTCACAATTGCTACTGCGTTTTGGTACTTCATGACACTTGGCGGGATCTATTTGTTTGGCAAGGTGTATTTAAACTCGTATGAATGCTTACCTTTCGAAATCTGAATAGTCATGCTTCCCGTCAATCCCACCAGTTCACCCGTCGCAGAGTCTGGCACTACAGTTACCGAAAGCTGTGGCGCCCCTCTAGTCATCGTGCCGCTATGCTGAAGTACGAATGTTCCGGTTCGGTCTTCCAGCGTAGCGCTGACAACTTCCATCGCCACATAGCCGGCCGATCCTTCAACCTGTGTTCCAACAGCCAGCATCTCACCTTTACTGGTGCCGACAAGATCTCCCTGGAACTTCTTATCAATGCTCATCTTTTGAAATGCGGGTTTTTCTTCAGATGCCATCGGAGTCAACTTAACTTCAAAAGTACCGCTGGCGTGGCCGCTCATTCTCTGCTCCTTTTGATTCGGTGTAGAAACTTGAGAACCGGTCTGTGAATAACCTGCTGAGCTGAAAAAAAGAGATACAGTACAAAACACTATCGCTACGATGGTTCGACGATTCATGAGTATATTTCCATTCTGTCTTGATCAGTTCCGCTTAAGTATTGAGTACCATCGACACTCTGTAAGAACCCACATTCAAGCCTTCGATCTTGAGCGGGGATAAACCGCCCTTCCCAACCTATGAGACTTTCCAAATTGAGTCATTGCATTTACGTTGAAAGTCCTTCGAGCAGCTATTATCAAACTCAACTTTGAAAGTCTCATAGGTTGGGAAGGGTGGTTTACCCCCGCTTCAAGATTCCTTCAATTCAATGCTCGTCTATATCTTCATCACGTCGAGCAACTCAGACGTAACGATCGTTGTATCGAGGTAATTGAAAGTGCCGTAATCGTGAATCTCTCGGGCGGCAGTAATTAGTCCGGTCATTGCCGCGCGATAGAGCGAACCTGCAAAGCTGATCCGTTTGACACCGACTTGTTCAAGCACCGCTACAGAAAACGATTTACCTATAACCCCCACCATAAAGTTCACAGGTTTCGATAGAGAGGTACAAACTGCTGAAATCGATTCCAAGTCCGGCAGACCAGGCGCAAACAATACGTCTGCACCCGCCTTTTCAAAGCTTTGCAAACGCTTGATCGTGTCTTGCAAATCAGGATTACTGCGCACGAAGTTCTCCGCGCGTGCCGTTAATGCGAACGGGAAGGGAAGTGAGCGTGCCGCGTCCACCGCAGCGGCAACACGCTCCGTTGCATGACCAATATCGTAGATGGGTTTGGCGGCATCACCGCTTGCGTCTTCAATTGAACCACCCACCGCTCCAGCTTCAGCGGCCAAACGAATCGTTTCCGCGGCATCTGCCGGAGCATCGCCAAATCCTTTTTCAAGATCTGCTGATAACGGAAGATCGGTTGCTGCGGCAATCGAACGAATCTGGGTCAGAACTTCTTCGCGAGTAATCTGCCCGTCGCGTCGACCGAGAATGCCCGCCGAAGCCGCGCTAGAAGTTGCTAGCGCCGAGAAGCCGAGGCCTGCCATCATGCGAGCTGATCCTGCGTCCCACACATTTGGGATCACGAACACGCCTGGACCTTGATGTAGTCGCTGAAGGTTAATAGCCTTTTCTTTTTGACTGAGACTCATAAGTTCTTTACGGACATCGTCGGCAAACGCAGTCCGCACTCCTGGTGGTTGCTCGGTGTGCGGCGGTGGCTTGCCTCGCCGAACATGCCGTTTTCGTTTTGGGCTCTGCCCTTGAATCCGGCGTTTGTTCCAACAGTTTCAAGGGGCAAGCCCGAACCAAGGGCAAAGCCCCTGGTGATTATCCGGCCGCTAACGGCGGGGCAAGCCGCCGCCGCACACCAGGGGGCAAGCCCTCTTTTCTAACGCCAGAACTAACTTTTGGGGCAAAGTTAGCATCTGCCCAATTTTCAAATCAACGTAACCGTCGCTAGCTAGGTCTTTGCACTTTGTCTGGATGACTTCCTGAGCATTGAGTTCCTGATTGATCTCAACTTCTTCACCCGACTCTCGGTATAAGGTAACGTCGAATTCTCTAACACCGAGTGTCGCCATTCTTTTTTATCCTTGTCATATTCAGCCAAGAGAAAAACAATCTTCTGCCCAGTAAAGTATTCGTTCTTGAAGCCAGCCTCTGCGCCGTGCACATAGGTGAAGACGTCACCTTTGCGAAACTTGCCTTTGAATGATTCGAGCACCTCACACGACACAGTCCAATTTTCGTAACCAACGATTCTGCTGGTGATCTTGGCTTCACGTATGAGTATGTGCGCCACGACGCGAACACCCTTGTAGTCGCTTCTTAGGTAAGAAAGAGATGGCCAGTCTTCTTCGTCTTGACCAACTATCGCCTCTTCGTTGACAGCGCGAATCCAAATACGAGGTTGAGCGGTTGTTAGTTCGCACGTGGAGGCTATGAACGATAGAGCGACGACAATTATTTTGAACATGGAGTTTCTCAGGGAGAGCTAGGGCATGGAAAACGATCAGCCTATTGTTCACAACATTCCGTAAAAGCGGTCATATACCAGCGACCGTTGCGAAATTCGAAGACCGCATACCAATCGAAACGGCGGTCCTTAATCGCTTGGGGATCATTTGCCAGAGGAGGTGCGACACGGCTGGGGCCGGTTCGGCCCGAAGTGATCATGTTCTTGTTTACGACAGTGCCCTGCGCTAACACTTTCTCCAAGGCGTCTAATGCTCTCACTCCGGAGTTTTCCCAATAGTCAAAAGCTTCATCACGCGTGTCGCCGTTTCCATTTTCGTCACCGCCGCTGCTTAGATAGTAGAAGTCCCTGGCCATCATCTTGTTGAGCGCATCCTTGTCTCGTTTCTTTGCTGCCTCGGTGAAAGCTGCGAAGAACGGTTTCCAAGCTCGGTTTGCACGCGACGTGACTTGACCCGAACACATAAACGCACTGCCTAACACCACGAATGTCGCTAATAAAACCGACGACAGAGTTTTCATCGTTACTCCTGATGGATTTGATTGCTGAATGTTATTGCACCGCGCAAACATCCAACCGGTTAATACTACACGAGACTCACCTTGTGACGTTGCTCCACAACACCAAAGCCAGCGCTCGGCCGTGAAGGTTTAGCTGAGAGAATCGACATTATTTCGCAAATTCTAATGTGTTGAATCAATCTGCGAAACTCTTAGAAGAAAGGACCACCGCGACAAATGGCGAGCCATTGAGCTCTTGGTGGCGAATGATTATGCAAAATAAGGCTACTGCTACGGCTTTGGAGAAACCGCAGATCAAGAAGATTGCTAAGGAGATATCGGCAGAGAACTCACCCACGAATGATGTTGTCGAACACCTTCAACGTCAGCTCGCTAATGCTTTTATTCTGTACGGCAACTACAAGCATTATCACTGGCAAACCTTCGGGCCTCTATTCCGAGACCTGCATTTGCTGTTCGACGAATTCGCAACGGCAGTACTTGCGACTATCGATGACTTTGCCGAGCGGTTACGGATGATCGGCCAGGATCCGATCTTTCGTCCGCAGGAACTGGAATCTGCCGCTAACGTTCGAGTCTCTCGTGAATTAGAAACAATGAGAGAGATGATCGAGGAAGCCGATGCCAACCTGCTGGTGGTGATCA
>JBKPAL010000050.1:0-20185 GCA_046726395.1 Acidobacteriota bacterium
ACAAGTTATGGGGCCTGGCTTACCGTGATGGGTATGCTCGATCCACATCCGGCACTCAAAGCCGTTGTTCCACAAGCGTCGCCGGCGGATATGTGGATGGGCGATGACTTCCATCACAATGGCGCGTTCAGGCTCAGCTACGGTTTCGAATACGCGTACATGATGGAATCATCTAAGGAGATCGCGGACGTCTCATCCATCATCGATCGACTTGATGCGTACGAGTGGTATCTCAATCTTGGGTCACTCTCAAATGTGGACACGAAATATTTCCAAGGAAAGATTCCCACCTGGACTGACTTCGTCAATCGTCCCGATTACGATGATTTTTGGAAGCGCCAGGCTTTTGCACCTTGGCTGAAACGAGTCACGGTTCCCACGCTGAATGTAGCCGGTTGGTGGGACCAGGAAGATTTCTACGGTCCCATCAAGATCTATGAGCTGCTGGAGAAGCATGACAGGGCCAACCAAAACTTTCTCGTTGTTGGTCCGTGGAATCATGGTGGTTGGTCGAGAGGTGAGGGACGCAAGCTCGGGCGCATTGATTTCGGCAGTGCGACAGCCGAGTACTACCGCAAAAACATACTGACTCCCTTTCTCGCCTACCATCTGAAAGGAAAAGGCAAATCTGAAAGGCCAGAAGCTTTGACGTTTAGGACCGGTGCTAACGAGTGGGTGGGCCACGACGCATGGCCGCCGCAACGTAACGTGGTTGAACGCCGACTTTATTTCCAGGCGAACGGAAGATTGTCGTTCGATCCTCCAGCAGCAGAAGCCAAACCAGCATTCGATAGCTACGTTTCAGATCCGGCCCATCCAGTTCCCTATCGTCCTCGACCGATCGAGGTGCGTTCCGGCTGGACGACGTGGTTGGTCGAAGATCAGCGTTTCGTCGATCACCGTCCGGACGTACTGACCTGGGTGAGCGAACCTCTCACGAATGATGTCGTAGTTTCAGGAAGAATCGTGGCCAACTTGTTTGCATCGACCACCGGCACCGATAGCGATTGGATTGTAAAACTCATCAACGTCTATCCAGATAAGTACGAACCTGATCCAAAGATGGGTGGTTACCAACTGATGATCGCCAGTGATGTTTTCCGCGGGCGCTATCGCGAAAGTTTTGAGAAGCCGAGTCCAATCACGCCCAACGCTGTGCTGCCTTATCAAATCGTTTTTCCAGCAAACGACCATGTTTTCAAGAAAGGACACCGGATCATGGTGCAGGTGCAGAGCACTTGGTTTCCAGTAATCGATCGCAACCCGCAGCGATTCGTGCCGAACATCTTTCTTGCAAAAGAGTCCGACTTTCACGCGGCGACACAACGAGTGTTTCGGTCTGGCCAGTATGCGTCGAATATCGCGCTGCCAGTCGTGCAAATGAAGTGAGGAACATTGCCGAGGAACTTGTTTGGCTGTGATTCCGCAGGTTGAGTTGAAACGTCACGGAAGAGGCTGTGTGAAATTTTGAGTGGTGAATGTACCGAATCTTGAGCGGGGGTAAACCGCCCTTCCAAACCTCGAGACTTTCAAGCTTGAATGCTTACATCTGCTGTTGACAGCCTTTCAAGCTTTGTAGATCAGCACTCAAGCTCGAAAGTCTCGAGGTTCGGAAGGGCGGTTTACCCCCGCTCGCGGATCGGCAGGTTGGCCTCTCAGACAATACTTTAGAGAGCTTTAGTTAATAGCGATGATGACAGGCAAAACTGAAAAGTCCTCCATCGTCATTCGTGACGTAGAAGGCACGGCAGAAATGCGTGCGTTGGAACAACTGCAGAAGGAAGTCTGGGGACTTCCGGATCTTGACGTCGTGCCCTTCTCTCATCTTGTGGCAGCTAAAGAAGCCGGCGGCGTTTTGGTTGGCGCGTTTGATGGGCCATCCATGATTGGCTTCATTTACGGTTTTGCGAGTTACGAAAATGGACAAATGGCCCATCACTCGCACATGCTGGCCGTCAAGCCCGCCTATCGGAACCTAAATCTCGGCTACCAGCTCAAACTTGCCCAGCGCGAGCGTGTGCGCACGCAGGGCGCCAACTTTCTGACGTGGACATTCGATCCGTTGCAGAGCCTGAACGCATATTTCAATTTCACAAAGTTGGGCGTGGTTTCCGATCGTTATCTCATTGATTTCTACGGCGACGATGCGGCCAGTTTTTTACATCGCAATGGAACTGATCGTCTGTGGGTGACATGGCCGCTCACAAGCAAAGCCGATCAGCAATCTGTTCACGGAGATTTCAGCGTCGACTTCCCGAACGTACTTCCGTTGATCAAAGCAGGACTCGACGATTCACCGACATGTAATAGTCTCGACGACGGCCTCTCGTCCGAGCACGCACTGATAGAAATACCGGCAGACATCAACGATTTGCAGCAGCGGAACAAGAACCTCGGGTTCGTTTGGCGGGATGCGACGCGGTGGGCCTTCACCAAAGCAATCGAGGCCGGTTACTTGGTAATCGGTTTTGTTCGACAGACACGTGGCGATCAGAAAATAGGCGTGTACCTGCTCAGCCGTGAAAGAAAGCTCGCTGACTACATATGAAATCGGTTAATTCGAAGCACCGAAAATTGATAACGCGTCGCGAAATGCTGCGAGCGGCGAGCTCCGCCGGAGCGGCAATGCTCTTCGCGCCGATGATCAATCGCGGGCGCTACCGAATCTTTGCCGGCACTACGACTGCCTACTCTGCGCGAGCAATCGATCTGATCCAATCGTCCCTTGTCATAGACATGTTGAGTCCGCTCACTTTGAACTTCGACAAACAGGCTAAGTGGTTTGCTAATCCAGAAAGTTTTACCTCAGCTGACTTGCAGCCATTCAAAGACTCGGGCATCAACGTCTTTCATCCTGCTATCGGGTTGGGTGGTCCCGACGCTTACGAGAAGACGCTGCAGTTCTTCGCGTCATGGAACAGCTTTATAGCGAATGGCGATCGATACTTCATGCGAATCGATAGCGCCGACGATCTCAACAGAGTGAAGAAATCCGAAAGAATAGGGATCGTACTCGGCCTTCAGAATTCAGATCAGTTCCGAAAACCAGACGACGTCAACTTCTTTCACGGTCTGGGCCAGCGAGTCTCGCAGCTCACTTACAACTCACGCAATCTGATCGGCAACGGTTCAACTGAAAGGCGAGATGAGGGCGTTTCTGATTTCGGCGTCGCCATTATCGAGCGAATGAACAAAGTTGGAATGGCAGTCGATGTGTCCCATTGCGGCGACCGAACCACACTGGACGCTTTCGAGATTTCCAAGAAGCCGGTGTTAATTACGCACTCCAACTGTCGCGCACTCGTCGCAGGTCACCCGCGACTTAAGACCGACGAGGTCATCAGGAAGGTGGGCCAAACGGGGAGTGTCATGGGAATCACTGGTGTGCGTATGTTCGTCAAAGCCGATGAGCCGACCACAATTGAGCACGCACTGGATCACTTCGATCACGTACGAAAGTTAATTGGACCGGAGCATCTGGGTGTCGGCAGCGACATGGACCTTTATGGGTATGACGCGATGCCAGCGGAGATGAATAAGAAACTACGCGCCGGTTATAAGGGAAGCTACGGGTTTCGCGAGAAGATAGATATCGAAGGTATTGACCATCCAAAGCGGATGTTCGATCTGACCGAGGGGTTGATTCGTCGTAAGTACAGTAGTAGTGAGATACAGGGCATTCTCGGTGGTAATTTCGCGCGCTTGCTGTCTGAAATCTGGCGAGTAGCACCAGAAAAATCGAGTAATTGAACTCTCGAATTCTTTCCGCTGGTCTGTTCGTGTGATTTCGTGGATCGTCATGCTGATGTAAGCAACAAGACGATCCACGAAAGTACACGAAATGACGCTAACCATAAGTCTGTCATGAGCTCGTTCAGTGTCTAAGACGCACGCTAATCATTAATCGCGGAGATATGAGAATGAAACCAAAGTTCATAAATGTATTCATTATGACCCTGCTCGTTGTGATTGGACCGGGCTTCGCTCGGGCGCAGCAAGCACAGGGACCAGGACCAGCTTTTGACGAGTACGTCAACAACGCAATCAAAGAATGGCAAGTACCCGGGTTAGCAATCGCTATCGTCAAAGATGATCGCATCGTCTTAGCGAAAGGTTATGGCGTTCGTGAGCTAGGCAAACCAACGGCCGTAGATGAGCGAACTCTTTTTGCCATCGGCTCGTCCTCTAAGGCGTTCACCGCCGCCGCGGTTGCCATGCTGGTCGATGACGGCAAGGTTAAGTGGGATGATCCGGTAACGAAGTACCTTCCCAACTTTCAACTCTTCGATCCTTATACAACGCGCGAATTGACCGTTGGCGATTTGTTGACCCATCGCAGTGGTCTCGCCCGCGGGGATCTGCTCTGGTACGGCTCAGCTTACGATCGCGATGAGGTTGTGCGTCGCGTTCGATATCTCAAGCCAAGCTGGAGCCTACGCTCGCGTTTTGGTTATCAGAACATCATGTTCCTCGCAGCGGGTCAGATCCTTCCGTCAGTTACCGGGAAGAGTTGGGATGTCTTCATTCGTGAGCGCATCTTCACTCCGCTCGGCATGAAAGCAAGTAGCACAAGCATTAAGGCGCTTGATGTATCCGATAACGTAGCGACACCGCACGCGAAAATCGAAGACAAAGTACAAACAGTTCACTGGCGAAACATCGACAACATCGCGCCTGCTGGTTCCATCAATTCTAATGTCGTCGATATGGCCCAGTGGGTTCGACTGCAGCTAGGCGGAGGACTCTACGAGAACAAACGATTACTTAGTTCAGGTGTCGTGAAAGAAATGCAGACACCACAAACAATCATTCGGATTGAAGGCGTTAACGAGAGGCTCTACCCTGTGGCCCACTTCTTAAACTACGGGATGGGATGGTTCCTCAGCGACTATCGGGGACGAAAAGTTGTTGAGCATGGAGGAGCGATCGATGGAATGAGGGCTGAGGTGGCGATGATGCCAGAGGAGAAGCTCGGCTTGGTCATTCTTACGAACTTACACGGTTCAATACTTCCGCAGGCATTAATGTACCGGATCTTCGATTCTTATCTCGGTGCGCCGCAACGCGACTGGAGCGCAGAGATGCTGAAGTCCATCAAGGCTCTGGAAGAGCAAGGTAAAACGGCAGAAAAGAAGGCAGAGGCTGAGCGAGTGAAAGGCACAACACCATCACTACAGCTCGAGAAATATGCCGGCACTTATCAAAGCGAAATGTATGGAGAGGTAAAGGTTGCGCTCGAAAACGGAAAACTAGTCACAAGGTTCGGACCTAACTTCACTGGTGATTTGGAACACTGGAATTACGACACATTCAGAGTGAAGTGGCGAGATTCGATGCAGGGTAAGGCCTTCGCAAACTTCAGGCTCAACCCTCAGGGCAAGGTTGAATCCATAAACCTCGAGAACATTTCAGAGTTCACTCGTGCTCCCGAGAAGACGGAGGCAGTTGCCGGTATCACACTGAGTGAGGAAGAACTAAGAAAGTTTGTCGGCAAGTACGTACTGGAAGCTCCGCCGTTGGAAGTCAGCATTGAACTAGTGGGTAGTAGCTTGAAAGCGAATGTGCCCGGTCAACCGGTCTATACGCTCGTGCCCGTAGCGGCGGATCGCTTTCGGTTGAGTGGCGCGCCAGATGGATTCTTTGTGCAATTCGAGATGGCTGGCAGTAAACCTACGAAGATGACTCTCGTTCAAGGAGCAAGGCCAAGTTTAGTGTTACTGCCAAAACCTTAAGCAACAGCTGTTATTAACTTGACGATAGGCCGCTTGCTACCAGCCAAGCGGTCGTCATAAATCGTAGATGGACTTGAAATCTTTTTGGTGTGATTTCGTGTTGGTTCGTGGATCCTGTTTTTCCGAGCGTTACTTACGATCCACGAAATCACACGAAACAAGACGAAGAGGCGAACATTGTCGTCACTCACAAGCTAAAGACTGAGGAGCCGAAACAGTGAAACAACTAACAGCGTTCATTCTACTTTGCGTGTTTCTTTCGAGCGCCGTGTGGGCACAAGTCCCACAACTACCCACAACTCCCACCAAACAAGGCAAAGAAACGACTGCGGAAACCAAAGTCGTCACAGGCGTCAGCGAATTGACCGCATCCGATGTGGCTGCCTTCCTCGACGCGATTGTGCCTTTGCAACTTGAGCGAGAGAACATCGCTGGCGCGACAATTTCTGTCGTCAAGGATGGACAGCTTCTTTTTGCGAAAGGATACGGCTTCGCAGATGTCGCTAACAGAAAACCGGTTTCTGCGGAAGGAACTCTTTTCCGGCCCGGGTCGGTATCGAAGCTCTTCACTTGGACGTCGGTAATGCAGTTGTACGAACAGGGTAAGCTAGATCTGGATCGGGACGTGAACGATTATCTTGATTTCAAGATTCCAGAAGCGTTCGGCAAACCGATCACGCTCAAGAACATCATCACCCATACTCCCGGCTTTGAAGAGCAAGTCAAAGATCTGTTCGCGACGGGGAATGTAACGCTCAATCTCGGTGAATATGTCAAGACGCACATTCCGACGCGCATATATCCGCCTGGCACTGTTCCCGCTTACTCGAACTATGCGACAGCACTTGCTGGATACATCGTCGAACGTACGGCTGGTATTCCCTTCAATGATTATGTTGATCAAAACATTTTCAAACCGTTGCAGATGACGCACTCGACGTTTGCTCAACCACTACCGGACAGTCTCGCTCCGATGATGTCGAATGGCTACCGGGTGGCAACCGATAGTGCGAAGGACTTCGAAGTAGTCGTTCCATTCCCGGCTGGTAGCCTCAGCAGTACCGCGACAGATATGGCGCGATTCATGTTGGCGCACCTGCAGAACGGGCAGCTCGGCGATGCGCGAATACTCAAGCCTGAAACAGCCCAGCTCATGCATAGCCGTTTGTTCGCTTTGGATGACGGAGCTAACGCGATGTGTTACGGCTTCTATGAAGAGTCAAGAAATGGACAGCGGATCATTGGACATGGTGGCGACACTGTTTACTTCCACAGCGAGCTTCATCTCGTTCTAGATAAAGGTGTCGGCTTTTTCATCTCTTACAACAGCGCTGGAAAGGGAGAGGTCTCGCCACGCACTATGTTGTGGGAAGGATTCCTTGACCGTTATTTTCCGTATACGCCTACTGCAACAGCAGCACCCTCGACCGCTAAAGAAGATGCCTCAGCCGTCAGCGGTACATACATCCTGAGTCGAAGAAGTCAGACATCTTTTTTGAAAACGGCATCAGTCCTCGGTGAATTCACCGTCTCGCCCACGGCTGAGGGAATGATCGTAGTCGCCGAGTTACTCCAGCCGAATGGTCAACCGAAAAAGTGGCAAGAAGTCGCTCCCAAGGTATTTCAGGAGGAGCACGGTCAGGACAAGCTGATCTTCAAACCCGATCAGAGCGGCCGAATGCAATTGATTCTTCCCTACCCCTTCTTCCTCGGCCAACGAGTCGGCGTGCTGGAGAATAAGAAAATATTGTTGCCGGTATTGGGAGGTTCATTGCTACTCATGCTACTGACACTTTTGTTATGGCCCATTGCCTGGCTAGTGAGAAGACACTACGGTCACAAATTGGAGTTAAGCAAAACGGACTTGCTAATGCGGATCGGCGTGCGAATCGTGCTGGCGTTGGATCTGATTTTTGTTGCTGCTTTGACTGGACTCGTAACCTACGGTCTCACTCACCTGTGGATCTTCAGTGATCGAGGCAATACATGGTTTTGGTTGATTCAAGTGGTCGGAGTGATCGGTGCCGTTGGAACTCTCCTGATCATCTATAACGCAGTCCGTGCGTGGATGAGCTCGCAAAAGAGAATCTGGGGCAAGCTACAAGCGACGCTTCTTGTACTCGCGTGTCTCGGGTTCCTCTGGTTTGCGTTCGTAGGTAATTTATTGCGCTTCAGCTCACATTATTAATGAGTCTCTTGGCGACGAAGTTAAGACCATGACCAATCTGCCACGCACACTGAGACTCCATGACATGATCTTATTGACCGTGGGATCGGTGATCGGCTCGGGCATCTTCCTTGTTCCCGGCTCAGTACTTCGTCAGGTAGAAGGATTCATTTTGCCGGCGCTGCTGGTTTGGGCCCTGGGTGGTGCGCTGTCGCTGCTGGGTGCACTGACTTACTGTGAACTCGGAGCGATGAAACCGGCTGCCGGAGGCCTTTACGTTTACATCAGAGACTGCTTTGGGAGATTTCCGGCATTCCTGTTCGGGTGGACGCTTTTCTTCGTCATTACTAGTGGCGCTGTTGCGACGTTGGCAGTCGCGTTCACAGGATACCTTGGCCAAATCGTGCCGCTATCACCGTTAATCGCGAAGCTAATGGCGGTTCTAATGATTCTCGTCATGACGATCGTTAACGTGTTAGGCACCAGAGCAAGCGCTGATTTACAAAACTGGACCACCGCGACAAAAGTGATTGGGATTCTCTTAATGAGTGTAGTGCTGCTTTGGTTCGGTAGAGAATATCAGGGATCTAACGAGGTGTTGTGGCCTGCCACTTATCAGTCGTCGCTCGCATCCGGCTTCGGCTTAGCAATGATAGGCGTGCTCTGGGCGTATGAAGGTTGGCAGTACGTTACGTACAGCGCTGGTGAAGTAGTGAATGCAAAGCGAAACCTCCCGCTCGGGTTAGTGACTGGCACAGTAGCGCTGATAGGAATTTATGTGGTTGCCAACGTGGGTTACCTGGTAGCACTCGGACCGCACGGTGTTGCGAACTCGAATAGTCTTGCAGCCACGGCAGTAGCAACCGTTATTAGCCCAGCGGCAGCGAAACTGATCGCAATCATCATTCTCATTTCCATCTTCAGCGCGGCAAATAGCACGATGCTCACCGCACCGCGCGTCTATTTCGCGATGGCCCGCGATGGACTGTTTTTTCAACGGCTCGCTGAGGTGCATCCCCGTTTCAAAACGCCCGCGTTTGCCATTGTCGCAGGTGCGCTTTGGTCCGTCGTACTCGCGGTCACCGGCACTTTCGAACAACTGCTGACGTACGTGGTTTTTATTGGCTGGATCTTCTACGCGTTGGCTGCCGCGAGTGTCTTTGTGTACAGGAGACGCCACCCTGAAGCGGTGCGTCCATACCGTGTGCCAGGTTATCCATGGACGCCGCTCGTCTTCATCGCTGCTGCCACTGCGCTGGTCCTAAACACCATAGCGACTCAACCGATTCGGGCTGCGATAGGACTGGGAATTGTGCTCTTAGGTGCGCCAGCGTACTTGGTGTGGCGCGGTAAAAGCGAAAGCGTCGACTTAACTCTAATGAACGAAGAAGGCTAGCGAACTTGTGATCAAAATGCGAGGCCATCATTTACCACTCATTGTGTTCCTCATGCTGCTGTTGGTGTGCGGGCAAATAGCGGCACACACAACTGTTCAAAGCGGGAACGCTGCAGTAACCGGTCCAACACGTAAGCCTTTACCCGCTCCCTCCAAGTGGCGCGCATTAATCGGGGAATATGGACCCGACAATGAAATTCTTTATGTGCTCGAGAAGGACGGAAAGCTCTGCCTTTCTTTCAAGAGAGCCGAAGCAGAACCGCTAGAACAGATCTCGAGCAATGCTTTCAAGTTCTCTACGAGCAGTGCGCGCGCAGGTCAGCCACTAGTCTTCGAACGCGATCCACGCGGACGCGTAACCCAGCTCAAACTCGACAGCACTACGTATAAACGTCGACAGATCGGGCCAGAGGAAGGCGCTACACAATTACGCGTCACGCCAGTCAGACCCGTGCCAGAACTTCTGAAAGAGGCACGTTCTGCTCAGCCGCCCAAAGAGAACAGAGATTTTCGTCCGTCTGATCTAGTCGAATTACGGAAACTCGATCCCACGATTAAGCTCGATATACGTTATGCGACTACAAACAATCTTTTCGGCACTGTGTTTTATTCAGAGCCAAGGGCTTTCTTGCAGCGTCCAGCCGCGGAGGCTCTGGTACGGATCAATCAAAGGCTAAAAAAGATGGGTTACGGATTATTGGTCCATGACGCCTACCGACCTTGGTATGTAACGAAAGTGTTCTGGGACGCGACGCCGCAGGACAAGAAACTGTTTGTTGCCGATCCCTCGCAAGGATCGCGTCACAACCGCGGGGCTGCAGTGGATATAACGCTCTACGATCTTAAGACTGGAAAAGCAGTCGAGATGGTAAGCACGTACGACGAAACTACGGATCGCGCTTATCCAGACTATCCGGGGGGTACTTCTTTGCAACGGTGGCATCGGGATCTCCTGCGCGCCGCGATGGAAGCGGACGGATTCACTGTGTACCAGGCCGAGTGGTGGCACTTCGATTACAAGGATTGGCAGAAATACCCAATCGGCAACGAGCTGTTCGAAAACATTCGAAACTAAGGTAGAGAGTGGGCTGGCGTTTGGGCTTGCCCTTTGGACTTGAGGAAGCGGCTCCGCCCTTCCGCCACGTCGCCATATTGATTTGGGCTCCGCCCATTCAGTCAATCTTGAACATCTCTTAATCAATCGGGAGGGCGTAGCCCAATAAACCTTCATTGCAGTGACGGAAGGGCAGAGCCGCTTCCTCAAGTCCAAAGGGCAAGCCCAACAAGCTGAATCCAAGACAGGTGACAATTTGAGATGAAGAAATTCGTGACTACAAAATTCAAGAAGAGCATTGCCGTCTTCTTGTTCCTAGTCCTCTTCCTTTTCAGTCCATTTGTTTCAGCTGCACAAAGTCAGCAGCCAACGACTGATAAGCCAGCGGCAGGTACACCATCTGCAAAGTCCTATGAAATAAAAATCGAATTCAACCGCCGCGTCCGTATGCGCGATGGCATCGAGCTGTCAGCCGACATCTATCGTCCAGATGGGCCGGGCCGCTTCCCCATAATTCTCTCACGCACACCTTACACGAAGACTAGTGCCAGCTCTTTGAAGATCGCTCGATATTTCGTCTCGAACGGTTATGTGTTTGTGACAATGGATGTGCGCGGTCGAGGGGACTCGGATGGTACGTTCACACCATACGTCAACGATGGGCAGGATGGTTATGACGCGATCGAATGGACCGCTGCTCAGGAGTGGTCCACCGGTAAAGTCGGAACCATTGGCGGCTCTTACAACGGTGCGATTCAATGGCTTACTGCGGTGCAGCAGCCACCACATCTCGCAGCCATGATTCCGATGGTCTCGCCTTCAGATCCATTTGTCGAATGGCCGACCGGTCAGCCTTTGCCGGCATCGATAAGCTGGTATCACTTCACTGCTGGTCACGTTCTGCAAAATATGGAAGCAGTCGATTGGAATAAGCTGTACTGGCATCTTCCATTCATTACTATGGATGAAGCTATGGGCAGGCCCAACCGACTCTGGGATGAAGAGGTCGAGCACTCTAAGCTGGACAGCTGGTGGGAACCTCAGCGCTATCAAAACAAGTTCGAACGAGTGCGCGTGCCTGCGCTGAATATTTCCGGTTGGTATGACGACGAGCAGGTTGGCACACCTTTGAATTTCATCGGTATGACAACGCGCGGAGATGAAAGTGTTCGCCGAAGTCAGAAACTTTTAATGGGTCCATGGCCTCATGCAGTTAACTCGAGTACAAAAATAGGGTCTGTTGAGTTTGGTCCTACCGCAGTAATTGATCTGAATGCTGCGTGGTTGCGCTGGTTCGATTACTGGCTGAAAGGAATTGACAACGGAGTGATGAAAGAGCCTCCCGTTCGCATTTTCGTGATGGGCGAAAACGTTTGGAGAGACGAAAACGAGTGGCCGATGGCTCGCACCCGCTGGACGAAGTATTACGTCCATAGCAACGGGCACGCGAATACTCTTTCCGGCGACGGTACACTCTCAACGACTGAGCCTTCTAACGAGCCTACTGACAACTACGCGTACGATCCGGCGAAGCCCGTCCCGTTCATCACCGACCCAAGCTTTGCTCAAATCGGTGGGCCAGATGATTATCGAAAAGTTGAAGAGCGTGACGATGTGCTGGTTTTTACGAGCGAAGCCGTTGCGGAAGACACTGAGGTGTGTGGGCCAACCCGCGTCAAGCTCTATGCGGTTTCTTCCACTCCTGATACAGATTTCATGGCCAAGCTCATTGATGTTTGGCCGAATGGGTTTGCGCAAAGGCTTACAGATGGAATGGTGCGCGCACGTTTCCGCGACGGCATGGATAAGCCTTCCTTGATCGAGCCCGGTCGCGTCTACGCCTATGATCTCGATCTGTGGAATACATGCCAGCTATATCAGAAGGGCCACCGCATCAGGATCGAGATCTCTTCTAGCGCTTTTCCAAAATACGACCGCAACCTCAACACTGGCGAAGTGCTTGGGAAGTCAACACGGATGCAAGTGGCAACGCAGAAGATCTACCACGACAAGGAACACCCTTCGCATGTTGTGCTCCCGATTATCCCGCGAAAGCCTTAAGTTGAAATCGGGTAATCGCGCGTTAACTCCAACCTATTTCCGTTCTGGCTTTGCCACCTGGTGTGCGGTGATGGCTTGCCCCGCCGTGAGCTGAGGTTCTGGCGTTCGGGGCTTTGCCCCTGGTGCGGCCTTCGGCCCAACAAATTCAAGGTTGGTAATCATTCCCTAGAGAACGGCACGGCAAGCCGGTCCCTCACACCGACCCCCAAGCCTCCTGACGAGCTCTCTGCAACTTTTGAGGCAAAACTAACACTCGACGAGTCCGCTAAGACCTTGTCGATCTGCTTAGCGATAGCGAACTGATGCTCAGCCTCTTAGCTAGCACCAGGTCACTATCGCGCGATTTGTTCCCGGTGACGATGTCTGCTAAATCGTCAATTGACAATTGCCACTCGGGACTAATTACGGTTTGCGGCCCTTTCCTTTGCCGCCACCTTGAGGAGACGCTGGCGGGCCTTTGTATTCCACCTTACCGCCTGGTTGCTGCTGTTTTTTAACAGGCGCTGGGTTTGATTCCACGGCCTTCGGTTCTCCCCGCGGATGCACCTGTTGTTGCTCTACCTGCTGCTGCACGCGTTGCGTTTGTTTCACTTCCTGTTTCATTCGCTGCTGCTCAACTCGTTGCGGAGGTGCGTTCTGCGCAGGCTTCGCTCCCTCCGGTTTAGTTGGCCGTTCCATCTTTGGCACTCCCCTTCTTACTGGATTCGCCACGCGTGCTCCCTCTGCACTGCCAGTGGGTTGAACAACTCTCCCTTCAGCTCTCTTCTGCTGTTTCTCCATCTGCTTTGTTTCACGTTCAACCGCTTCGCTGTCCCGCCCCGGTGATAGTGGCTGCTGAATGTCTTCCCGCGCACGAACACTCTGATTTCCACGTTCATCCCTGATCTTCAGCTTTTCACCTTTCGCCTTTTCAGGCACACGTTCAACGCGCAACTCTCGTACAAGGTTTTTTCTAAAAGGTGGAGCTGGCGGCACGACGCTCGTCACCACTCTTGTCTCGTCTAGTTTCTTCGCAATTCCTGGTGGCAGATCGATTTTTCCGCGACCCCAAGCTGAATGCACTACTGCATTTCGAAGCGGAGTTAAGGTTAACGGATCTAACACTGGTCTCACATTAGCCAACGCCTGAGGATCTACTCTGCCGATCCGTCTCGGCTCGACAATGCGTCCGAACTGATCCACTGGTAACACTGCAACTGCGCCGGGCACACCGAGGTTAACCAAGTGTGGCTGAACAATATCGGTCCGTGACAGATAGTACGGCTGCCAATTCGAATCGTAGTACCGCGGCGCGTACGGATCACCTGGACCAAGTGGTACCCATCCGATCTGGTTCCCGTCAAAGGGTACAAAGGCCACGAGTGCAGGCGAATAAGCTGGTAACGTGTTCACGCCATCCGGCACCCAGTACCACTGGTTGCCGACATAGGCCCAACGTCCATAGTGGTACGGCGCGTATCCCCACGGTTCTGAAGATACCCATGTGGGACCATACGGATAATCCGCCAACCAATAGCCCTCTTGATAAGGGGCCCAACCCGTGTCTACACGAGGCCGCCAAGCGTAGCCGTACCCATTCAGGTTCTGCCAATCTCCGTAGTAATCAAGATCATAAATCCCAGGAATAACGCCCGAGACGTATCGGTAACTGGCGTACCTTCGATACGGATCAAAATAGTAAGGATCACTCAAGTACGCGTTGTAATCATGGTAGCGACCATCGTAGGTCTGCGGGTATTGATAGCGATAATAATCGTCAACGAGGTAGCCCGCGTTCCTACCATCCAAACGTGACAACACTACGTCCGCGGCAGTCTGACCGACCAACGTAAGTATTTCTCCTTTGCTGATCTGACCATTGCCACCAAGTCCGACAACCTGCGCAAGGCCGCTCAACACCGATACCAGTACGCTGCCATCATTCTGCAACCCGATGTTGTAAAGGCCCGGCTCGTTGAAATCGACTGCGCCATACGGTGTTGCTACCTCGAAAAGCTGGCCTGGAGCTAAATAGCCGACATCAAAAATAGCTGACCCTTCACGCAAGGCGAGTTGTGTCCGACTCTCATCGAAAGCCAACAGGTCAAGCGATGTGTTGGGATCAAGCCGAGCGAAGTTGCGGCCCGTGAATGCAATGCTGGTCCGCGAGTTATCGCGGGTGTAGATGCGATCGCCAACTGAGAACGGTTGATTAGCCGTGGCGACAAACCATTGGTCTGTAGCTGCGCTGGTTGGCGCGTTCTGATTTTCGTAAGCAAGACCGTTTGTCAGTGCAACCTGGCCTTCAACCTGCTGAATGCGGGCTGCATTCGGTAATGCTGCTGCACTGACGTTTTGCTCATGACGCATCCATAGCGCGACGCCAACTCCTGCCACAATGGCAACCGCCACTGCAACCAGAGCCACCGGGAGCCAAGATTTTCTGTTCGTCATTTTCACCACTCTCTCTCTCTCCGCACCTTAAGAATTTAGGTCAGCACCCCTCACGCAGGTGCCGCCGTATATGCGACTGTGACTTTCTCACTGATAGTTTGTCGGCAGTAATTATGACGTCAGAGTGGTGGTTCCTGCTGCACCAACAAACAAAGTGAATACAATCGCCAACTTAAATAAGTACGATTAGAAGGTAATCGCAAGATAGAGGAGGGTTTTGCCAGAATATTGCTGAGGTGAGGCCAGGCGTGCGAACCCGCAAATTGGCGATTCTAGGGGGCGCGCGAAACGACTAGATCTAGCTCAACGAGTATGACCGAACCGCAGTTCACGAAGTCTGCGACGTGGCGGAAGTAAATGTTTGAGGAAGTGGCTTCGCCCTTCCGGTGAACTCTAAACGAATTTGGGCTCCGCCCTCCCCAAAACTCACGGAGGGCGGAGCCCAGTAGTTTTATTAGCAGCTTTACTGGACGGTCGAAGCCAGTGGCTACTCAAAACAAACCACTACGGCGTTGTAGTGGTCGTTGAACCCCGTTTCAGATAACTATTTCTTGCTCTCACAGCAAGGTTCGGTTGACGTACACGCACTCTGATCTGGCGTTGCTCGCTGCCTTCGCCCGATGATCCTTGAGGGTAGTAGCCCAAACTGTATTGCCGACGAAGCTCCTCCGCAATCTGCGCAAAAGCCTTGCTTAGTTCTGCTGTATCGTTCGCTTTATATAGACGCGCCCCAGTCTTGTCCGCGAGCGCATGCAGGTACTGATCAGCCCGTTCGTAGTCAGCCTTGCTCATCCCCGGTAGCTGTATACCGTTTGATGGAATGGTGTAGGTCTTTGACGATCGTCTGCCAGGAAAAGGCCAACCGCTACTGTTGGTGACTACAGTAATCGTTCCGCCTTGCAAGTAATCGGAAGTGTCATACTGAATAGGGTAGATGAGTGCATCCAACTCTTCAGCCTGATAAAGAGTACTTTGGTACGTTGCCATGAAGCTGGAGGTATCGACTCCGTCAGTGAAAAGCACAATTGCCTTTCGACCGGGTATCCTGCTAAGGCGTTCCCTGACGACTAGATCGACCGCGTCATAAAGACGTGTTGAATCTCCTGAGTATGCGTACTCTTCGATGACGGCGTTGATCACGTTCGCGTCGTTTGTCGCTTCAGTCAGTAGCAGCACTTCATCATTGAATGTCACGACTAGAACTCGATCTTGCGGTCGGAGTTGTTTGGCGAAAGCAATAGCAGCCTCTTTAATTTCAGCCAGACGGAAGTGGGTTGAAGCCGACGTGTCGAGTAGAAGGGCGACTGTGAAAGGCTTTTCCGTGGCTTCGAAAAAAGCAACCGACTGCTCAACCCCATTTTCAAATACGCTGAAGTCTTCCTTCTTTAGGTTGGACACGAACCGGCCGTCGCGATCCATTACACTTACGGGAACGGTGACTAACGATGTGTCAATTCGGAGAACCTCACCCTCTCCTACCTCTTCACCTTGAGACGACGCAATAGGAGCAGCCGTGGAATTCACGGCGACACCAGTTGGCGCGACATTAGCCAATGTAGGTTTGCGTAGCGTTGTGTTCCCGAGGCCCTCAGATGATGTAAGCGCGTTACTCGGTTCGGCCACTTCCACCCGGCGTGGCCTTGATGCTTTCGCAGCGGAGGGGGCAGGCGCAGGTGAATTCGACTTGGCTACGGAAGAAACATCGGTGTCCGCCTCCTGTTTCTTGAGCAGATAGGCACCATGAGGGCACGCCGTAGATGTTTGGTAGCCAACGATGATGTAGCCGTCTGGGATAGGAACCCCCTGGCAAATTTTCACAGTGCTACTTCTTGGAGTGGCATTTGTGCGTTGTTTATTCGCTCTCCGATTAGAGGTCTGTGCAGGAGCAATCGCGGAGAAGGAAATACTGACGGCGACAAGGAATACAGCGACCCTGGTTCTCATAGCCGCAACCCTCGATTTAAGTAAGATTTGCGGCAATTATAGCGATTGCCGCGTTTACTTCAAGTTTTTCGGTGCAAGTTGGCGATTGAAGCCGAAGAAGCGATCAAGGAAAAGGTAAATCCCACCAACGCCCACACCAGTTGGTGGGATTTTGTGTAAAGGCCCTCCGCAGATCTTTTTTTACTTCAGGTCCGAAGCGCGACGTTTATCGATTGACGTTCGCAACTCGTCAGGTGTTACAGCCCGACTATGAACACCGTAGATCTTTTCTAAGTTTAGACCCAGCTGTTGGATTCTCTCTGCAAAACTCAGCGTCACATCCTGAGCGATGGGAATCGAACCGTTAGGAGCAGCATTTAGCATATCCGCCTGAAATAGGATCTTCTCTTTCGGGAAGTAAGCAACGATCATTTCTGTCGCGTGGGGGTTTGGGCCAACGTCATACAGCTCGACCGTATGTTTGTCGTCCTGAAAAACTCTCTTCTTGTTTTGCAGGGTCTCAATCACCATTGGTTTCGCATGCGACGAGTTCGGCAGCAGCGAAGAATCAATTGCCGATACCTTTTCCAGAAAACTCTTGTTACCGGCCGTTGTCACTATCGTGGCACCCTCGGCCACGTAATCTCGAAACCCGCCCGCGTGATCAGAATGATGATGCGTCAGTACCAAATACTTGATCGGCTTACCTGGAACTGTCTCCTTGATCTTCGTAAGCGCTGTTGCCGAGTTATTACCAAAGATGATTTGTTCGGGTGCCTCAAGGACCAGCACATAATCGTTAAAGGCAACGAACATTATGTTGTGTGTGCCACCATTTAATCCCTGTAGAAAATAGACATCATCTGCAACCTTCGTTACGGCCGGCGGTGGAGGAGTTGCGGGCGGCGCCGCAAGCCTTTCGAAACCATCTGGAGCTTCAAACGCAGTTTCGGCGGGTCGAGTGTTGAGTTGAACATCCGTGTACTCGGTCTCCTGAACGACCCCTCCCGAATTAATCAGGACGCGACCAGTCGGAACTTTGATTCGGCCAGCATTTCGATACGCCGGATAGATCTGTGCGATCACCGCATCGCCAACCATTGGATCGGCGTAGAGATAATCGTAACGAGTCAGCAGATTCGTTTGCGCGTCAAAAGATAGCGCTAACTGCTGATTGTCTGGACGGATTACGCTGATCACCCTTTGCTTTTTGCCGGCAATCTCATCCTCACCTACCCAGCGCAGAGTTGCCGCACGGTCCAACGCTTCAAGCAGCACGAACACAGGCATGCGACGAATCTGTCCGCGAAAATTATTTAGCGACGGATTCACGATGGGCGTTGAGGTCTTAGACCACATGTCGAGCGTAGACCCTTCAGTTCCCTTAATATAGGTCTTAACCCAATTGTTGAAGCCAGGATTTACGGTCTTCAAGTCGTCAAACAGTAATCCGCGATCGTTGTCGACGATAAGTATCTCCTCGGATGTTCCGGTTACAAACGGTGGCTCCGGGTTTGGACTTTGATAACGCGCGTAAAGCTTGCCTTTTTCTTTGAGAGTAAAGTCCTTGATTCCGCGCAAGGCTCCGAGGCCGCCCATTGCTTCGATGCCGTCGTCGAGCACTCGCCGGGCTTGTTGGTACGAGCGCTGCGACGCGTTTAATGGTTGCGTGTTGGGTTGTTTAGCAATCGATTGCTGGGCCGCAATGGTCCATGTCGTAGAAAGCATGCTCGTCAGTACGACGGCGAAACAAAATAGGGTGCGGTTCATCGTCCTCTCTCCTTCTCTTTCTAATTTCCGAATCTGTTTCCGACGTTATGGAAGGTTCTTGGTCTAACGACGCGAGTGATAGGTTGGGTAACTGATCACGTGCGACAGATGTTTGTAATACTTAAAAAGTCGGTGAAAGGTTCTGTGAGATTTCGATTCCAAAATTCTGAAAGGTGGTCCATGAATTTCGGAATCTCATTCGGATGAAATTGTAGGGCGTGCCTCCGTGAGCGGGCATCATTGCTCCCGTACTTAAAGGAGGGGCGCTCATAAGAGGAACGCCCCTCCAACATTAATCCAAGATGTCGCAATTAAAACCGGGTTCATAGATAATGGAGCCATGCGAATTTCAATTTACTCAACACTTTTCCTCCTCTTTCTTTTCAACACCACACACGCGCAGTCCTGCAACCCAGCTTCCGTGAGTCTTCTCTTGCATAATCAAGCGGGCGAGGTACTAACTGAAGCAGACGTCAAAAATGTCGCGAGCAAGCTGCCGAAAGATATTGGCGACGCGAACATTTGGGTGGGAGAGGCGTGGATCGCGCCCGACAATAAGACCTTTTATTGGGAGGAAGACTCAGAGGAGCGAGCCAAGGCGAAGAAGCTGCCTGCACTGAATTTTTCGAACGCGGGCACGTGCACGATGCACCTGACGGAGGCAACTCTTGAGCACAGTGGTTCGAAGTTGCACTTGATCTTCAACATCGATATAGCTCGCGACACAAGGGACCGTCGCCCGGTCATCATTGCCCCACGATTTCAAACAGGTACCTTCAAGCTCGATCTAACCGGCTGGTCCCACGACCCAAACACTTTGATTCCGGCAAGCAGGTGGAAACGCGTCAAGAGTTGAGGTCGCTCAGGTAAGCCTAGCTTATGCAGTACAAAGTGTTCTGACTGCGCAACAAGAGCTGACCCTGCACAATCACTGGTGAGGCAATGAAAACCTGATCAGAAAGCGTGTTGGTAGCCAGTACCTCAAATTTCTCGCCCATCTTCAATACGATCACGTCACCCTCCTCGCTTGCGAGATAGAGTTTTCCATTCGCACCCACCGGCGAGGCTTTGAAGTTGTAAGGTCGCGGGAGTCGCTCCTGATGATAATAGGGCTCGCCCGTTGCCAAATTGAAACTACTTACCTGGCCCGAGTCGGTAACAACGTAGAGCTGCCCTTCATGCAGCACAGGAGATAAGGTGTATGACGTGCCGCGCGTTTGCGTCCACAACACGGCGTCAGTTCCGGTTAGGTCGCCTTCCCTGCCAAGTTTGATTGCCATCAATTTCGGATCTCGATATCCACTCATCACGTAAACGACACCATTATGATAGACGGGCGCGGGAATCACATTAGCGCCGAGGCCCGCGCATTCCCAGATGAGTCTTCCTGTCACGACGTCATAACTGCGAACCTTTTTTGTTGCACTGACGATAACCTGGCGCCGGCCTTCATACTCCACTATCAACGGCGTGCTCCAAGAACTTCCTTCTTCTCGTTCAGCGCGCCAGAGCTCCTTTCCGTTTGTTTTATCTAACGCTACGAGGAACGATCCTGCTTCCTGATCGAAAGGAAGGAACAGTCGATTCTGGTCCAGTGCTGGCGCGGCACCCTCACCAAACTGCAACCGCATCTTCAACTGCACACCAAG
>JBKPAL010000051.1:0-4546 GCA_046726395.1 Acidobacteriota bacterium
CATCTGGACTTTCCTCACTGTACTTTGAAACAATCCGCGTATGGCTGTCGGTCGGCGGAAATCAATAGCCTTCTTCATTACTCTTGGCGCGAGCCTTGTCGCCGTCGCCGTAGCCTTGAATGTTAGCTGGATTCTGCTCAACTGGCGCGAAGTAGCACTGCTCGTTTTCGGGATTATCTTTTTCCTGCTGATTATTTTCGGTCTAGTCCTCAACACGACCTTCCTGATTCGTGAGATCAGACGCAACGAACAGCACGATGCCTTCATTAACGCAGTAACTCACGAACTAAAGACCCCGATTACTTCCATTCGTCTCTACCTGCAAACTCTGCAGAGGCGCGATATCACCGAGTCACAGCGGCAGGAGTTTTATGATGTCATGCTCGCTGACAGTGATCGTCTGCTGCAAACAGTCGAACAGGTCCTACGAGCCGGTCGGACCGGACACAGAAGCCGCAGAATCAATCCCACAATCATTGATGTCGGCGAGATGGTGCGTGAGTGCGTTGATCTCACTCGTGTGCGCTACAACTTAAATGCAGGCGCTGTGAGTTTCAGTGAAAGCGGTAACGGAGAAAGGCCACGAGTTGCGGGAGACGCGGATGAATTACGAGCTGCCGTTTCCAATTTGCTCGACAACGCCATTAAGTATTCAGAAAAAGAGGTGCAGGTTGCAGTCGAAGTTGCGACGCTCGACGAGAAGCGAATCGCAGTCCGAATCAAGGATCAAGGTGTCGGCATTCCGAGTGGGCAACTGAAACGAATATTCAAGAGATTCTATCGAGTGCCGGGCCGCGTGATGGCGCGAGTGAAAGGAACCGGTCTCGGACTCTTTATCGTCCGCTCCGTAGTGGAGAAGCATGGCGGACGCGTCTTTGCTGAGAGCAAAGGTCTGGGAGAAGGAAGCACGTTTACAATTCAGCTTCCACGAGCCTGAAAATTATGAGCGGCGTCTTAATCGTAGAAGATGAAGAACATCTGGCCAACGGGTTGCGCTTCAATCTGGAGGCCGAAGGTTATGAGGTCGAGACTGTGGGCGATGGGGAATCAGCTCTGTCATTGTTGCTTGAGAAGGATAAGAACTTTGAAGCCGTGGTGCTTGACGTGATGTTACCGGACAAGGATGGGTTTGAAGTAGCTACTCAGCTTCGTGCAGCCGGTAATTTCGTTCCCGTGCTGATGCTGACTGCTCGAGGCAGCGCGGAAGATGTGCTGCGAGGCTTCGAGTCCGGCGCTGACGATTACCTGCCTAAGCCGTTTGAGTTGGCAGTGCTGTTGGCGCGACTGAATGCTCTGTTGCGTCGTCGGGAATGGTCCCAAAGAGATCGAGGTCAGGCAGAGCCCCAATTAAAGGCAGGCAACGATAGACGTCAGGAGAAAACCTTCGAGTTCGGTGGCAGAACGATCGACTTTGACTCACTTGAGCTTCGCACTCCGCATCAGACTGTTAATCTCACTTTGATGGAAGCAGACCTGCTGCGCTACCTGATCAAACACGAAGGCAAAGTGGTGTCGCGGAAAGCGATGCTGGAGGAAGTGTGGGGGCTGCGTGAAGACACTGACACACGTGCTATCGACAACTTCATTGTGCGCCTCAGGAAATACCTTGAAGATGATCCTACGAAACCGAAGCACGTGTTGACTGTCCGGGGAATTGGGTATCGATTTGTTGCTAATGCAGCCTCACCAGTTACTGACAGAGCTCGTCCCACCCAATGACCTCCCGCACAGCCGGGGTGGATTTTTTAATTCTTGCCACTTGCTTGTGATTGGCAATATTGATTGTGTTTCGCTGACTGCGCCGCGGTTGGCCGGAACGATTTCGCGCTCGGATGAGCGAGTCTGGCCGAACACTTCACTCGAGGAGTAATAAGCAGCCGCGACAGTCAAAATCGTGAGCAAAAGAAGTTTCAGGTTTTTCGGCTAGTAGCATAGCGATGGACTTCAGCTGCGGCGCGCGGTCAGCACCCGGGCTGAGGCAACAAGACTACTTGAGAAAGACGCTATCGCGACGTCGGCTGCACGGTCTGGTTAGGCCTTGTATGCACACGGGATGATAACTGACCCTACAAACAGCAGACCCCAAAAGACATAGGCACTAAACCTTTTTAGAGTCCCCTTGTTTTTGAACTGTTGTTCGAAACCGAGGCTATCGGGCAGAGCAAAATGCTTCTCAATTTTCTCTAAGTAGTTTGCGATGAAATCGACGTGTTTAGTCAGTACTAGCGCGCGGAACGCGAAGAACACGACGATAAGGGCAGGTAACCACTTAAGCGCATCGTATTCAGGTTTGCGACTTGCGACGACCCAACTCCAAATCGCCGCTACTGCTAATAGCGCGTACCGTTCAAGTGTTCTGGTTTCCTTTACCGCATCAGCCATCTCACCTCGGGCTGCTTCATATTCTTTGAGAAGGAAATCTGTTGTATTCTCCATGTTGATCCTCCGTGTCCACTGGGCCTAACTAAGTATTATCTGACGGATCCGTCGCATAAGTACGGAACTGGCGATATTTTCCGAGACCTTCTCTGGATCAGCCCTTTAGTGGTCATTTAGAGGTCATTCAGCTTTCAACTTACTGCAGTCACAATTGATGTACGCACGCCCAACATGTCCGAGAAGTCCTTCGTATAGATCGCCTCTATGTTCCTCAGGCGTCCAATGTGGTCGCCTAACTCTTCAGTCGTGATAAATCCATTGTCGGTATGCGCAATGGCCCATGAGGGAATGTGTGCGGCAGTACGCAACACGTCATCGACAAACCCGAGGTACTGTTGCTTGCTCTGTACGCGCGACCCGAGGTTACCTTCGCGCTTACTCTCCAGCTCAAACCAGAAATAGTCACTGCCGCGTAACCATTCTTCTCGCCAGTTGTTACTGGTATCTGGCAATGGGTCGAGTTCGAAGACCGGTGCCGGCAATCGGAGGAACAAGAGGTCGGTATGCTGACGCTCCGCCAGGAATGTACGAGTGTCCTGATGGAACGCTTTGCTTGTTAATGTGTTGTCGTAAGGATAGGGAAGAACTTCGGCCATGTGCTTAAAAACATTCGAAAGATAGAGAGGCTGGCGCAGTTGCCGCGTCTCTTCGTCGAAGGAAAGAACATAATCACCGACCATCATGCCGATGGTTAGCGCAAGTGCTCGTTTGTAGTCGGTCGGTAGTTGCTCAACGTTCAGACGCAAGTTGTCGAACCACGATGCGTCAGTCTCGTTGAACCATTTCAGCAATGAAGGATTCGTGAGTTGCTCACGCGGCAGATAGAGATCATCCACTAGTGAGTCAATCTCCATGGGGTTAAGACGTTCCGAGTAGTTCTCAAGGAGGGCAGTTGCTTTGGTGTAAGACCAGATCATCGGATCATTTGCTGCGACTCTGACCTTCCAACGCTTTAGGTGCATGCCGAGCTCGGGTTCGCCTGTGAAAGGGAACGCAATGCAAGAGAACTTCAGCCGTCTCAGGACGCCTAGTTCAAAAGCCAACCAGCCGTTAGGAAATACCTGTTTCATTTGAGGAAGGTTGAGAAGAGGTTCCACCCTTCGTTCTTCTCGTCATCACCGGTTGTCAGAGCGTACGACTGAAGCTCATCCATCGGCGCAAGAGAGACAAACGCCAGCACAACTTTCGGATCGAACTGAATAGCCGCACCTTCGATGATTTTCTGACGCGCTTCACGTTCGGTCACTGCGGGTCGAAACGGGCGTGCGTCCGTAAGAGACGCATACGAATCAGCAAGTCGAAGGATACGTGCGGCTAACGGGATCTCTTCACGACGAAGAGCATCGGGATAGCCACAGCCGTTCCACCATTCGTGATGCCAACGGACCAGGAGCTGTACGGTTCGGTCAGCGCCCGCCCGAGCACATTCTTGCTCGCCGATCACTGGATGACGTGCGAGGTCCAACCGCTCCTCATCATTTAACGATCCTTCACGGTGAATGTAATGGCGTTCCATCGCCACTTCTCCGAGGTCATGCAACAGGGCGGCAGAGCTCAGGGAACGGCGGTCATGGGGAGCCATGTGGAACGTTCTTGCTAACTCGTCCGCGATCCTGGCTATGCGAGTCGCATGAGGGTGCTCGTATCTTTCGAATTGATCAGCAGCTGCGCCGAGTTGCAGAAAGGCCTTAGCTGCGACGGTATCAAAGTAATCTATAGAAGGTGCGGACATGTTGTTATTAGCTATGCGTGGGTCATGAAGTCAATACGGTTTCGTTGCCCATCTGGAGAGCTGACCCCAAGCTGAAGCTTGGGGAGAATGAAAAGGTTCAGTCTTCACACGTTCTCTACCGCGCGATGATACTGAAATGTACGACACCATTCGATCACGCGCTATCTCGCGGTGCCCGCTTCGAGTAATCGTAGCAACTCTTTTGCGTCGGGATTTTCTTTATCTAGATCAAGTACTCTTTCGACTTCAGACTTAGCGCGCTTAACGAATCCCAAGTCGAAGAACAATCGCGCCAGCATTATGCGGTAGCTGACATTCTGCGGTTCCAACTTCACCGCCGCTTGCATTTCAATTTCAGCGAGCCTGTGCGACCGA
>JBKPAL010000052.1:0-4136 GCA_046726395.1 Acidobacteriota bacterium
TGGTGAAATGCAAGCTTCACGTAACGGTCCCCGGTGGTAAGGCTGTGAGTGTTATGGTCGCTACGGAGCATCACCACGGACGATATCTGATTGGGGTTTCCACCAACTTTGATATCAAAGTGCCCACCGTACGAAATGTCCTCCGGTGCAGTCTCGATGACGGGTCGAGTAGCTCGCGTGCCATCCTGCTTAAAGAGGTACATCGGGAAGAATAGTTGCCCCACGGGCACGCCCTGGTCCGGATCTCCTCTCGGAAGCAACCCGGCATATGAGGTCACAAGAGGAAAGGAAGGATCATCAGGCCGAACCAATGCTTCACGATTTTCTCCGGCGAAAAACACGGAGCCATCTGGAAGCAAAGTCGCGGTTCCGTGCAGACCTCGCGAAACAGTTGTTCTGGCAAGTTTCGTAACTGAACCAGTGTTTGGATCGAACATCTGGAAGTGAAGACCTTCCTTTTCTTCGTACGTGCACGGTCTTCCGTCGACATTGCAGTTCGATGATCGGTTCACTCCCTGTCCAATGAGCACTTTGCCGTCCGGAAGTAACACGGCCTTTGTAGTGGCCAGCGGTTGCAGGATGCTGCCCACAATTCGCCATTGCGGGTTTGCATCCGTGAAGTCGATCACTTCTACTGTTCCGGTTTGATCCCCGGCCGCATCTTGCCCTGAAATCATGAACCACTTGTGCGACACCGTATGTCCATTGCCGTCAATTTCGATCAAGCTTGCCGTCGGGCAGCAGTAAGGCCTTACCTCTGAGGCTGTGTCGATAAGTGTCCAATGATTCTTGGCAGGAATATTTCGGTTAGGATCTCTTAGCGCCGCCAGCACATCTAGACACCAAGTATTTCCTTGTGTGAATCCAGGTGTTCCTCCACCTACACCGAACCTTGCCCCTCCTGGGATAATCTCCGGTCCATAGTCCTTTTCACCGTCGAATGTGCAGACGACCCAATCGTCTCTACGTGGTCCAGTTTGTACAACTTCAAGCTGCGGGTAGAGTGGAAAAGCCATGCGCGCGTTCTCAAGCGCGATATTGCGGTCGGTTTGCGGATCGTAGACCTCCGCCACAACTTGGTTAACACGGCTCGCCGTGAATGCTGTATCTGTTTGGGAAATGTTCTGTCTACCCTTAGCTACGCGATTTGGATCTGGAGGTATTGTGTTGTCCTGATCGAAGCCGCCGACTACCAGCACCGTACCGTTCGGCAGCGGAATTGCCGACGGATACCAGCGCGCATACCTCTGGTCAGATGGTTCGGAAGGTTGTGTGCTTTGCTGGTTCCGCTGATCGCAGTTTGGGTAGTTCTGCGCATTCGGATCGATCGCGAATAGTTGTATGCCGAACGGATCAGCGGCCCAATTCGACCGCGTACACGGCTGACGGCGCTGAATCCAAGTTTCCGTCTCAGGGTCAAAGATGTTCACCTTGTACAGCCCGTTATCGCTTTGCATATCGTGACCACCAAAAACGTACACGCGTCCATCGGCCAGTGTGACGCGCGCGTTGCAGTAGGTGTTGTAGAACATGCCTTTTGAATACCCATTTTCCGCGAACGCAGGACGATTCAAGGCAAAATCTCCTTCGTCCAGTAATGACGTATGGAATTTGCCAGTGGTTCTGAACGCGTCAGGGTGTCCGATGTCGAACAACAATTGCCTTTCCATTGTGCGATTGGCAACGATTCGCGTCGGTACGCTTTGACTCAGACCCTGGCGCATGAGATAGCCGCCATATGTGAGTCTCTGGAAAGAGTCATCTGCTGAACGGTTCGTTCCAAGGCCGAGGAAAGGATCGAATCCGTGAAGCACGTCTCTTAATGATGAGTTGAACTGTAACCCAGGCGTCGAAAATGCTCCGCGGGCAATTGCGAGATCAACCAAGGCCGGATCCGCAACATCGTTCGGGGTGTACTCAGGGAACCTGGCATGAAAGAGTATTTTGGGCACAGAGGAATTTCTCTTCCAAACGAGTCCCATGTGAACTGCCTCTGTACTCTGCATTGGAATTAGCGGCGAGACCTCACCACAAGTTTTGTGAGGGCAGTTGGCGTTGGGATCCGGAAAGCCACCTTGCGCAGTTGCGCTCCTGCTGCCGTTGCTGACTAGGCTGAGGCCCAACAGACCGACAAGCAAAGCACCAATCAAAAAGTAAGTTCCTTTGGTGCGAGGTCTTCTGAACTCTGACCGCCTTTGCGAAATTGAGCGAAGTAGGTGAGTGCTCATGATCTTTACTCCTCTAATCTCAGGTAAGTATTGGGCGCAGGGAGTTCTGTCAACGAGTCGATCTAAAGGGTCATATTCAAAGAGGGAGGTTGCGAATGTTAGGTCATCGGGCTGATGACATTACGGCGTAGAGTCCCCATGGCGTAACGTCTTCGAGCCCGATGACATTGGTGCCTTCCAAAACGCACCGACGTGATTACTCAACTCACTTTTGGATGAGGGTAGAACTGTAATACGAATGCGTTTTGCGGAGCGTGGCATTTTCCGAATTTATGAAATTAACGCTTCGCGCTGAGACGGGATGATGTCAACTTTGTTACGGATCCGGGTTCAAAGAGGAGACTGAGAGTGCTACGCGTCGGGCCGATGAGGTTACGTCATCGGCCCGACAACCTGGCACGCCATCCAGCGTGCCCCCCTGGAGTCCTCAAATCACTTTTGGATTGAGGGTAGAACTGTAATACGAGGGCACTTTCAAGAGCGTGGCATTTTACGAATTCCGAAAATGACTCGGTGACTGGATCTGCATACAAAGCGTCAACTGTGTTTGCTCAGTTTTCGAAGATGAGCAATGACTTCGTACATGCTGTCTCGACTTAATTTCTTCTTGAATGACGGCATCTCTCCCTTTCCCTCCGTAATCGTCTCCACCAATTCTTCGTCTTCTCGCTGTTGGACCTGTTCTGATCGCAAATCAGGAATCAACAACTTCTTGCCTAGCGCGGTATTGCCACTTCCATCCAAGCCGTGGCACACAGTGCATCTATTCCTGAAGATGTCTTCACCGATACTCCGCTTGTCGAAGTTGGACTCAGCCAATTGAGGAGAACCGATGACCAACGTTGCCGTCAGTATTGTTAGTGAAATTAAGAGCTCCTTCACTCCGACCTGAGCAAGATGCATTTCAGCTACCTCGTATGAAAATTTTTAAGATTCTCATTGGATATAGATAAAGCGGATCTGAATAGTATCGTCGTGCTGTTCCGCAGCTACTCCGCGCTTGGTATTTTTGTGTTGATACTCAGCCACAACACGAAACTGCGAATAGAACCAAGCGTTGACGTATGCGGTAACACCCTTGACCCCATTGTTCTGTTCCTCGCGAGCTGGGTCGAACCAGTCGTAGCGCACTCCTGCTGCGGAGAGTTGTTTGATTGGCACGGCCGCCTCCACAAAACCTCCTTCACTCGCGAAGGTGTCTCCGCTCGGAAGATGATCACGGCCCCACTGAACACCTCCCAGAAGGTGTAAGTGTTTGATCACTGGATAGCTGCCGTACAGAGCTACACGATCGAATTTGTTTAAGAAGAACGTGTTCGTATTGTTAATTGGGAGTTGCAGATTCCCGTGATAGTAGTGCAGCGACAAGCCGCCACCTTCCGGGTGAAGTATTTGATTCACAAACACCTGGAAGTCCGAAGTATTCGATCGGGGGGCGATTGAAGGTGCGGTCAGTGCTCCACCCTGGGCCGCAGAAACTTTGAACGTGTCATCTTCCTTACTAAGCACAAGTCCATTTAAAACTGTCGCGCGAATGGAAGTGCGCTTGTAATCGAAACCCGTCTCCCACCCGAGTTGATCAAATCCCCAGGTGGTGAAAAACGTAGAACCGTTCAGATTCGCCGGAATGGTTTGAATAAGGGGACGTGAGTTTGTCGCCGGGCTGTCCGAAGCGCCGTAGCCATCGTACGGATGAAAGATTCCCACACGTGCACCAAAAAACCGTTTTGCATCGCCAACATTAGCTTTCGTGTAAGCGTTCTCTATGACCGGTGCTCCGTCTGATCCGAAGGTGATTTTGGTATCTGCAGAAAAATATTTTCCAAATGATCCGATGAATGGATAGAGCTCGAAGGCCTGCAACTTCAGCTCATCGCTGGTCCTGCTGACTGAGCCAGTGTTTGACTT
>JBKPAL010000053.1:0-11632 GCA_046726395.1 Acidobacteriota bacterium
GGCTTCACCGCCGTTGTAGTTCTAACTCTGGCACTCGGTATTGGCGTAAACACCGCAATCTTCAGCGCCGTGAACGACCTCGTCTTGCGACCTGTTGTTGCCTCTGACCCAGATCAGTTGGCGCACGTATTCTTTGGTTCCACTCAGGAATCGCGTGTCTACGACGACTTCTCATGGTCTAACTACATAGACATGCGAGATCAGAACCGCAGCTTCTCTGGGTTGTTGGGGTTTTCATTCACAGGAGTTGCTCTGAGTCAAAATGGCGGACGCGCCGAGGATGAGCAGGCAGATGTGATCTACGGAGAGTTCGTTACAGCAAACTACTTCGACGTTCTCGGAATAGCACCAGAGCGGGGGCGTGCATTTCAACCTGAAGAGGGCAGCGTGCCAGACAAATATCCCGTTGTCGTATTGAGTCACAGCCTTTGGCAACGACGGTTGAACAGCGACCCCGCACTTGTAGGCAAAACGATCTTTCTCAACGGTGAACCATTCACGGTTATCGGCATAGCACCCGCTGAGTTCAAGGGACTGAAATTTCCTCTGGCTTCGGATTTCTGGACCCCAGTGATGATGCGCACGCAGCTGTTGAGAAACAATAAATGGATCAATGAACGCGACCACGATTTTCTCGAAGTGATAGGACGGTTGAAGCCTGGTGTTGACTTAAAACAAGCCGAAGCGGATCTGAACCTGATTGGTAGCAACCTCGCGCAGACTTATCCCACGACCAATCAAGGCACGAAAATTCAGGTTGTTCCCGAGTCGGAAGGCAGGTTGAACGATGCGTTTCAGGTAATCACTTTCAGCTCGATGCTTGCGCTTGCCGTGGTGGGGCTGGTCCTCATCGTAGCTTGCGGGAATGTCGCTAATCTCCAACTAGCGCGTAGCTCCGATCGCGCAAAGGAGATTGGCGTACGCGTTGCCGTCGGTGCTAGTCGCACAAGAATCATCAGACAACTACTCACTGAGAGTCTGGTGCTTTCGATCGCTGGCGGACTGCTGGGATTAGTTTTGGCTTACTGGTGTTCCGCGCTGATGGGTGCATCCATTCCGCCCTTTGCCTATCAGCTTGATCTCACATTTGCGCCGGACTCACGTGCGCTCGTCTGGGCTTTTCTTATTTCAGTGTTCAGCGGCATTGTCTCGGGCCTTGTTCCAGCTCTTAAGGCTGCACGAACAGATCTGGTTCCAGTTCTGAAGAGCGACAGTAGTGCTGCTGCGACCAGCATCATCCGGAAGCGGCGGGTGCCGAACCTTCGGAGTTCACTCGTCATCGCACAAGTAGCTATCTCGATGATTGTGCTCGTGTGTGCAGGTCTCTTTCTACGCAGCCTGCGTCGCGTGCAAGCGACTGATCCTGGTTTCAAGACTGATAATTTGATCTCAGTGTCGGTTAGTCCTGGACTGCTTGGCTACAACCTGGAGGAATGCAAGCGGTTTTATTCCGAGCTGCGACGTCGAGTGGAAGCTCTCCCGGGTGCCCGTGCTGCGTCCTTCGTGAACACCTTGCAGTTGGGTGACAGCTCCAATTCTACTGGTCCACTGATCGTCGAAGGTCAGCCCGCACCAGCTCCTAATCAGGGGATGATCATCGGATATTTTTCCGTGGGCCCTAAATACTTTGAAACCGCAGGCACCGAGATCACTAGGGGTCGAGAATTCACCGAGCAGGACGACGACAAGGGTCCGAAGGTGGTGATCATTAATCAAGAACTGGCGCGTCGTTTATTCGGCAGCGATGAACTCGCGTTAGGCAAACGCTTCCGTCTCGGCGACCTATCATCACCGTTGCTGGAAATCGTGGGCATTGCGCGAGATGGAAAGTACCGAAACATCTACGAGGACCCACGTCCGTATATGTATCTGCCACATCAGCAACGACAACAGCTTGCAACCGTTGCCACGTCGTTTCTACTTGTTCGCGCTCGCTCGGCAGGAGATTTGAAAGCGGTGGTTGAAGGAATGCGAACTGAAGTGCGGCGGCTTGATGCGCGAGTTCCGATCACGGACATGAGAATTGGAGATCAACTCTTGAGTTGGGCGTACTGGGGACCGCAACTCGGCGCCGGCATGGCTGCGGGTTTTGGGATACTCGTGCTGCTTCTGGCGACAATGGGTCTGTACAGCATCATGAGTTACACCGTGATGCGGCGCAGACATGAGATTGGAATCCGCATGGCTCTGGGTGCACAACGAGCAGACGTGCTGCGGCTCATGATCAAGCGTGGAATGACGCTGGCCGTGATTGGAGTGATTGCCGGTATAGCAATAGCGCTCGCGCTCAGCCGAGTTGTCGCGAATTTACTACTTGGTGTTAGTCCAACGGACCCGCTGACATTTGCAGTAGTGTCGCTTCTGTTGGTGAGCGTGGCATTGCTGGCTTGTTACGTACCGGCAAGACGCGCCACGAAGGTGGATCCGCTGAGGGCGCTTAGGTACGAGTAACGGTCTTGGGTCTTTGGTCTTTGTCAATGGTCAGTGGTCCGTTGTTTGTGTTTTCGTCGATTGAGCTAACCATTGACCGAGTACAAAGAGCCACGAACCACGGACTACGGACAACTGACAGACCTAAGACCAAAGACCAAAGATCAGAAAATTTGAAATCTTAAATTTCAAATTTCAAATCAAGAAAAGAGAAAGACCATGGAAACGTTACTCAAAGACATTCGCTACGGTGTTAGAAGCTTGCTGAAGCATCCGGGGTTCACCGCTGTCGCAGTTCTCACTCTTGCTCTTGGTGTTGGTGCTAATACAACGATCTTCAGTGTCGTCAACAGCACCCTCATGAAATCACTGCCAGTCTCGCATCCGGAGAAGCTCGTTTATGTCTTCAATGGCGCGCCGGGCAGTGTTTTCTCATACCCAGACTATGTCGAGCTCCGCGATCGAAATCAGGTAGTCGACGGTTTGAGTGCCTGGGGTGGGATTGCGGCCAGTCTGAATAGTAACGATCAGACTGACCTTGTCTTCGGGACCATTGTTACCGGGAATTATTTTGAAGTGCTCGGTGTGAATGCCGCGTTGGGCCGGATGATTTCAAGGGCAGACGATCAAACACCCGGTGCTCATCCGGTGACGGTTATCAGCGATGGTCTTTGGAAACGACGGTTCGGGGCAGATCCGAACGTAGTCGGAAAACAACTTCTGCTAAACGGGCATAGTTTTACGATCATCGGTGTTGCGCCGGAAGGTTTCAACGGAGCTGAACTGGGTAACGTTCGTGATTTGTATGTGCCGATGATGATGCAGGCCACGATGCGCCCGCCGCGCGCTGGGTACTCAGGCGAGATGAATCCTGACTTACTTAATGTGCGGAGGAACCGATGGCTCTCTAGTGTTGGTAAATTGAAGCCGGGCGTGAGCATCGAGCAGGCGCAATCTTCTTTAGCAGCGATTGCGAAAGAGCTCGAGTCCGCATACCCCGATACTAATAAAGGAAGAGGTATCACCGTTTCGCCTTTTCGCGATACCGACAGTCCCGAAACACGGCGTCAGCTCGGCTCAGTCGCTCTTCTATTGATGTCCGTAGTTGGGCTGGTGCTATTGATTGCTTGTGCAAACGTAGCGAATCTTCTGCTCGCTCGCGGGTCGGCACGCACGAAAGAGATAGCAGTTCGCCTCGCGATCGGTGCTACCCGTTGGCGCATCGTACGTCAGCTCTTAACTGAGAGTGTCCTGCTTGCGACGCTCGGAGGTGGTTTAGGATTGCTATTGGCGTGGTGGGCTGCAGCAACCTGGCGTGCAGTGCCGCCGCCGCCGGGAGCTCTTCCTGTTACTCCAAACTTCATCATCGATCTTCCGGTTCTTCTTTTCACGTTAGGCCTTTCGATTGTCGCGGGAATCGTGTTCGGGCTTGCGCCTGCACTTCGCGCGTCGCGTCCTGAGCTCACACCTGCGCTTAAAGACGCGTCTTGGTCCGCGGTCGATCGCAAGGGCTATTTCAGCCTGCGAAGTTTTCTCGTGGTTACGCAGGTTGCGTTGTCGGTTGTCTTATTGATTGCCGCTGGATTGTTCTTGCGCAGCCTTCGACAGACACAAGCCGTCGATCCTGGATTTGCTGCGGATAAGGTCTTGACGGTACCGCTGAACATAAACCTCCTGCGATATACAAAACCACAAGGTCGCGAATTCTACCGGCAAGCTACCGAACGCGTTCAGGCGATACCGGGAGTCGAATCAGTCTCTTTGGCGCGCGTAGTCGCGCTCAGTGGAGGTAGTTCGGTGCGCAGCCTTTTGATCCAAGGCCGTGGTGGACGCGAAGATCAATTTCGCAGTGAAAGTACTTCGGGTGGTGTCGTTACGACCGACGATTCCACTTCTTCTAACGTCGTAGGCTTCGACTATTTTCGGACAATGGGGATTGGTTTGTTACGCGGACGCGACTTCAATGCTCAAGATAAGGAAGAGGGCCCAAGAGTTGTAATCGTCAATGAAGCATTTGTACAGCGACACTTCCCTGGACAGGAGGTTCTGGGTCAACAGCTGAGCTTCAATGGGCCGAGTGGCCCATGGAGGGAAATTATCGGCGTAGTGCGTGACAGCAAATATCTCTCTTTGCGTGAGTCGCCCACTCCCGTAACGTATTTGCCGCTATCGCAAAACCATGAAACAGGAATGAACCTGCATGTGCGGGCGGCGAATCCCTCTGCTGTGTCCGCTGCGATTCAACAGGAACTTCAGTCGCTCGACAGGAACTTGCCACTAACTAGTCCGGCACCGATCAGCGAATCAATCAGCAACTCTCTTTACACGGCTCGGGTCGGGGCACTGCTAATTGGCATCTTTGGCGGTCTCGCTCTGCTGTTGGCTTCGATCGGCCTTTACGGAGTGATGTCATTCGCAGTTTCGCGTCGCACGCGTGAATTAGGAATTCGCATGGCGTTGGGAGCCCAGGCAGCAGATGTTTTCAGTCTCGTGCTGCGTCAAGGTTTAGGAATGGTGTTGGTAGGACTGGCGATCGGGCTAGCAGCCGCTGGGATTGTTACGCGGCTGCTAGCGAGTTTTCTATTTGGGATAAAGCCTCTCGATCCGATCACGTTTGTCGTCATTTCATTTCTTCTGATGTTGGTTGCGGTAGTTGCGTGTTTCATCCCGGCGCGTCGGGCCACAAAGGTCGATCCGTTGGTGGCTTTGAGATATGAGTGAAAATTTTAAAATTTAAAATTTCAATTTCGAATTCATCGTCAAAGGTCTTCGTTACTTCGTTCGTGTTCGTTCGTGTGATTTCGTGGATCGTCCTTGACTCTGCGCTAATAGAGACGATCCACGAAATGACACGAACGAAGACGAACGACTAACCACTGACGACGGACCACTTACGACGGACAAAGACCACAGACCAAAGACCAAAGACCCAAAGCACCGACGAGGAGGTTAACGATGGAAACACTAGTCAGAGATCTTCGCTACGCTGTACGCGGTCTTTTGAAGCAGCCCGCTTTTACGATTATTGCTGTCTGCTCGCTCGCTCTGGGTATCGGAGCGAACACCGCAATCTTTAGTCTGGTCCATGCGGTGCTCTTGAGGCCTCTCGAGTTTCCACAAGCTGATCGGTTGGTAATGGTCTGGGAGGATATGTCCGTCATTGGATTCCCGCGCAGCGACCCGGCGCCCGGCACATTCCACGATTGGAAAACACAGCAGATCTCATTTGAAGACATGGCCGCGCTCGATCCGCGCAACGTAAATCTCACTGGTGAGGGTGAGCCAGAAAGGATCACCACATTTGGAGTCACTGCCAATCTTTTTCCTTTGCTCGGAGTGACTCCGCTAGTTGGTAGAAACTTTTCTGCTGAAGAAGACAAGCCCGGTGGAAACAAAGTCGCGATCATTAGCTATGGCCTGTGGCAGCGACGATACGGCGGTGAGCAATCGGTAATTGGAAGGGGCATTCTCCTAGATGGTCAAAAATATGAAGTCGTAGGAGTGATGCCGCGTAACTTTCAAATCATGCAAAGTTACACGGGGCTTTGGGTTCCCGCGGCGCTGAGCGATAAGCAACTCGCCGATCACGACAATCATTTCCTCACCATCGTCGCGCGCTTGAAGAGTGGTGTAACTCTCGAGCAGGCCCAAGCAGATATCAAAAACATCACGGAGCGAATTGTAAGGGACCATCCCGAAGAGATGGAGGGCATTGGATCCACTGTGGTGCCGCTGCGAGAACAGTTGACGGGCAAGGTGCGTCGACCGTTGATACTGCTGCTCGTTGCAGTGGCGCTGGTGCTCTTGATCGCCTGTGCCAACATCGCGGGCTTATTGATGTCGCGTGCCACTGGACGAAAGAAAGAGATTGCACTTCGGACTGCGCTCGGTGCACGTCGCGGAAGAGTAGTCAGACAGTTACTGACCGAAAGCGTATTGCTCGCGAGTGCGGGTGGTCTACTCGGACTGTTGGTCGCGTGGTGGAGCTTCAATCTTCTTAAAGAACTCATTCCCGCCGGTATGAGCGTCGCCACGAAGCTTGAAATCGATCTTCCTGTGCTCGGCTTTGCCCTGGCAGTTTCAGTTTTGACTGGAATTGTGTTTGGCCTGGTTCCAGCGCTTCAAGCTTCGAAGGTTGATCTAAACGAAGCACTGAAGCAGGGTCACGGACGCACTGGTGCGTGGGCCAGAGGTGGTAAGTTGCGCAGCACTTTCATCGTCGCTCAGATCGCACTCGCGCTGATTCTACTCATAGGTGCAGGCCTGTTGATGCAGACCGTCTTTAATCTGCGAAATCAGTATTCAGGTTTTCAGCCGGAAAAACTCCTCACGCTGCGGACAGCGTTGCCAAATTACAAATATGGCGAGCTGCCGAAGCGAGCTGCGTTCTTCGATCAAGTCCTTGAACGAGTGAAAAATCTGCCGGGCGTGATTTCGGCCGGCTACACCACAGCAGTACCGTTGCAATGGAAAGGTGGAGCGAACGGTTTCACGATTGAAGGCCGGCAGCCTGAGCCAGGCGTCTTCTACAACGCGATTCACCGACAGATCAGCGTCGACTACTTTCGAACGATGGGCGTGACTCTGCGGCAAGGACGCAACTTCGAGGAGAGTGATAACCAGCAATCGATGCCGGTTGCCATCGTAAACGAGACGATGGCTCGTCAGTACTGGTCCACTGGAGACTGCGTTGGCCAGCGCTTCAAATTCGGAATCGAGAATGCGCCCTGGATAACGATTGTCGGTGTTGTTGGCGACGTGCGTCAGATAGGCATGGACGCCCCGGTCAAGGCCGAGATGTATTTGCCTTATCGTCAAGTTCGGACTCACTTCTGGTACGCGCCTCGTGATCTAGTGATTCGAACTAACGGTGATCCCATGAGCTTGGTTGGTGCTGTACGTCAGGAAATTCGTGCAGTCGATCCTGACCAGCCTATCTCGAACGTCGCCACAATGGATCAACTGCTGGTTGAGGAGACTGGACCACGGCGCTTGGGAATGTTTCTGCTGATCGGATTTGCGGGACTGGCTCTGCTACTCGCGTCGCTCGGTATTTATGGTGTCCTCTCGTTCTTCGTGGCTCAGCAAACGCCGGAGATAGGAGTGCGAATGGCATTGGGTGCACAGCAGGGAAACATTCTCGGGTTGGTATTAAAGAAGGGAATGGTGCTTACCGTTGCGGGTGTAGCAATTGGTTTGATTGCAGCGTTTGCTCTATCGCGGTTGATGGTAAGTCTTCTGTTTGGTGTAAGTGCGAATGATCCACTGACGTTCGGTGCGATTGCTTTGTTGCTGATGATGGTGGCGTTCTTCGCTTGTTACTTTCCGGCAAGACGGGCCACGAAGATTGATCCGCTGGTGGCGCTGAGATACGAGTGAAAATTTTAAATTTTAAATTTCAAATTTTAAATTTTGAGTAAGCTTTACATAAACGAGCAAGCTCAACTAGCAAAAGATCGGAAAACGAAAGACTCAAGGACCAGGTTTCAAGCATGGAAGCATTATTAAAGGATATTCGCTTTGCGGGCCGGAATGTGTGTAACCGCCCGGGCTTTACTGCGATTGTCGTGATAACGCTCTCGCTCGGCATCGGCGCAAACGCAGCCATCTTCAGCGTAATCAATAGCGTACTCTTCCATGATTTGCCTTATCAGGACCCTGACGGAATCGTGACGTTGTGGGAAAACAACACTAAAGACGGAATCCCTCGTGACGATGTCTCTCCGGCAAATTTTCTCGATTGGCGCGAACGCCAGAACTCGTTTTCTGAAATGGCCTTCGCCAACCCCGATAGTGTCGATTACACCAGTGGTGATGAGCCAGAGGTGATACGCGCCGCTTTGGTTTCAAAGGGCTTCTTTCAATTGCTCGGTACTAGCGCAATCCATGGGCGTACCTTCCTTCCTGAGGAATACGAGCCCGGACGCAATCAGGTCGTGATCTTGAGTTACGGTGCCTGGCAACGTCGCTTCGGAGGTGAAAGAAGTGTGGTCGGCCGATCACTGACTCTTGACGGAACCCCGACGACGGTTGTCGGTGTTATGCCACCGGATTTTCGACTCCATCTTTTCGAACAGGAAGATGAGATGTGGGCGCCGCAAGTTCCTGACGAGGTGATGAAGCAACGACGCAAGGCAACGTATCTGAAAGTTGTTGCGCGATTAAAACCCGGCGTGACGGTCGATCAGGCACAAGCTGATTTGAACAACATATCCTCACAACTGGCTCATGAATATCCCAACACAAACGAGGGCATCGGCATTACGGCTGTTACCTTACCGGAACATTTAAAAGGCAAGTGGCGTCGCCCGTTGTGGATTCTTTTTGGCGCAGTGGGTCTTGTACTCGTTATTGCCTGCGCGAACGTTGCGAATCTGTTATTGGCCCGAGCTTGTGAACGGCAGCAGGAATTTGCAATACGAGCCGCCATAGGAGCCGGTCGGCGACGATTAATCCGTCAACTGTTAATTGAGAGTGCGCTCTTTGGAATACTCGGTTCTATTGGCGGATTGCTTTTAGCTTCTTGGATCATGGGGTTAATCGTTTCAAATAATCCCGGCAACATTCCTCGTATTGAGCAGGTCGGCTTGAATACTACGACCCTAGTATTCGTTACCCTCATAGGTCTACTTACCACCTTAATCTTCGGGCTCGCTCCAGCGCTGCAATTCTCGAGGCCGGATTTACACACGTGTCTAAAAGAGACAGGTCGACCCACCACGGTGGCTGGCAATCGTCTGCGAAGCACACTTGTGATCGCACAAATAGCTCTGACTGTGGTGCTGCTAATTGGTGCCGGTTTGCTGCTACGAAGTTTTGTCCGCTTACTAAACGTCGATCCCGGATTCGCAGCAGACAAAGTCGTGGCTATTCAAGCATTCATCTGGGCACGCTACACCAAGCCTGAAACACGGGAGACTTACACCAAAGCGACGCTTGAGAGGATTGAATCTCTGCCAGGAGTAGAAGCTGCAGGAGTCACAACTGCGCTACCGTTATTGGAGAGTAGCCAGACCTCATCATTGCCTTTTGTCATTGAAGGAGAGTCTCCTCCGTCTGCGGGGCAGGAACCCGTAGCCCAATTCACGATCGCATCGCCTAACTATTTTTCAGCGATCGGTGCGCGCTTAATCAATGGCAGACCCTTCAGTCAATTCGACACTAAAGACTCGCCGCCAGTAGCGCTAATTAACGAAACAATGGCTAGACGAAACTGGACTTCGCGGGGCCTCGATCCAGTTGGACGTAGATTTACCTTGAAGCGCGGTGGTCGAGACACGCGCACCGGCACAACACTGGAAGTGATCGGTGTAGTTACGGACCAGAGACAAGACGGTTTGGAACGAAGTCCCCGACAAGAGTTTTTCATTCCATATTCGCAATCACCGACGGGTTCGATCATTTTTGTTGTGCGAACGAAGGGTGAACCAGATACGTTGCTGCAATCACTGAAAGCTCGCATCTGGGAGAGCGACAAAACACAACCCTTCTACGCAGTAACTACGCTGGATCAGTTGGTCGATGAATCTCTAAAAACGAGACGCTTCAACATGGTGCTGCTCGGTGCTTTAGCTGGTCTTGCTCTGACGCTGGCCGCAGTTGGCATTTACGGCGTGATTAGTTTTACGACGAGACAACGCACTCGTGAGATCGGCGTACGAATGGCTTTAGGTGCGCAGACGAAAGACATTCTCCGGCTGGTCATTGGAAAAGGGATGTTGCTGGCCCTGATCGGCCTCGGCCTTGGTTTGGTGGCGGCGTTAATTGTCACTCGCTTCCTGTCGAGTCTTCTGTTCAGCGTCGGCACGACTGACTTCACGACTTTCGCAGTCATTTCACTGTTATTGATCTGTGTTGCTCTCCTGGCGACCTATTTGCCGGCCCGAAGAGCGACGAAAGTAGATCCGTTGGTGGCTTTGAGATACGAGTGAGCGGGCTTAGGTCTTGGGTCTTTGGTCTTTGTTGGTTGTCTGTTGTCCGTAGTCAATTGTCAGTTGTCAGTTGCTCTCTTGGTGTAACAAACGACAAACAACAACGGACGAGACCTAAGACCTAAGACCTAAGACCAAAGACCTAACACGGGAGATAAAAAATGCATTCTCTATGGCAGGACATACGTTACGGTGCGCGCATGTTGATTAAGAGCCCAGGCGTTGCCTTCGTTGTAGTGCTCGCCCTCGCCTTAGGCATCGGAGCCAACACTGCAATCTTCAGCGTCGTGAACTCAGTGCTACTTCGTCCGCTCCCCTACGATCAAGCCGACCGACTCATCTTTCTCAACGAAACCAGCCAAGCGTTGGACGAGATGTCGATCTCATATCCGAACTTCACCGATTGGCGCAATCAGAATCAAGTGTTCGAAAAAATCGGAGTCTATAACCGCGCCAGTTACAACCTGACTGGAGTGGGCGAAGCAGAGCGCATTCTTACCGGTCAAGTTTCTGCGGATCTCTTCTCCGTTCTTCGTGTCAACGCTGCGGTGGGCCGAGTCTTCACCAATGAAGAAGACCAACCCAGCGGCAATCCCGTTGTCGTATTAAGTGATGGTTTGTGGCAGCGCCGATTCGGTGGTCGGACAGACATCATCAACCAACCGTTAACGCTAAATGGAAAGAGTTATACGGTGATAGGGGTTATGCCGAGGGGCTATCAATACCCGAGTCGAGTCGAGATGTGGGTTCCCGTCGGTCAACTTTCTGGTGAGTTAAGTTGGCAACAGCGCGGCAATCACCCGGGCCTGTACGGCGTCGCCAGATTGAAGCCAGGCGTCACGTTCGAGCAGGCAAAAGCGAACTTCGAAATGATCGCGGCGAACCTAGAGAAGCAATATCCCGATTCCAATGCCGGCACTCGAGTCCGTTTGCGGCCGCTGCTTGAGATTTACGTACATGATGTTCAGCGCGCGTTGTGGGTCCTATTTGCTGCAGTCGGGTTCGTCCTTCTGATTGCATGCGCAAACATCGCAAACCTCCTCTTGGCTCGCGCAGCTGGTCGCAAAAAAGAGATGGCCATTCGCTCTGCGATGGGTGCGGGTCGCTGGCGCATCGCGCGACAATTGCTGACCGAGAGTGTGCTGCTCTCCTTGATTGGTGGCGCGCTCGGATTGCTGCTGGCTCGCTGGGGCATCGATTTCATTCTCTACATCAGTCCGGATTCCATTCCTCGCTCAAAAGAAATCGGAATGGATTGGCGTGTGCTGGCA
>JBKPAL010000054.1:0-9552 GCA_046726395.1 Acidobacteriota bacterium
TTGATGAAGTTGAGTAAAAGCAAAACTCGTCGTTTCGCCTGACCTTAAGGTGCGTGCTAAACTCAATTTTACGTCAGTAGTCCGTTACGAGTCCGTGCAGTAGCCGAGCGGACCACGAACTACTGACATTATTTATTATGACTGGAAACGAAGTTCGCGAGACCTTTCTGAAGTATTTCGAGCAGCGCGGCCATAAACGTGTGCCTTCCGCGCCTTTGTTGCCGGCAAACGATCCCACGCTTCTTTTTGCCAACGCCGGCATGAATCAGTTCAAGGACGTGTTCCTTGGTCTGGAGAAGCGTGAATACGTGCGTGCGTGCTCTTCACAGAAGTGTATTCGTGCGGGTGGCAAGCACAACGATCTCGATGAAGTCGGACGCACAGCACGTCACCAGACATTCTTCGAGATGCTCGGGAACTTTTCGTTCGGTGATTACTTCAAGCGCGGGGCGATTCAGTACGCCTGGGACTTCCTAACTGGCCCGCGAGAGGAAGGTAAGCTCGGCCTCGATCCAGAAAGAATGTGGTTCACCGTTTTCGGCGGTGACGATGAAGTGCCGGCGGATGAGGAGGCTGAGCGCTTATGGATCGAAGTGGGCGGCAGACCGGAAAGAGTGTTGCGGTTTGGTCGAGAAGATAACTTTTGGCAGATGGCTGAAACAGGGCCATGTGGGCCAAACTCTGAAATCAACTATTACCTCGGCGAAAAACCCGAAGATCCTAATTTCAACCGGGCCGATCTGGTGAATGGACCGGGCGACGATACGGTCGAGATCTGGAATCTGGTCTTTATGCAATACAACCGCGTAGAGACCCAGCCAGGCGTTTACAAGCTCGAGCCGCTGCCAGCTCCTTCGGTTGACACCGGAGCTGGATTAGAACGCTTGTCGGCAGTTTTACAAGATGTGAAATCGACGTACGAGACTGATCTAATCAAACCAATCATTTACTTCACTGCAAAATTAGCCGGCCGTGCATATGAGCCTGATTCTCAGGAAGGGTTTGCAATGCGCGTCATAGCAGACCACGCTCGTGCAACAGCGTTCTCAATAGCTGACAGCATTTTGCCAGGGAACGAGGGTCGGAATTATGTCCTAAGGAAGATTATGCGGCGCGCCATCTACCATGGCCGGCATACGCTGCACTTTGAAGGCCTTTTCTTTCATAGGGTGACGAACTTCGTCGTGGACCTGATGCACGAGGCTTATCCGGAACTCGAGAGCTCGCGAGATTTCATTGACCGAATGGTTAAGTTGGAAGAAGAACGCTTCGGTTCCACGCTCACTGCCGGACTGACGAAGCTTGATTTCTTGTTGGATTCCTTAGAGGGATCCGCCATTCCTGCAGCCGAACTGGCAAAGGTCTATGACACTTATGGGGTCCCGCGCGACCTGATCAGAATCAGCTTGATCGAACGTGGCCACTCTTTCGCAGACGATGAAGAGAAATTTAATCAGCAATTTGACGAGGCGCTGAGGCAGCTCCAGCAAACCAGTGTACGTGATACGACGGACGTTCAATCGAAAGCGAAGCCCATTTATTCATCAGTTGCGGAGCAGGTCGGCCGGAATAAATTTACCGGATACGAAGGGACTATGTTAAGCAACGCTCGTGTGCTTGCGCTTCTGACACAGGATCGTCAGGTTAATGAGATTACAGAAGGTCAGTCAGGCGAAGTCGTATTGGACCAAACTCCGTTCTATGCCGAAAGCGGCGGCCAGGTTGGGGATGTTGGCCGGTTGCATGGCTTGAGTAGTGAAACGATCGCCAACGTCGAGGATACGTACTCGCCCTCGCAAGGCCTGATAGTTCATCGGGTCAGAGTGGAAAAGGGATCTCTGAAGGTTGGCGACACCGTTGATGCAGAAGTAGATGCGGAGAAACGTAATGCAACGCGGCGCAATCACACAGCGACGCACTTGATGCATGCAGCGTTGCGTGAAGTGCTGGGAACTCACATCAAGCAAGCTGGCTCGGTGGTCGCACCGACCTACCTGCGGTTTGACTACACGCACTATCAGCCACTAACTCAAGCCGAAATGGAAGAGATCGAGGATCTGGTCAATAACTACATCCTTCGAAACGAGCCCGTTCAAACCGACGAAATGGCTATCGAGGATGCGATGCGTTCCGGAGCCATGGCCCTTTTCGGCGAGAAGTACGGCGAGAAGGTTCGTGTATTGTCGATAAGAGGGGCGGAAAGCGTTTTTTCGAAGGAGCTCTGCGGCGGTACACACGTGCGAGCTACCGGCGACATCGGCCTTTTTAAGATCGTTAGCGATGAATCGATTGCCTCAGGTGTTCGACGTATCAGGGCAGTCACCGGCGTGGATGCATTTGGCCGGTTCCGTGAAACCGAAGCTATTGTCGACAAACTTGCGAGTGACTTGAGAGCGTCGCGAGCAGAACTTCCGGCGGTCGTAAGTCGGTTGCAAGACGAGTTGAAGAAGACCCGACGCGAGGCCGAAGATTTGCGGATGAAGATTGCCACCGGAGCCATCGGTGCGTCGTCAAACGGCGATGATGCTCGAGATGTGTCAGGAGTGCGCGTGCTGGCACGTGAGGCAAGTGGGCTCGACGCGGCGGGAATGCGTCAACTTTCAGACACTCTTCTTGCGCGCATTAAATCGGGCGTCGTCATACTAGGTCGAAGTGGTGATGGAAAAGCTTCACTGATAGTCCGCACATCGTCAGACCTTGCTAAGAGAGTTCCCGCCGGACAGGTCATCAAAGAGCTGGCACCAATTGTTGGTGGTAAGGGTGGCGGTAAACCCGATATGGCTGAGGGTGGTGGTAATCAGCCAGACAAACTGCCCGAAGCTCTTGAAGCAAGCTTCGCGATCGTCGAACGCCTCCTCAGCTAATAATAATCTGCAAAATGGAATGCGGTGACAGAGGCAAGCTAGCGCCTTGAATTCTGACTCACAATGAATCACCTCACACGAATACAAAACGCCGTGCCGCCTGTCACCGCATTTCTTTTGGAGTAGCTACATTCCTTTCTGCTTCTCCGTAAGTTCAATTCCCATTTTTTCCAGAGTCAGTTTGTTCAGAGTGCCAGTGACCTTGAGGCTTTCTGCGGTCTGATATTTCTTCAGACCCTCGCGAGTCGCATCATCGAGTTTGCCGGTCTGGGTGCCGTTGTAAAAGCCACGGTTCTTGAGAACGGCTTGAGCTTGGTTGATTTGATCTTTGGTGGCGCGAAAGACTGGCCCACGTTTCTTCGCGGTCCCAGTAGCTGACTGGCCCACGCTGATAGGAGTCGCCGTGAGGTTCGCAACTCCGATTGAAATTATGAAGAGAAGAGACAGCGCAACGGAAAGAAGTTTTTTCATTTTGGTTTCCTCGTTTGGGTGAGGCGCGTTGAAGCGCGCGGGTTTCGGAAAATGAGGTTTCGTAAAGCGTGATTATCGTAAAAGCATGATAACTACAAACACCAGTCGGCTAATGAAGTAGTCGATCTCCATTCAATGCCCAACTCTTTGCATAATCGTCGTCGGCACGTCGGTAATAATTCGTGTCATTTAGCGGATCGTTCTTTCATGGATTACCGAAGACGATCCACGAAACCAAGCGCATGACATTGGTGGATCGTTCGTTCCTGCACCACAGAAAAACGATCCACGAAACCACACGAACTAAGACGAACACAGCGGAAAGAGAGCCTATGATCAGGCCAAGACTCTTTCGAGCAGGCGGAACTGAACTCGGGCGGTCGTACCTTCGGGAGGACTTGGGCGCCGGTCTTGTCGCTCTGAAACTTCGCAAAACCGGCCTATTTTCGCGAAAGCAGCCATTGTTGGCCACGGTTTAACGACCTGTGCTATCATGGCTTTGCAGTTGTTTCTGCACTGTCCTGCACCTCACAGCGCTCCCAGTTGGAACCAAGAAATCACAGCATGTACAAGTTCCCCTTTGCTGCAGCTTTTGTTCTCTTGACGGCCTTTTCAGGTCTTGCGCAGAACCCTTACCGCGTCGACAACTTCGATTTCGCCAACGGGGTTCGAATTGAAGTACCAGCGTCAGTTACTCCAACTCGTTCTAGAAAACGCCCGCGCAAACTGACTCAGACAACGAGTCTCAATTACTCACCTTCATCGAAGCCTCTGTCGCAACTTACCAATGGCGCTGTTGGTACTTCACTGGAGGGCTTCACCACGGGAAACGCGGAAGTGGATGGCTTCATTGTTGATTCCGGCAAACGCAATGGAGTCGATCCTCTTTTGCTTTACGCAATCATGCATCAGGAATCGACGTTCAAGTCGCGCGCCGTTTCGCCAAAAGGTGCACGCGGATTAATGCAGCTAATGCCACTCACAGCGCGTCGGTTTGGTGTGACCAACATCTTCGATGCCAAACAGAACATTGAAGGTGGCACGAGGTATATGCGGTTCCTCCTGGATTACTTTGAAGGGGATGTTGTGCTGGCGCTAGCTGGGTACAACGCAGGCGAAGGCGCTGTGATTAAGTATGGATACCAAGTCCCGCCATATTCCGAAACTCGTGAGTACGTGCGAAGGATCGGGCGTCGCTATTTATTGATTCGTGATCCTCTCGCAGCTCAGCATGCGAATCCGATTTCGGGCGCGCAGCTAGGTGCTATTCAACAAATGCAAGCCAAGCCCCTCACGGCTTACGAGAGAACAGTTTCGGCAGTGCGCTTGCCCGATGGTCGCTTACAGTTAGTCAGTCAGTAGTCGAACTAAAGGCAAAGATTTAGGGCAGTCCTGAATTTTCAGGAGCTGCCCTTTTTAATTTGCGCCGCGGACTAACGCGGATGCCGCAGATCAAACAAGACGACACCATGTCTGATCCGCGTGATAGCGTTGATGCATGGCTAGTTCTTGAACTCGTTCTTAACCCGCGGGTTGCGTCACCAATGCGGAGAGTGGGGTTACTGCCCGTGTTTCTGGAACGCACAGAACGGGACAAGGCGCATTTCTCACTACTCGTTCGATCTCGGCCCCAAGTACTGGAGCGCCTCCAAAGATGGATGGACGCACACTGGTTCCAATAACAATAAGGTCGACGTCAGTTTCGGCCGCCAGCCGCACAATCTCTTCATATGGGTGGCCCTCTGCGATGTGTGTGGTTGCACTCGGAGCCTCAGTACTAGTGAACTGGGCCATACGGTCCCGCACATAACTTCGCATTCTTGAGAGCGCCGTCAATCCCCCCTCAGGAAACATGACGGAGATCTGTTGGAAGTAATCGCCGATGACGTGAATAGCATGCAGCTCCGCGCCTGTGTGTTGGGCCAGTTGTTTGGCTACCTGTGTTGCCGCGGCTGACGATGGCCTGAAATTCGTCGAGAGCAAAACTCGGTTCAGACGAATCTCCGTGTGACTACCGCGGTGCTCGACGAAGTCATGCTGCGGCGGACGAATCGTCAAGACAGGACAAGGTGCCTCGCTGATTATCTCCGCGGCCGTGGAACCCCACAGCGCACGTGACAAGCCTTTTCGACCATGGGTGACGACTGTCACCAGGTCTATCTCGTAATCGCGAACCGCATTGGCAATTTGTGATGCGGGCTCACCTTCGACAATCACCGGCTCAACTTCGAGTCCATCAAACAATGGATCAGCAAGTAATTCTCGAACCTCGCTTCTCAATTGCAGCAACCACTTGTTGTCTTGCTCTTGAAAGATTCGCTCCGGGAGTGTCAACAGATTCGCAGGAACCTGTGCGCTCTGCACGCTGAAAAGTACTACTCGACCACGGCCACTACGCGCAAACGCTGCGGCGTACTTCAACGCCGCTCGCGCGTGAGGCGTGAAGTCTGTAGGAAAAAGAATGTTTCTGAACGGATACATGGCTGACAAGTGATGATTGGTTATTAGCTTATACCATTTGACCGAGGGTTTGATTGTACCGAAGGCTTAGGTTTTATTCCTAGATTTTTTCGCTTGTTCCATGCCAAACTCCGCACGCTTTTCTTTCGCCCAATCGACACATCTAGGTCCAACATCCCATTCCGGAGGCGACATCCTTTGCTCAAAGGAATTTTCCGCACAAAAAACCTCGACGACATAATGGCAGCTGCGGGTGGCCCACAGTTCTCTTTGAAGCGGACGCTTGGAGCATTCAACGTTACGTTGCTCGGAATCGGAGCCATTATCGGAGCAGGAATTTTTGCGACGGTCGGCACGGCTGCGGCAGGTGACGCGGCACGTCCCGGCGCCGGCCCGTCGTTGATGCTTTCGTTTGTCATCACCGCCATAGTCTGTGCGTTCACCGCTCTTTGTTACGCAGAGTTTGCGTCGATGGTGCCCATTTCCGGATCGGCTTACACCTACTCCTACGCCACGCTTGGCGAGTTGGTCGCCTGGATCATAGGTTGGGACTTAATCATCGAGTATGCCGTCGGCAACGTTGCTGTAGCAATTAGTTGGGCCAACTACTTTCGAACGTTCCTCGGCACACTCGGCATAGATATCCCGCAGTGGTTGGCAACTGACTATCGCACTGCAGCGAAGATTCCCGGTCTGTATGAAAGCGCACCGCATATCTTTGGTGTGCCGATCGTATTCAACCTGCTGGCTCTGGGCATAGTGGCTTTAATCACGATTGTATTGGTGTGGGGAATAAAGGAGTCTGCGGAATTTAATGCGGTGATGGTCGGGATCAAGATTCTCGTGTTGTTGTTCTTCATTGTGGTCGCTCTTTACTTCGTGTCACCCGCAACGATGGCTAAGAACTGGCATCCATTTCAGCCGAACAGTTGGGGAGGCACGCTTGCCGGTGCAGCGGTGGTGTTTTTTGCTTACATCGGCTTCGATGCTGTCTCAACGGTCGCTGAAGAAACGAAGAATCCTGCGCGTGATCTGCCGATAGGAATCATTGCGTCGCTCGTCATCTGCACGATTTTCTACGTAGTCGTTGCCGCCGTGTTCACCGGAATGATTCCGTATCAGGAATTAGTGACGCGCTTATCAACAGAACAGGCGGAGCCGTTAACGATGGCCCTCGAGCATGTTGCGCCGCAGGCAACCTGGGCCAGTGGGATCGTTGCTTTTGGTTCAGTTGTGGCACACACGGCTGTGTTGCTCGTATTTCAACTTGGGCAGCCGCGAATATTCTTTTCGATGGCTCGCGATGGTCTGTTGCCGCCGGTCTTTGCAAGCGTTCACCCGAAGTTCAAAACGCCTCACGTGACTACTATCTTGACCGGAGTTCTCGTGGGTGGGTTTGCTGCAGTAATGAGCATCGACGAGATGGTGGATCTCACAAACATCGGGACTCTGTTCGCGTTCCTACTTGTCTGTATTGGCATCATCGTGTTGCGCTACAAAGATCCGCTGCGACCGCGGCCTTTTAAGGTGCCCTTAGGTTCGTGGTTTCTCCCCACTCTGGGCGGTCTCTCGTGTGTGTTTCTGATGTACTACCTACCACCGGCATCGTGGTGGAGATTTGTTGGTTGGCTCGTTCTGGGTCTCTCGATCTACCTGGCCTACGGCTACACGCGAAGCGCGGTGGGGATGAAGATAGGTCGTCCGGCTCGAGCGCCAGTGAGTCTGAAGATAGCTTCACTCGGCTTCTTGTTAGTGGCTGCTGGCCTCTTCACTATTCCTCATAACTTAAAGTTCGTCGAAATCGTGAACGCTGCCTTCAGCCACGGCGGCGAGAAGCACGTTCAGTCTTTCATAGGAATTTTCTTAATCGCGATCGGTATTGTGTTAGGTGTTGCTGGAGCGATTGCCGCAAGCACCAATGGTCCCAGTTCCGATGAAACGATAACTTAAGTCGAGGAATTGAATCGTGAGTCTGACGATCCTGGCAATTGGGTTTGTTCTACTGCTATCAGCGGCCTACTACGTGTACGGCGGCTGGGTGGCACGCCAGTTCAAGCTTGACGATGCTCGCGTCACTCCTGCGCATCAGGTCAACGACGGAATCGATTTCGTACCGACACGTCCGTTCTATCTCTTTGGCCAACACTTTTCAGCCATTGCAGCAGCAGGACCCATTGCAGGTCCTATTCTCGCGTGTCAGGCATTCGGTTGGTTGCCGTGCTTACTTTGGATTGGACTCGGCGTGGTGTTGATTGGCGCTGTCCACGACTTCTCGAGTCTGGCTGCATCTGTGCGACACGGAGCTACATCAATTGCGGAGATTGCTCGTGAGCACCTGGGCAATGGTGCTGGACGAGCAATGATGGCGTTCATCTGGATAGCTTTGATTTACGTGACGGTTGCGTTTACCGACATTACGGCCGGCACGTTTGTGGGTGGTTCCGAAGAGCTCCAAGGGACCACGGTGACCTTCAATCCTGGTGGTGCTGTTGCTGCTGCCAGCATCATGTATCTAACACTCTCGATTGTGTTGGGATTGGTCCAACGTTTCTTTAACCCACCGTTGTGGCTAGTGACGGTAATCTTTGTTCCCGCAGCTTTCGCTTTGTCCTGGGTAGGTACTTTTACATCACATCTGTTTGTGCTCGATCACAGAACGTGGGGAGTATTGATTCTCGCTTATTGCTGCATAGCTTCGATGGTGCCGGTGTGGGCTTTACTCCAGCCGCGGGGTTATCTCGGAGGATTCATTCTCTACTCTGCCTTGGCACTCGGAATCATCGGCGTCTTCTTCGGTGGTTATCAGATCCAACAACCCGCTTTCAAGTCGTTCGATATCGGAGGAATGACCGGGACGCTGTTTCCGTTTCTCTTTGTGACGATTGCCTGTGGCGCCTGCTCAGGATTTCATGGACTGGTTTGCTCCGGTACAACATCCAAACAGGTGGACCGCGAATCCGACATTAGACCTGTTGGCTACGGCGGAATGCTGGCTGAAGGCTTTGTGGCTTTGATTGCATTAGTGACTGTGATGATTGCCACTCAGGAGAGCTTAAAAGGTCGAGCGCCGGGAACTATCTACGGTAACGGGATCGGTCAGTTTCTAACGTTGATTATTGGTCAGGACAAAATGGCGTTCGCGGTGACGTTCGGCGCGATGGCATTCTCCACCTTCGTCTTTGACACGCTGGATGTTAGTACTCGACTGGGACGTTACATTGTTCAGGAACTCTGCGGATGGAAGGGACGGATGGGAGCCTTAGCAGGAACTCTACTGACAATGGCGCTTCCCTTCTACTTCATCACGTTTGCGCCTGCGAATTCCTGGTCAAAATTCTGGACGTTGTTTGGAGCATCGAATCAGTTGTTGGCTGCGCTGACGTTGCTCGCGATTACGGTGTGGTTGTATCAAGCCCGGCAGCGCATCGCCTTCACGTTGATTCCGATGATCTTTGTACTGATCATTACGTTGTGGGCATTAGGCGCGTTGGTCGTTGGAAATCTTCGTCTTACAAGAGTCGGATCGGGGCACTTTGATATCGAGTTAGTTAACGCCTTAGCTTCGGGTGCACTAATTGTGCTGGCGCTTTACTTAGCGATTGTTGCGCTTGCAAAGGTACGTGGGGATCGCAGGCGCGATACGCTGCTAACGTCTCATCCAGCGACAAGCTTGGAAGAAAGTTAGGTACGGCGTTCCAGCGTGTGGGCCGCCCCATTGTTGCTGCAGCCGATGAGAAGAGGGGCGTCCACGGAGGGC
>JBKPAL010000055.1:0-7404 GCA_046726395.1 Acidobacteriota bacterium
GAAAGGACTCATTAAGAGCGTCTATTACTTTCTTGATACCTGCCTCATCCTTAGCGATGTTCCTCTCCTGCGCAGCGGCCAGGATCGCCAGCAGAGTTATGGCTGTAGCGGTCGCGATAAGTTTTTGCATGGTCAAGCTCCCTTCCAAGAAGTATAGAGCAGGAAAGCAAGGCCGGATTCGATGTGGTGCTCATTTCTTGTGTGCCAGTTGTGTGCCAACTCAATAAAACAGCGCGGTACTGTGATGCACTGAGCCACCATAAAACAGCCATAGATGTTAATGAATCAGCACAGGAAGAAAGTGAGAAGAACACCCAAAACAAAGTGATTCAGACTGGCAGTCATGAGGTCAGGGGTCCCGATCCCCCTCGGCTCCACCAAAAAACTTAACACTCATAATCAAAGTCAACATGATTCTCGCAATCGATCTCTGAACGACTGCCGTAACTTCAACATCACCCAACAGAATCGTTGGAAATATTGACAGTTGCTCACCCTTAAACTTACCATCCCTAATCCTTTGAGCTGATTTCTCATGGCCCAGACCATGACTGTTCCTGCTGGCTCACGCTTCGGTCGATATGAAATTCGTTCTCTCATCCGCAAGGGTGGCATGGGAGAAGTTTACTTAGCTCAGGACACTCAACTTCGACGCCCAGTTAGCAATCAAGATTCTCACCACCGATTTCACTCACGACACAGATCGCCTTCATAGATTTGAGCACGAGTCTTATGCGGGCAAGGAGCCAAACAAGAATACGAACAACTGAAATAAACCAGTTGCTCGCGTAAAACAGCTCGTGCTTCGTTAACGAATAGTGTCCAAGTGCGTCGATACCATCATAAAGTTGCACGTGAATGGGAAGGTCAAATGAACAGGAACGATAGTAATGACGGTCGCTTAATGAAAACCCCACCGCAATTCGTGCTCAGCAAATTGTCGCGCGAACTCTATGTAGATTTTCTTGCGGAAGCCAAAACACGCGGATTCTATTTTGTATGTTTCGACGAGTTTCTTCCCGATGATCCAGCATTGCCGCCGCGCTATATCGCGCTTCGTCACGACATCGATTTTGCGCCGCTCTTTTCTCTGCAGATGGCCGAACTAGAGCACGAGCTGGGGATCACCTCAACATTCTTCGTGTTGGTAGACGGCCAGTTCTATAACCCTCTACAACATGACGTGATCAAGCAGATACGGCAGATTCAATCTCTCGGTCACGAAATCGGTTTGCATTTCGCGGTAAGTTCAGCCGTTCATGCAGACATAGGTAAAGAGGTAGCCTTCCGCCTGGAGATCCTAAGCAGTATCACGGGCGCGAAGGTATGCTCTTTTTCGCAGCACGATCCGGTTAATGCTGGTTACGCCGCGGTTACGCTACCGCCTGATCACTATCGTTGCGTGGACGCTAGTAAAGTCATCCGTGATAATAATCTGCTGTACGTCAGCGATAGCGCGATGATGTGGCGACGTTACACCTTCCAAACGGCCTTAGAAGAGAACTGTAATTTGTGTTTGCTCGCACATCCGCATTCCTGGCTGCATCCGCAAGATGACTACGTGGCAATGATCCGGGAGTTCGAATCCGTTGAAGTGCAAGGAGTGACTGATCGCTACAATGCGTTCGTCAACGCACTAAGCGCGTACTACTTGCGACGCCTAAACGAGGGGGTCTAGCGTGCTCAGGGCGAGGCTACACGAGAGCGAAATCCGGCAGGTGATTGGAATTGATGGCGAAGGCAGCCGGATGATCGATGGTCTGGCACCGCTCGACGCTGGCGAGGATCGATGCCTTTACTTCATTAACAAGAAGATCAACGAGTCCATTCGTAACTCTCTTTCACTATGTCATGGTTGCATCGTCATCGCACCGACTGGTTTTGTAGATGAGTTGGGCGACTGTGTAGTCCTGGAGTCGCCAGAACCTCGCGCGGCAATCGCTAAGGTGCTGGGGTTCATCAGACATGAGCAACGGCAGCAACCGTGGATCACAGAACGGAAGGTTGCTCCAGACGCAGTTATTTCGCCATTGGCTTTTATTGACCAACGGGTTGAGATTGGGGCTGGCGCGGTCATTGAGCCGTTCTGTTCTATAGAAGGCGACGTCAGTATTGGACGTGGGTCGATTGTTCGTTCCGGGGCGCGGCTTTATTCGCGTGTTTCCATTGGCGATGAGTCAGTCATCGGCGCAAATACCGTGCTTGGACACCAAGGCTATGGATTTGTTCGTGATGAGAGTGGCAACAAAACAAGGATTCCCCACCTGGGAGGCGTGGTAATAGGGTCTCATGTTGAGATTGGTGCATTATCCACTGTCGAGAGTGGAACCATTGGGCCAACGATTATCGAGGATTACGCCAAGGTAGGTGACCATGTCCAGGTGGGGCATAACGTGCGAATTGCAAGAAGCGCAAGCGTGACTGGGAGTGTAGTAATCGGTGGCAGTGCCGTGATCGGCGAGGAAGTATGGGTGGGAATCAATTCCAGCATTCGAGATGGGAGGCGAGTTGGAGAACGCTCACTCGTCGGGATGGATGTGTCTGTGCAAAACGATCTTGATGACAAGTCCGTGGCGCGCGCACCACGTCCGGACGTAAGACCAAGTTCCGATGACGACGATAGTGCGATCGGGTTCGCCTAGACAAATCAGGTTCGGATAAGCCCGCCTGTTCCTCTCTCAACATCAGCGTCCTCCGCGGCTTTGCCTCAAAAGTTACATAGAGACTTCTTCAACGGGTTGGCGTCTGGTGTGCGGCGGCGTCACCGCCGAATCGTGAGTATTCTCTGTGTGTCCTCTGTGTCTCCATGTCTCTGTGGTTTCTTTTGCTTGAACGCCACTCAGTTCACAAAAACACCACCGAGACACCGAGACACGGAGGAGCACGGAGAATTTGATTGTCTCCTACCCAAGAGGCAAGACCTCTTCTCTAACGCCAGAACTACTTTTCAGACAAAGCCGCCCTCCGCGTAAGTCCGTTGCTTAATTTCAACCGTCGAAGCCGCATCGCCTCATGCAGCTCTACCGGACAGATGCTCGCTGAAGACTGCGGCTCGATGAGCCATTGATACGGTGAAACTAAACCCTTCCGGTTCGCTCCATCCGCAGCACCCGTCTCAACAATCTGTTTTCGATTCCCTGCATCAATACCCAAGCCAATAAAATTCAACAAGGGACCGAAGTCTGGTGGGGGAAGTTTCAACCGACCGACGGCCCGGATATTCCAGAAAGTTGAATAAGCTCCCGAGTGCGCGCCCCGATTACCGGATCCGCCACTGTCGAAAGGACGCGAGCCCGCCCCACAATCCAAGTTGCTGAAGAGGCTCGCATAGTTCGCCTCTCGATGATGGTCCATGTTGAGGTCAACGCCGCGACCGTTCGCGAAAACACTATGCAGCGCGTACCACTCGACACTGATGTCATGCACAAATTTTGTTTGTACATCGAAGTGGCTCACCAGATTCTCAGTTCCGTGGCTGACGTCGATTCCATGATGACCATTAAACCCGCGAGCCTCAGAGCTGACAGCTCTCGTCGCACTCGTAGTGAGCTTCACGTTGGCAACCGTGCAGAAGTTGGTTGAATTCATATCGACGGCAAAGTCCGAATTCTGAATCTCCACATCATCGATCCAACATTGAGCCACGTCCTGTAAGAAGAGACCGTTGTATCCCTTCTCTCTGAAGTGGCCCAGATACGGTGTCCAGGGAAAGTGTATAGAAAGATGTTCGACTCCAAACTCTCGAACTGTCGGAACAAAGCGATGAATTTCTGGTGTCCATTCGGCGCGCACGTCGTAAGGCAGCGGCCTCTCAAGTTCGATGCCCTTCGCGGACATGGATTTCACGCGAGAAAGAAACCGAACCACGTGTGGAGTACCGATAAGGCCCTCTCCCGCAGGCATTAGGTCTCCGTAAAGATGATGAATAAGGGATCCAGTACTTGCGTCTCCTTTCACTGGATCGCTCTCTACCAGACGGATCCACTCTCCCTCAGCCACCGAAATCCTTTTTGAAAGGCGTAGAGTCTTGTCGCCGCGTTTGGCTGGTGCCACGACGGAAGCCAACCGCGTAGTAGCGTCGATCGGATCTTTGCCAGTTACGTTAATGAGCCCGGGTCGGAAGGACCACTGAGATTGCTCCGTCGATTTAGCGTTATTGCCAAAGAGATCTGTTAGAGAGTTTGGAAAGAGCAACACCGTCTTTCCTGGACCGGCGCCGCGCAAAATCAGATTGCCCTTGTTGATATCAATGCGCTGAGTAATGACATAGATGCCTGCGGGAATGAATAGAACGCCACTCTTGATGGAATGAATTGCTTTGAGCAGGGCAGCGGAATCATCCGTTCGTCCATCGCCTTTCGCTTTAAAGTCTCTTTTGAGATTCCACCTGGCGGATGGCTTGGGAATTCTTCTTTCTCCCGCATGGTACCCAGCGTAGGAAAAATCGGGTAAGCGCCCGCGAGGGCTCCAGCGCTCTCCCGAAATGCCCCACAGCGAGGAACTAGCACATTCTGAAGAAAGCGTCGTCGCGGCGAACGTGGAGGCACAAAAGAAAAAGCAAAAGAGCGTCACGATTGAATTGTTCTTCATACGCATTTGCTTCTCGGTTAATGCTGCCGTACGGTATCGCACAATAAGCTTGAACTCTTAGAGGCAAGAACAATCATGGCCAAACCGGTATTGCTAACGGTAGACGATGATCATGAAGTGTTGCGAGCAATCGAGCGTGACCTGCGCCGCAATTATGCGAAAGACTATCGCGTGTTGCGGGCCGAATCAGGACCAGCGGCGCTGGAGATTGTTCGAGAGTTGAAACTCAGAAGCAATCCCGTCGCCCTTTTCCTCGTGGACCAAAGAATGCCGGGACAATCTGGTGTCGAATTCCTGGAAAAAGCTATCGAGTTGTTTCCCGACGCGAAGCGTGTGCTCTTAACAGCTTACGCCGACACTGATGCTGCAATTGCCGCTATCAACGAAGCTGGAATTAACCATTACCTATTAAAGCCCTGGGATCCACCGGAAGAGAATCTTTACCCTGTCCTCGACGATCTGCTTGAAGACTGGCAGGGGACCAATCCACCTCAGTTTGAAGGCATTCGTGTGCTAGGCAATCGCTGGTCCCCGGCGTCTCACAACATCAAAGACTTTCTGGCGCGCAATCATGTCCCATATCAGTGGCTCGATATAGAAGCCTCAGAGACTGATTCAGACGTTCGTTCTTTAGTCGCACTGCTCAACGATGAAGAGAAAAGAGACTTGCCGCTAGTGATTTTCCCGAACGGACTACGCTTGCAACAACCAACGATTGCCGATCTTGCTCAGAATGCAGGACTCAAAACCCGCGCTGCAGAAGCATTCTACGATCTGGCAATCGTCGGTGGTGGTCCAGCAGGACTGGCTGCGGCAGTCTACGGCGCAAGTGAAGGAATACGAACAGTGATGATTGAGCGTGAGGCACCAGGAGGACAGGCCGGCATGTCCAGCCGCATCGAGAACTACCTAGGATTCCCAAGCGGTCTGAGCGGAGGAGATCTTGCACGGCGTGCTGTAGTACAGGCTAGACGCTTTGGCGTTGAGATCCTTTCAGCCGAGGCTACTGCGGTGCGTCTGGAAGGGCCTTACCGCCTTCTCAAATTAGCGGACGGAGCAGAGCTCAGCTGTCACGCTCTATTGGTTGCGACTGGCGTTCAGTGGCGCAAGCTGGATGCACCAGGCGTCGAACGTTTGACAGGAGCGGGAATCTACTATGGGGCGGCGATGACGGAAGCGATTTCGTGCAAAGACGAAGATGTGTTTATCGTAGGCGGCGCGAATAGTGCAGGGCAGGCAGCCCTATATTTCTCGAAGTACGCAAAGCGAGTCGTAATGTTAGTGCGAGGCTCATCGTTGTCAGTTTCAATGTCGCAGTACCTCATCGATCAGCTGAAACAGACCAAGAACGTGCAAATCGAATTCAACTCGTCGGTCGTAGAAGCGCATGGTGAAGATCACCTTGAAGCAATTTCCGTCCACTGCTCAACAACTAATGAGGTGAACACAGTATCAGCCAACTCGCTCTTCATTATGATCGGCGCGGCTCCAAATACAACGTGGCTCGCAGATATCGTAGAACGTGATGATCGCGGGTTTATTCTTTCAGGTCCAGATCTGATGCGCGATGGCAAGCGTCCGAAAGGATGGCAATTGGAGCGTGATCCAGGACTTCTGGAAACAAATGTGCCGGGTATTTTTGTAGTAGGCGATGTGCGACACGGCTCGGTTAAGCGAGTGGCTTCAGGTGTCGGTGAAGGTTCAGTCGCGATCTCCTTCGTACATCAGTATCTCAGCAAGGTGGTCTGACCCATGGAAGACACAAAAATCGAAGGAATGGGCGTGCAGGTGCCAGTATCTGGAGCCCTTGAATACTCAAGTCCTGTTACGAAGTCGCCGGAAGACAAAGTTGAGGCGCTACGTCGCATCGCGGTCTTTTCAGATCTTCCGGAGGATCAATTGAAATGGTTTGCGGAAAACGTAGAGGATCTTCGACTCAAAACAGGAGATGTCCTGTTTCGTAAAGGTGGCCCAGCTGATGTGATGGCCATCTACCTTGAGGGCGAGGTTCGCGCCTACGCCAATGACCAAGCGCACGACGGATTCATGTACATCGCACGTGCAGGTGAGCCAAAGACTGAAGTAAGCGGGATGCTTCCCTTCTCGCGCATGACCGAATGGAGTGCAACGGGGCGGGCCGTCACCGACATGCGTGTGCTGCTTTTTCCCGTCCGCTTGTTTCCCGAGATGTTCCAGCGAATGCCGCTTCTCGTTCAGCGACTCGTAGGAATCATGAGCGATCGGGTGCGCGAAGTAACTGTTGCCGATCAACAACGAGAAAAGTTGATGGCCTTAGGCAAGCTTTCCGCAGGTCTTGCACACGAACTCAACAATCCAGCGGCAGGAGCCACACGCGCGGCAAATGATCTCATTGAAATGTTGGCGGAATTGCGCGCTGCGGATCTACGGCTATGCCGGCACACTTTCACCGCAGAGCAACATGCGGCGATTCGCGCGTTTGAAAGCGAGGCGATCGACCACACGACTAAGGCACCACGCTTAAATTCACTCGAGCAAAGTGACCGCGAAGATGCCGTGGCTACCTGGCTTGAGGAGCATGGGTTCGAGGATGCATGGAAACTCTCGGGTAACCTCGTTGAAGCTGGTATCGATGAAGAGGCTTTAGAGCAGATCCTCGGACAGATAGATCCTAGTGCGATCGTCGATGTGCTCGCGCGTATCAACGCGCAACTCGCGGCGGCGAAACTGGCCAGTGAAATCAAGGCCGGTACCGCACGCATTTCCGAACTAGTGGGAGCGATCAAAGAGTATAGCTACATGGACCAGGCATCGGTCCAGGACGTCGATGTTCAC
>JBKPAL010000056.1:0-8397 GCA_046726395.1 Acidobacteriota bacterium
ATCTTGTCGTGGTAAACGTCAGCACCTACGAGGGCCGTGTGCCGTTCTCCGATCTGTTTATCTACGTAAAAATTAAATCCGAATACATTCGTGCGCTCTCGTTGATTCGTAATCGCGCCGAGTGGATTTCCCTGTCCGCCCTGATTGATTCGTTCCTCGCGTTGGCCATTGTAAGAGAAAGTAAACGAAGCGTTGTCGAAGAACCCTAGATTCTGTTTATAGAGCCGAGCGTAAAACAGATCGGTCATCAGGTTACGCAAGTCGGCAATCAGATTCCCGTCTCCGCCCAATAACTGGTCGTAACGCTTGCCGCCATCCTGTTGGTTGCGCGCGTAACTCAAGAGCACTTGCGTCGATAGATTGATGTTGAAGTTAGTACGAAGTAACCCGCCGTACTGAGTAAACGCCGTATCCGGTAACCGCTCACCTAAGAAGGCGGGTGAGATGCCCAGGTAACGAGTTAGCGCAGAGTGCCCGTCGATGCCCGATCCGGGCCGGACACGGTTTATCCTTCGGCCATTCGCGTTGAGCAACAATCCATAGTTACGGTTGCCATAGGTCAAGAGTGTATTGCCGCCGAAACCGTTGGTGAGCGACGAATAAAACACGTTTGTGTTCCCATGAAACTCCGCATCAGTGCCACCGTATCTCGGTGAATGGGAAATGAAGTTAACCACACCACCAAGAACATCTGAACCGTATTGAGAGCTGTTGGGTCCTCGTAAGACTTCAACGGTCTGGAGCGCTGACGGCTCGATGAGACTAAAGAATGTGCCGACACCGCCGCGTTGCGCACTTGTCGTGTAGCGGATGCCGTCAACGTACACTGCCACGTTTCGTCCGGTTAACCCTCTGACAAAAACCGCGCTCAACGAAGGCGCCGTGCGTTGAAGATTTACTCCTGGTTCCTCATCGACTACCTGGGCCACCACTTCTGGAGCGCGCTCCAGAATTTCGCGTTCGTTAACGACATTGACCTGTTGATCGATATGGCGAGCATCAGACACTTGTCCGGCTTCTGCTGTAACTGTCACTTCTTCGTTTAGCGCATTTACTTCCAACTTCACATCCAGTTTTTTTGTGGCGCCTGGCAATACTTGAACTGCAGATCGGTAATGTCCAAAACCGCTTCGGGCCACGCTTACGCTGTAGTTACCCGGGGCAACACCATCTACCATGAAGCTACCTTCAGCATCAGTACTGGTTGTACGGAGGATTGCTCCTTGCGAACCGATGAGGGCAACTTCAACGCCGACGAGTGCGGCTCCATCGGAATCTTTAACAGTTCCGGAGATTTTTCCCGGAGATTCTTGAGCGCTCATTGAGAGGCACGTCGCAATGACGATTACCATTACCGTCAAAGCTGCGAAGATTCGGCGCACTGCTGTACTCATGAATAAGAGGCTCACTTTCAACTTTTTTAAGAAGACTGCGGACGGTCAGTCGGATTAAGAATTGGTTTGAGAGTACTTGAGTGCCCGGACTATTGTCTTAAGAAAGGGGCTCGGGACTGACGCACGGAGACTAACCTCAACCGAGAACTACTACTAGGCGTCGTAGATGGGATATTCAGCGCGGAACTAGTCGAGAATGTACACGGCGTGCTCAATAAACTGATGAACCGTCGCAAGTATATGGGGTTCTGTTGCGGTGAGCCCGATGACCATGAGCATCAAAACGATGGGGAGCCATTTTAGGATCTTTGAGAATGCCTTGGGATTGACTTCGATCGCCGGGCTATTGGCGAGCTGTATCAGGCGTCGGATACGCCTCTTAAAACCTATCTTATCATCATCTCCGATCAGAAATGCGCCTGCCATCATCGTAGGTCGAGTTCCAGCGGGAATCATGCGCGCAATCTTGACCATGGCTGAGGCAAGGTCGAGACCTGTTTTTCTTCTTCCGCGAGCAGCATATTCATCAGCTGCTGCTTCCGAAGCATCAACCCATGCGCGATCCATGCGCTGGCCAAACGGCACAATCATCAGCACATCACGACAAGCACGCATCAGACCTCGCTTGAGGTTGTCGCGAGCCATGATGTGTCCAGCCTCATGTTCGAGGGCGGCGCACAGTTCGTCGCTGCTAAGCGTTTGAAGCACCTGCTTAGCAATGAAGAGTCGGGGACGAACTGAACCGACAACGGCTATCAGCGGAAATCGGTGTTCGATTTCATACGCTGGAATGTTGATCTTTTCGATCGAAATTGGCTGCGCATGCCGCAACCAATCGGCAGCTAATCGCGAGGTAGCGCGCCAGGCAGCTATTCCTCTTACTACCGCCACCGCGATTCCGATCCCCGCAAGCCCCGCGACTACCGCGAGCTTGATGCTTACATCTTCGTGACCGTCACGCGGCTCGTGAGTTAGATAGGCCGGGGCGAATAACAGAAGCACACAAACGGCACCGAAAAACGCCGGAAGGGCTCGAAGCAGAAAGAGTGCCTCAGCTTTGTTCGCAGGCGCCCACCTGTTGATGCGCCGGCGGGAAAGTCTCCAGACCAAACCGGCCACCACCGATGCTAACGAGTTCACCACCAGCATCAGCGCAAGCACTATTGAGATGCCGAGTACAAAAAACACTGCCTAATCCCTTTGTTTTAATTCTCGCCGCTTCTTCTTGATCAAGCGATCAAGCTCATCAAGCGACTCCAGGTCTCGTTCACTAACTGCATCAACGATGCAAGCCAATACTGGTTCTACGCTGGGCAAGCCACCGAGGAGACCGTCAATCACATCCTCAGTTATTCCCTGCTGCAACTCGTCGGGTGTAACCAAGGGAGAATAGAGAAAGGCTCGACCGTCCTTACGCCTGCTTAGCAGCTGCTTTTTATACAGCCGATCAAGCGTCGTCATTAGGGTCGTATAAGCAACACTCTCGTCGAAAGCCAGAAAGACGTCCCGCACACTGGTCTCTCCACGTCGTCGCCATGCTTCCTCGAGGACTTGCCGCTCCAACTTGCCGAGCGCGACCGAGGCGACGTCGTGGGGCCGTTTGAATCCGCGCAATAGGAATCTGGGTGTCTTCATAGGAGCAGCATTTTGAGCAGTCGCATTGAGGCTGTCAATACTTATTGGTTGTCGCAGTGGAATACCCTGGTCTCCGATTGCATTTCGCGCCTGCAAGGTTTCGCGATATGATTCGAGGTTTGCGAAGGCCATCAGATTCGCTTCTGTGTAGTGGGCCACCGAATAGAGTATGTCTGAAGAAGCTATCCAAGTCCGCGGGGCAAGAGTCCATAACCTCAAGAACATCTCGTTCTCGATCCCAATAAATCAACTCACCGTGGTTACCGGCGTCAGTGGGTCCGGAAAATCTTCTCTGGCCTTCGACACGATCTATGCGGAGGGTCAACGTCGTTACGTCGAATCCCTGTCAGCATATGCCCGCCAATTTCTTGAGCGGATGGACAAGCCGGATGTCGACGAAGTACGGGGTATTGCTCCTGCAATCGCTATCAGGCAGAAGAACTCCACTCGCAATCCACGATCTACAGTGGGCACCCAAACAGAGATTTACGATTACCTGCGGCTGCTCTATGCGCGGGTAGGTACAACTTACTGCCGAGTCTGCGGCCGCGAAGTTCACAGGGACTCACCTGAGTCTGTAGCTGACGAAGTCTTGCGGACTCTGCCTGAGGGTACGCGCTTTTATGTTTTGTTCCCGGCTGCGGCTGGTCTTATGGAGGCCGGATCAAACGGCGACGTGTCGAAAGCGGCGAAACCTGGGAAGGGCAAAAAGAAATCCACGTCCAGCATCAGGACAGTATCAACTCACACCGTAGCGGCTCACGTCCTGAGCCTGATGCAGCGCGGATTCACTCGACTCTTTCATCGCGGACAGACCATCGAGCTACAGACGCCGGACGACTATACGCGCCCAGACTTCAATGAGGTCTACGTATTGGTGGATCGATTGACTGCGCGGGCGGATCTTCGCCAGCGGCTCGTTGATTCTTTGGAAATCTGTTTCCAGGAAGGTCGCGGATTCGCCGTTATCGAGACGGTTGAATCGGAACCGAAGCGCCTGCACTTCTCGGACAAGTTTGCCTGTAAGTATGACGGCACCGTTTACGCGCAACCTGAGCCGAGACTGTTCAGTTTTAATAATCCTTACGGGGCGTGTCCAACGTGCCAGGGTTTCGGCAATACGATTGGTTTGGACATGGATCTCGTAATTCCGAATCCCGGGTTGAGCCTTAAGGAAGGAGCAATTGAACCCTGGACCAAACCACAACACGAATGGGCCATGGAGGAGCTGCGCCAATTCTGCAAGTCTCAGAAGATCCCGATGAATGTTCCCTTCATTCAATTGTCCCGCGCGGATCAGAAGGCGATCATCGAAGGCAAGGGCGATTGGGAAGGTGTAAGTGGGTTCTTCGATTGGCTAGAGACAAAGAAGTACAAGCTTCATGTTCGAGTCTTCCTCTCTAAGTATCGCGGTTACACGTTATGTCCGGATTGCGGTGGTGGACGATTACGTCGTGAAGCGAGGGATGTGAAGATCGGTGGCCTTACGCTACCGGAAGTGTGCGCACTCTCGGTCAAAGACTCCGCGGTTTTCTTCGATTCGCTCAAATTGTCTCCCGAGCAAGAAGCTATTGCCGAGCGGATTCTGTTTGAAGTTAGAAGACGCTTGAGGTTTCTCGTGGACGTCGGTCTTGATTATTTAACTATGGACCGACTGGCTTCAACACTTTCCGGAGGTGAGGCGCAGCGCATTCAACTCGCCACCAATCTCGGTTCTTCACTGGTGGGTGCGCTTTATGTGCTCGATGAACCTTCAATCGGACTGCATCCGCGAGACAACGACCGTTTGATTCGGTTGTTACACAACCTTCGTGATATCGGAAACACCGTTCTCGTCGTAGAGCACGACGCCGAGATGATGCACGCAGCAGATCACATTCTGGATATTGGTCCTGCCGCGGGCGAACTCGGCGGACGAGTAATTTACGAAGGAGACTTCCCTGGTCTGCTCAGAAACGAGAGTTCTTTAACGGCGCGCTATCTTCGTGGGGAAGCCGAGATAAAGGAACCTAAACAACGGCGGCTCCTTCAGAAGAAAAGGTTATCTTTACGTGGCGTAAGCGAACACAATCTCAAGTCGATCGGCGTAGACATACCTTTGGAGATGCTCGTTTGCGTAACGGGCGTGAGTGGTTCAGGCAAGTCGACCCTGATTCATGACTGCATCTACGCGGGCCTGAAAAAGCAGCGAGGCGAGTGGCAAGGGCACGTTGGCGCTTTCCAGAAACTCGAGGGCTCAATTTACATCGATGATGTGATTCTGGTTGACCAGTCACCAATCGGTCGCACACCCAGATCCAACCCAGTCACGTACATCAAGGTTTACGATGCAATTCGTGAGGTCTTCGCCTCAACGCGCGAAGCACAAGTTCGAGGGCTCGATCCGTCGCACTTCTCTTTCAACCTGCCGGGTGGTCGTTGCGAAGTTTGTCAGGGAGACGGCACCGTGACTGTCGAAATGCAATTCCTTGCTGACGTTGAACTGGTGTGTGAAGAGTGCAAAGGAACCAGATTCAGACAGCAGATTCTTGACATTCGTTATCGCGGCAAGAACATTCACGACGTGTTGAGCATGACGGTCCGCGAAGCAATCAGTTTCTTCCGCGAGGTGCCGAAGGTTTCCAATCGTTTGCGTGTATTGGACGAAGTTGGGTTGGGATATTTGCGACTCGGCCAGTCAGCTACAACTTTATCGGGTGGTGAGGCGCAGCGGATCAAACTGGCTGCGCAACTATCAAAACGTACTGGGGCCAAGACTCTTTACGTGTTTGACGAACCGACTACCGGCCTTCACTTCGATGACATCAACAAGTTGCTTTCCGCATTCCGCGCGTTAATAGATGCGGGTGGATCGTTGCTAGTCATCGAACACAATCTGGATGTAATCAAGACTGCTGATTACATCATCGATCTAGGACCGGAAGGCGGCGAGGCAGGTGGATACGTCGTGGCCACGGGAACGCCGGAAGAGATAATGGCCGAAGACTCACATACCGGACGATACCTGCGAAATTACCTCGCTAAGGCAAACGGGCACGCGTCATAAACTACTCACCGCCGATGGAATGCTGGTGTATGTGCGCTGGTGAAATGCTAACGTGAGATCCCATCAAAGGGCTGCTCATCGAATCCCCTTTAAGCGTCGCCTCAGTTACGACTTGTTTCCCAAGAATCCGAATAGTCCCCAACTCATTTCTTAACTTAATCTCACGCGATCGAGTTGAAACCAATCTGGTGATCCCACGTATAGGATTTCAAAGGATCTTTTCACTCCTTCCAGAAAGGTCTCAAACAAATGAAGAGCATTACTTTGTTAAGCCTTACAGCTACAGTACTGTTTGCATTCCCGCCTACTTCTCAAGCCCAAACAGACAATCAGGGATCACTAGCTTCGCAGGCCCGTGCTCTGAAAGTTGTGGAAGACGCGATTGTTGCGGTCGGAGGGCTCGACGCCATTCGCGAGATCGATGACGTTCAATTGAAAGTAACTGGTCACTCCTTCGCGCGAAATCAAAGCGTCAATGTCAATCCACCGTACGACAAGATGACTCGAGACGAGAATCTGTACATTGATCTAAAAAACCGGAAATACATCATTGAGACTCGCGATCCATTACCGGGTGGCTTTGTCTTCGGCGGCAAGCAAGTGATCGTCGGTAACCAGGGCTTTTTCGTCGATCCTCGAAACAAGACAGTCAATCCGCTGAATCTAGCTAACTTCAACAACATCGGATTACTCCGTCGCCTTCCTCATTTACTGCTTCTCGCGGCGTACGAAACTTTTCCTGCGACACTGCGATCAGTCGGGCAGCAGCAATATCAGGGACGCGCTCACGACGTGATCACCTTTGCCTCCACCAATGGAATTCAATGGACCGCATACTTCGACGCAAGAACACACCTGCTGACTAAGTACGAACAGATTGTCAGCGACAATGTGATGGGAGATGCGGTACAGGAAACCATATTTCCCGGTTATCGCACCGTCGGAAAGTTACAGGTTCCAACAGGCAGAGTAACCACAAGAGCCGGAGACACTATTGAAGAAGTGAGCTATTCAGATGTGCAATTCAACGTGCGACTTCCAGAAAGTGCGTTCGCGAAGCCAACGGACCTTGAGGAGCTGCCGCAACCCACGCCGGCCCCGACTCGAGAAACCAAGCTCGCGGAAGGCGTCTACCTTTTTGAAAGTGGCAGCAACTCGCTCGTCGTCGAGTTCAAAGACTACTTGATGGTCATTGAACCGTATGCCGGAGGTCGTGGCCCAAAACCCACTATCAACAAAGCCCGCGAGATGTTTCCAAACAAGCCGGTGAAGTATGTTGTCGTCACTCACCATCATGACGATCATTCGGGAGGACTGAGGAGCTATGTTGCTGAAGGCGTCACTGTCGTAACCACGCCCCAGAATGAAAGCTACTTTAAAAAGATGGCGAGCGGTAGCTTCACCATCAATCGCGACGATCAAACTAAGAACAAGAAGCAGCCCTCATTCTCGTTCGTCCAAAATAAGAAGATGGTAGTCACCGATGGCAACCAAACTGTCGAAATCATCGACATTGGTCCAAGCCCGCACGCAACAGAGATGCTCATTGCGTATCTTCCCAAAGAGAAGCTGGTGTTCCAGGGTGACCTTGTGAATCTTCCGCAGACCGGTCGGTATTTGCCGAACACGATCAATGACTCAACGATCCATTTTCTGGATGCTATTGGCCGCCTCAATTTAGTCGTAGAGCGAATTGCTGCCGTTCATGGCCCAACTACAACCAGTGAAGATCTGCGAAAGGCTGTCGAGAAGAGTCGAACCGGCCAATAGCAACGTCCGCAGGTATAATGGCCGCGGAGGGAATCACAAGCATGAGTCTAAAACAACAGCTCCTCGCGGACCTCACTGCGTCCATGAAGGCGCAGACGACTGCCAGGACGTCCACTTTGCGCATGGTTAAGGCCGCGATGGTGAACCGCGAGATCGAAAAGGGTGGCGAGCTGGACGAAGAGGAGATGACGAAACTGCTGCGGTCACTCGTCAAACAACGACGAGACTCCATTGAGCAATATGAAAAAGGCGGTCGCGCTGACTTGGTTGAGAAGGAGGAGGCCGAGATTAAGGTTATCGAGGCTTACTTACCTGCTGCTGCTTCTCAAGCCGAAATCGAGCAGGCAGTGAGCGCTGCGATTGTGGAGACCGGCGCCACATCGATGCGAGATATGGGAAAAGTCATGAAAACGGCACAGGCGAACTTGTCAGGAAAGAACGCCGACGGCCGAACAGTCAGCGACGTAGTAAAAGCGAAACTCAATGGCTGATTCGGCATCAGCTCTTTGTGACTTCAGTGAGGCTCTCGACGTGAACCACGTCTTTTTCGAC
>JBKPAL010000057.1:0-19455 GCA_046726395.1 Acidobacteriota bacterium
GGATCGGCGACACTGTTGGGTGGATCGGCAAGCCGGCATCGTGCCATCGCGGGCACGTCGGCACTCGTCCCTTCGCGGAACTGAATGTCCGCTGTGGATGTCATAGGTCAACGGATCGAGCTTGTCGTGTAAGGGTATCGCAAAGAGTTGTACGGCGGTAGTGCTAATGTTGGGCCTTTGCATGAATCGCAACGATAAACACCAGCTTCATGTCGGCAGTGCTTTCTATGGTCTTCATATTGCTTGACGTCCGACGACCACGGATGGCCTTTTTGCGGTCTTCTTTTGTCAGCACAAAATTGCTCAGCTAGATCTCTCTTTTACCTGATTAAGTGAACTGAAATGTGTAAACCATGTCTCCGAACACCCGTAAACGATGTCTCCGGTCTATACACCTTCCCGACCTCGAGACTTTCAAACTTGAGTTTTTGCATCTGAACATCGAAAGCCTGTCCAAGCATTGATGTTGAAAGCGTGTCAGGCGGCGATCACAACTCAAGTTTGAAAGTCTCGAGGTCGAGAAGGGCGGTTCACCCCCGCTCAAAACTCGTTGAAACTCAATCTTCAGTTGTCGCAATCGCCAGAGCAGAGTGGACCTAAACGGCAGGATGTCTGGAGGCTGAGCCTTGTCCAACTGCCGTGCTAAACTTTCGCCTACACTCTGATGAATGATCTCAACACCAAGAACTCGTCCGATAAGCCTAAAAATACGCCTCGCAGGCGAGCTTTTCTCTGGTCACTCGGCATCACCGTGTTTCTGCTATTGGCAGTTATCGTGTCACAGCAGACATGGCTTTGGACCGTCGTACGACCCGATACTGCTTCCGATACACTTGCCCTTTATGCCCTGTCCACACTGAACTTTGTTGCCTTTGTCGTTTTCTCATTCATCTTCGTTCGCAATCTGGTAAAGCTCAGACGCGAGCAACGAGAAAAGCAACTCGGCTCCAAAATCAAGACGCGTCTGCTGATTTACTTCATCTCGATCAGCTTCTTGCCCATTACGGCGATGGCCGTCTTTTCGTACCTATTCCTAAATCGCTCGTTGGAGAAATGGTTTAGTCCGTTTTCCGATGAAGTTGTGCAGGAAGCGCGTGAGGTGCGGCGACAATCATTGGCTCGTCAGAACAGCGGACTTCGAGAGACCGCAGCTTTGCTCGCTCCGATTCTCGAGCGCCAATCGCCAGACGAACGACAGCAGACATTAGACCAACTGATTGCGACCGGAGAAATGGCAGCACTGGAGATCTTAAACGCGGATGGAACGATCGGCACACAAAGTAGGACAAAGCTCTCACCGCAACACGATCAAGAATTAGAGACACTTCTCAATACTGCTCGAACGTCGCCTGGTGATATCGGAGAGACTCTCGCTGACGGCAAGGCTTTCGATGTCATCTCAGTGCAGGTTTCGGGCAATGAAAGGCTCTTGCTCGCACCGGCACGCCGAGCGGATACGGATTTGAACGATACGATTGCTGATTCTCAGAGCGAGTATCAGAAGCTCGTCAAGAGACAACGTCGTGTTCGTCTGCTTGGCGTGTCTACGCTCGGTCTAATGACGTTGATGTTGCTGTTCGTCTCGAGCTGGGTGGCAATCTATCTCGCGCGCGGCATCGCGACTCCGATAAAGGCACTTGCAGAGGCGTCGGACGAAATTGCTCGGGGGAACCTGGCCCACCGTGTAGACACTGATGCAGAGGATGAGCTCGCTTTACTGGCCCACTCATTCAACCAAATGACAGCTCAGCTAGAGGAGAATCGCCGGCGCATCGACGCTGGCTCAGCCGAGTTGCGCGAGAAGAATTTGGCGCTTGAAGAAAGACGAAACTATATCGAGACAGTACTCGAGTCTCTATCGACAGGAGTCATTTCCCTCGATGAGAACGACGAGGTTACGACTATCAATGCTGCGGCTACACGGATGCTTGGTCTCTCTAACGCACCAGCCGCGGACGAGAAGCTGATCCAGTTAATCAGCGCGGAAGATCACTTGACCATTTCGCGGTTGCTAAGCCGTGCTCGTCGTGCGGGTCAGGCGTCCGGACAGGCCCAACTTGCGGGGCGGATGATTCATAGTGATCCGATTCCGGTTGCGTTAACCGCTACAGCCTTGCGCAGTGCTGCAAGTGCTAAGAGTGGAGTTGTTCTGGTGATTGAAGATCTCTCGGAGCTATTGGCGGCCCAACGTGCTGCGGCGTGGAGCGAAGTAGCTAAGCGGATGGCCCATGAGATCAAGAATCCACTTACGCCAATTCAACTTTCGGCTGAGCGAATTGCCAAGAACTATCAGCGCTCGAACGGCGATCAAAACGGAACTCGTGAGGCGTTTGACGAAACGCGTGTGCGAGCTGTGGTGAACGAGTGCACCGAGACGATAGCTCGCGAGGTGGCGGGACTAAAAGCAATGGTCGATGAGTTCTCGCGTTTTGCGCGTCTACCCGCGGCGAGACTCGAGGTTGGCGATCTCAATGAAGTAGTTCGACACGCGTCCGCGTTGTATGAAGAACGATTGGACGGCGTCACGTTGGATTTGAGGCTCGAGCCAGCCATTCCCCAAGCTGCATTAGACTCGGAACAGATGAAGCGTGTGTTCGTGAATCTAATCGACAACGCTCTCAATGCAGTGGCTGGTTCTGAAGGAGAAAAGGTAATCACAGTGACGACTGCTTACGATACCGCGCGGAGTTTGTTGACGGCGGAAGTTGCTGACAACGGCCGGGGCATCAAGCCGGGGGATTTCAAACGCTTATTTCAGCCATATTTTTCTACTGGCGGAACCGGTACTGGCCTCGGCTTGGCAATCGTGCAACGGATTATTCTGGAGCATCGCGGGCGTATCCGAGCCGAAGCGAATTATCCGCGCGGCGCTAGGTTTATCATTGAGCTGCCGAAATAATGATTTGGTCTTTGTCAGTAGTCAGTAGTTAGTAGTCAGTTGTCAGTGGTCAGTTGTCAGTTGTCAGTAGTTAGTCCGTAGTTCGTAGTGAGTTCTTAGTGGGACGTCATAGCAGTCGATTTTACTGTTGGTTCGTGTGGTTTAGTGGATCGATCTTTAGCGCAAATAGAGAACGATCCACTAAATCACACGAATCACCACAAAAATCGATCGCTAGCTAGACTACTGACGACGAACTACTGACCACTGACAACTGACTACTGACAAAGACCAAATCGTCAATAGTCATCGTCAATTACCTATGGATTCAATTCTCATCGTAGATGACGAACGTGGCATACGCGACACTCTGCGCGCGGTGATGGAAGACGAAGGTTTCGCCGCGGACGCTGTTGCTACGGGTGAAGAGTGTCTGAGCGCGGTTGAACGTCGCGCTTACGGCTGCATTCTGCTCGATGTCTGGTTACCAGGTATCGACGGACTTGAGACTTTGAAGCAACTGCGTGAGACGGGATGTGAGTCAGCAGTCGTCATCATTTCGGGGCATGGAAATATTGAAACTGCAGTACGTGCGACGAAGCTTGGCGCTTTTGATTTCATCGAGAAACCACTGTCAATAGAGAAGACGGTGTTGGCAGTGCGGAACGCGGTGCGGCAGCGCCGGCTCGAGTTGATGAACGCCGAAATGGCGGCGGAATTGACCGAGCGTTACAGGATGGTCGGCGAGTCGGTGGCGATGCGCGCGCTCCGAAAACAAATCTCAGTCGTGGCACCAACGGATGGACGTGTTTTGATCTACGGTGAATCGGGCACAGGCAAAGAGTTGGTAGCACGCGCAATTCACGCGCAATCGCTGCGAGCCGCTGCTCCTTTCATCGAGGTAAATTCTGCAGCGATACCTGAAGAATTGATCGAGTCGGAGTTGTTCGGCCACGTGAAAGGCGCCTTTACTGGAGCGAGTTCGGCAAAGAAGGGCAAATTTGAACTCGCCGACGGTGCGACGTTGTTTCTTGATGAAATTGGCGACATGAGCCAGATGGTCCAGGCTAAAGTGCTGCGCGTACTCGAAGAACAGAGATTCGAGCCCGTAGGCAGCGGTACAACCGTTTCGGTGGATGTTCGTGTTATCGCTGCCACGAATAAGCGACTGGATACCGAGATCGAACAAGGAAAATTCCGCACCGATCTCTTTTACCGTTTGAATGTGATTCCTTTCGAACTGCCGCCGCTCCGTGACCGGCTTGAAGATGTGCCTTTACTCGTCGACTACTTCAATCATCACTTCTCTCAAGCTTACGCCAAGAAGTCGAAGCGGTTCGACGCTGATGCACTAGACGATCTGCAGAACTATTCATGGCCGGGAAATGTTAGAGAGTTGAGAAACACCATTGAGCGTGTCGTGATCATGGTGCCGGCCGACAAAGTTACTGCGGCGGATCTTCCGCCGCGTGGAAAAGAAGAGCCGCCCGCAGCTTCATTTCGTTTTCCAACCTTCAAGGACGCCACCGATGCTTATCATCGCGAATTCATTCAAAAGAAATTGGAGGAAGCTGATGGAAACGTCTCACGTGCAGCAGAGTTAATGGGCGTCGACAGGAGTCATCTCTATCGCCGAATGCGTGCTTTGGGTATTGTTAATAGAAGTGAGCGAACGACAAGTGTGAGTTGAAGAATGTCTTTTGGAGCCTCTCTCATTCACACCGGGCTTCAGCCCGGTGACCCGGGCCGCAACGATTCAAGAACCGTTTTAACGGTTTCTAAGTCGGTCGTTGATACTCTCCACGCTAAAAATATCTCAGTGCCTTGAAACGAAACCGTTAAAACGGTTCCACTGACCTTCCTACCAATCAGCACCTGGCTGAAGCCAGGTGTGAATGAGACATGAACTCCAGACGTTTTGACGTAAGCCACAAGTAGTGACAATTGGTAGCAAGCTAGCCCCTCCGGCTGTTCTTGAGCATCCAAGGTTGTCCGTTGACAATGCAGCTGTAAATAACTTATCTGTAAACAGTCTTGTTGAGCGCGCGAACAAGCGCCCACAGGTTGAGGTTATTGATGGATTTCACAACAAAAGAGCTTCTGAAACGTTATGCAAAACTGGCGATTGGACAGCCGTTCTCGCCGGTTTTGCTGAACATTCTGGTTACTTCTGTCTGCGACATGCGTTGCACTCATTGCTTCTTCACGGATGAATTGGACGACCGTCCGCGCAAGAAGTTGCAAATGAAGACCCATGAAATCGAAAAGATTTCAGAAACGTTGGGAGGCAATCTCGGGGTACTGATTCTGGCGGGCGGAGAACCGTTTACAAGAAAAGATCTGCCAGAAATTGCGCGTGCTTTTTACTCCAACAACAAGCTCGAGTCGATCTACATCATGTCGAACGGGCAAATTCAGAAACGAATCTTTCCCGATGTGACCCGAATACTCGAGGAGTGTCCGAACCTGAACGTAACCGTTGCGCTCGGCATAGACGGTCTTAAAGAACAGCACGAGAAAATCCGTCAAAAACCAGGTTCATGGGATATCGCAATCGACACGGCTCGTCAGCTCCAAACGATCAAACAGCAGTATCCGCGTCTAGACGTGCAGACCTGTACCTGCTTCATGAACTCGAATCAGGACACGATCTTCGATTGGTACGACTTTCTGAAATACGAATTGAAACCGGATAAAGTGAACTTCAACTATATTCGCCCTCCTTCAGCAGATCCGGTGGAACTTGAGATCGACCATGCGAGATATGCGCGGTTGGCCCAGATGATCGATAACGATTCTCGCCATGCTGCGATCAAGAACAACTACGGCGGCAATGCAGGGTTCTTCAAAGCAGCAATTGACATTTATATGCACGGGTTAATCGCTAAGACCCAGGAGGCTCAGCAGGCACAGATGACGTGTTATGCGGGAACTGCCGGTGCTGTCATTTACGACGAGGGCACCGTTTCCTCATGCGAGAACCTTGAAGCTGTAGGCAACTTGCGCGAGTTCGATTGGAACTTTCAAAAGTTGTGGTTGTCGCCAGCGATGCAGACCCGGCGTAAGAAAGCCGCTGATGGCTGTTTCTGCACACATGAATCGAACAGCTATTACCCGTCATTACCGTTCAATCCTCGACATTTGATTCAGATAAAGAAACTGGAACGCGAGATGAAGAAAGCACGCAAAGCTTTGGAACGGGAACAGGAGGATGTTGCCGGCCTGGCTGTCAAGGCGTAAATGGATTTCCTCCCGGAGGCTTTCTCAGTTGAAAAATACCAGAGCGGCAAATTTCTCAGATTGAAGCCTCAAATCCCAGAACCTCAGCCCAAGTCACCGATGACGCAACGGGTCCCAAAAATATTAATCATCTCGTCTGACACTGGCGGCGGTCATCGCTCGGCAGCAGCGGCAATCGTTGCTGGCGTGCAGAAGTTTCTTGAAAGTGAGTCCTATGCAGTGCGCGTTGTCCGCGCTGTTGAGGAGTCACACCATCTCACGGCCCGCTTGGTACAACTTTACAACTGGCTGCTACGCAATCGTCAAAGTTGGATGAAGTACCTCTACTGGGTAATCAATAGGTTTCGACCTGAGACGCGAGAGTTTTTCCACAAACGCTGCATCACGTTTTGCGCGGAGATCTTTGAACGCTGGTGCCCGCACGTGGTTGTCAGTGTGCATCCACTTACGCAACACATCTTCGCTCGCGTACTTAAAGAACTAAAACTTGCGGATCGAATTCCGCTCGTCTCTGTTGTGACAGATCCCTGTTATGGCTTCTGGAAAGGCTGGGCCTGCGACGACGTTCGACTTTATTTGGTCGCGAGTGAAGAAGCACAACAACAGTTGATGGACTACGGCATACCGCCGGAAAGAATTAAAATTTCTGGAATGCCGGTGCATCCGAAGTTTGCGTATCCCGGTGAAGAAGCAGCTCAAGCTGCGCGACGAGCCCTCGGACTTGATCCAGAAAAGTTCACAGTCTTTGTGAACGCTGGCTGGGAAGGCGGCGGAAACATCCCACAGATTTTCCGTGAACTGGTCCGGGGTAGTCTCGATGTGCAGGCGATATTTCTTGCCGGACGCAACGAAGAGTTGCGTGCGAAGGCCGAGTCTTTGGCAGTTGATGCGACGATTCCGATAAGAGTTATTGGGTACTCAGAACATATCGAGCAGTTGATGGGAGCTGCAAATGTAATGATTTCCAAGCTCGGTGGCCTCACCACGTTCGAGGCTTTCGCTTGCCGCTTGCCGATAGTCGCGGACGTCATAGCGGGTCCGATGCCTCAGGAAGCTGGCGCTGCAAAACTAATTGCCAAACGCGGCGCTGGCGTGTTGCTGGAGCAAGCGAGCGACATCGTGCCAGTGATACGAAGAATGGTTGAAGACACTGCTCATTACTCCGCAATGCGTGCGGCAACAGTTGGTTTGGCCCTTCCAAATGCCACCCGAAAGATTGTGGAAGAGATTGCTGCAATCATCCCGTACAACGCCAACGCAAGCGACGATGTTGTATTGACCGAGGTTGCTTGATCGCGTTGACTGTTATTCTTTTTAAGTATTTAATCTCCCGACAAAACGAAAGCCATACTCGTAGTCTCGCCTGCTTCCGCCCTAATAGCGGGCTTCTTAGGAGAAAAATCAGCTAGTGAGCTTGTTGCTTGAAGGAAAACGCGCGTTCATAACCGGGGGAACGCGAGGTATAGGTGCGGCGATGTGCGAGGTGTTTGCGCGCGAAGGCGCCAGCGTCGCTTTTAATTACGGAAGTCGAGATGATCTGGCGGAAGCAACGCGCGCGAAAATAAAAGCGCACGGGCGCGAATCGCTTTCCTTCAAAGTCTCTGTTACTGACCGCGTCGGAATGAAGAGACTCACTCGCGAACTCATCGAGGCGTGGGGCGGAATCGATATCCTGGTTAACAACGCGGCTATCAATCGTGGCGACAACTTTGCCACCACCACGGACCGAGCCTGGGACGATGTGATTCATACCAACGTAGACAGTCTTTTCGCTGTGACCAAGCCGATGTACAAACAGATGATCCGGCAAAGGAAGGGAAGCATCCTCAACATTACTTCCATCGGCGCGCTGCGTGCTCTGCCTACATCAGTTCACTATGCGACTTCTAAGGCGGCAATGATTGGCTTTACGAAATGTTTGTCACGCGAAGCGGGCACGTTCGGAGTGAAGGTCAATGCGATCGCTGCGGGAATCTTCGACACGGACCTTGCCCAAGCGCTACCCGATCGATTGCTGCAGATGCACGATCTTTGGGTATCGGCAGGACGGCTCGGTCGCCCAGAAGAGCTGGCAGAGTATGCGGCGTTCATGGTGAGCGATCGAAACAGTTTCATGAATGGTGAGATTGTTATAGTCGATGGCGGAACCGTTACATAAAAACTTCGTGCTGCTTCGTGTAATTTCGCGGATCGTTCTCAATCGCTTTCATTAGACTCAAGTCCCGCTAATCGCTTCTGCAACTCTCTAATCGTCTTCTGCATTTCCGCCAAACGCCTGAATGCCGCAGTCGCTCGCAACCACTCTTTATTATCAAAAGCAGGAATTCCTGAGATCACTTTGCCGGCCGGCACGTCGTGACTGGTGGCACTCTTTGCAGTGAGCACAACGTCATCGCCGATGGTGAGGTGTCCGGCAACACCAGCTTGTCCAGCGAGGATCACACGATTGCCGATGTGTGAACTACCAGCGAGTCCGACCTGAGCGCATAACAATGTATCTTCACCCACCGTACACGAATGGCCGATCTGGACCAGATTGTCCAACTTAGTGCCGCGACCGATTCGTGACTCACCTACTGAAGCGCGATCGATCGTCGTTCCCGCGCCGATCTCAACCTCATCTTCAATAACTACGCGTCCGGTTTGGGGAATCTTTAGCCAGCGTTTCTCTTCGTCCTTCGCATAACCGAACCCATCGCAGCCCACCACCACGTTGTTGTGGATTATCACTCGCTGCCCTATTTGCGATCGTTCTCGGACAACCGTGCCAGAGTGAATGATGGAATCTTTGCCGATTGTGACGTCCGAGTAGATCGTGACATTAGGATAAAGGTGTACGCCCTCTTCAATGATCGTGTTTGGACCGACTACTGAACAAGCGTCGATCTGAACATTACGGTGAACCTTTGCAGTAGGATCAATTACCGCTGAAGCGTGAATGCCGGAAGTGAAAGTCGGCTCCGGATGAAAGATTCGCAGGGCACGAGTGTACGCGAGATAAGGATCCTTCGCGTGTAGTACTGCCAGGTCCTCTCGCTCTACGTCCACCGATTCCGCAACGAAGATCGCCGAAGCTTTAGTCGTCTTTAATCGTGGCGTGTATTTCGGATTGGCGAGGAACGTGATGTGCCCGGATTGCGCGTCATCAAGTCCGGCAGCGCCAATGATTTCAATGTCTGACTGACTTTGGTTAATGCGTGCGCCAGTTGCCTCTGCGATCTGTGAAAGCTTCATGGACCGAGAGTTTAGCTTATCGTGAGCAGCGAGTGCATCCGATCACATGATTGAGACTGGATCGATCTCGAGGTTTACGGTTCTGAGGTTTATTCCTGCTTTGTCGACTCTTTGGAGAGCAACGTCGGCGACTTCTCGCAGCTTTCGGCGATTGCGAGACTTGATGAGCAACTGAATTCGAAACTTTCCTTTAAGCCGCGCGAGTGGTGCAGGGGCAGGGCCCAATATGCGACAAGTTCGATCCTGATTCGCGAGGTCTAGCTCCTTACGCAACGCCGTAGCTGTTGCTCTAACTCGATCGAAGTCCGTCCCGTGCACGACAAGTGAAGCGAGCGACACGAAGGGAGGGTAAGCATGGTTCTCGCGATGGCGAATTTCCTCGTCGTAGAAACCCTGATAATCCTGAGCGCCGGCATGTCGTAAAGCATAGTGCTCCGGATGATAGGTTTGAATCAGTACATGTCCCGCGCGATCACCTCGTCCGGCGCGACCTGCTACTTGGGTAATCAATTGGAAAGTTCTTTCAGCCGAACGAAAGTCAGGTAGCGCCAGACCTGCATCTACGGAGACAACGCCTACGAGAGTCACGTTCGGGTAATCATGGCCCTTCGCAAGCATTTGCGTCCCGACGAGCATGTCGATGCGACGGTCACTGAAGTCTTGTAAGGTTTTTTCGAACAGCCGTCGTCGCGCAGTTGTGTCGCGATCGATACGTGCAATCCTCAGCTGGCGAAACTGCCTTTTTAGAAGATCCTCAATTTGCTCTGTTCCTTCGCCGAGGTAGTAAATGTGTTTGCCTTCGCAGTTCGGACACTCGGAAGGTGCAGCCTCTCGGTGGTTGCAATAGTGACAAACGATAACTCTCTCACTGCGATGGTAAGTGAGCGTGACATCACAGTTGGGACACTGCACCGTATCGCCGCATGACCTACATAGAATGAAACTCGAATAGCCTCGTCTGTTTAGCAAGATGATCGACTGCTCGCCTCGGCTATGCGTTTCTTCAATTGCTTGCAGCAGTTCATCAGAAAAGACTTTCGGTCGTTGATGACGATCGAAGATCTGACGCATGTCGATCAATCTCGCGGTGGCCATTGGTCGATTGCCGATCCGATTCGGCAGTTGCAGATATGAGTACTTGCCACTCTTTGCGTTTTGAAAAGATTCAAGCGAAGGAGTGGCCGAACCTAGTATCACAACTGCTGATTCCTTTTGGGCGCGGACGATCGCTGTGTCACGACCGTTGTACTGAGGAGAATCCTGCTGTCTGTAGCTTGACTCGTGTTCCTCATCGACAATCACAACGCCGAGATTCTTGATGGGAGCAAATACTGCGGAGCGAGTTCCGATTACGACCCTCGCTTCTCCGTTTCGTACTCGCGTCCATTCGTCAAATCGTTCTCCTCGTGAAAGCGACGAGTGAAAGATAGCGACGCTGTCTCCGAAATGTGCGCGAAGACGTTTCGAGAAAACAGGAGTGAGAGCTATCTCCGGAACCAGCATGAGTGCACATCGTCCAAGGTCCAGTGCCAGACGCATGGCGCGAATATAGACCTCTGTCTTGCCGCTACCAGTTATCCCGTGTAGCAAGAATGGCGCGTAGATTCCCTGACGAAGAGGTGGCTCAATTTTCGAAAGGGCCTCTGTTTGGTCTTGAGTCAACTTGTAGTCTTCTAGCGCAGGCAGAGTTTTACCGGCCAGCGGATCGCGGCGAAGCGAGTGATTGAAAACCTGAATCAGCCCCTTCTCCTCCAGGCTACGCACCGCAGCAGCGCTCACGCCTGCGCTGGCCAAAAGTTCTTGAAGCGGAAGCGTCTTGAAGGTCTTGAGCGTGTCAAGGATTCGCTGCTGAGCCACGCCAAGCTTTCGAGTACGAGACCCATTAAGTTGTGCTGCCGCCGGAGACAATCGAACGGCACGACGCAGTTTTGCTCCAACGAAAGACCGGGGTCGATAGACTCGATCAACAAGTCCGTTGCTTTCAAGCTCTCGAACCGCTTGACGCGTTTGCGCCTCGCCGAATTTTTTTGCGATCGCTGCATACTCGCATTCAGCCTCCAAGGAAAGTTTCTGCAAGATAAGACCAGTTACAGCGCTTGGGTCCAACTCACTCGTTTCAGCCTCATTTGAGCCTTCTGCGGTAAGGGAAAGAAACTGTTCTATAGAAGGACTGATCCCTGGTGGGAGCGCAGCCTTGATTACTTCACCCCATGGCGCCGCATAGTAATCCGAGACCCAGCGCGTGATCTGAAGCAGTTCGGCGGTGACGATTGGTGCTGAATCGAGAACTCTTTCCGCTTGCTTGATCTCCTTTTGATCGAGGGTTTCGTTTGGGGTTGAGGCGAGTTCTACGATGTAGCCAATCACTTGTCTTCGACCGAATGGCACAACGATCCTGCCGCCGATAGGTGCATCGAACGGAAGGTCAGGAGGCAATCTGTAAGTGAATGTCTGGAAGACGCGAAGTGGGACGGCGACCTCGGCGTATTCTGCGACTTCTGACTGTCGCTCGTTCGAGGGAGTTTCTACCGTCAGTGATTGTTGTTGCACGGGTGGGAAGGTTTTCCGAAAAGGCCTTGGCGTACAGCTAATAAAACAACTAAACGGATTTTTCTTCCGCGTTCTGATCGAGATAGTCACGAACCTGCTGCAGGTCGTTCCATGTTTCACGTTTCTTCGTAGGATCTCTCAGCAGATAGGCTGGGTGAAATGTAGGCATCACTTTACTGCCTTTGAAATCCTGGAAGTGTCCGCGTAGACGAGTAATTCCCGTCTGCGTTTCAAGCAGATTCTTCATCGCGGTGTTACCGAGCACTACGATCACTTCCGGCTTAACTGCTGCTATTTCTCGCAGCAAATATGGCTTGCAGATAGAAGCCTCCTCGGGTGTGGGCGGGCGATTTCCAGGAGGACGACAGCGGTTCACATTTCCAATCAGCACTTCTTCTCGCCGGAGACCGATGGCTTCTATGATCTTAGTAAGTAACTGACCTGCGCGGCCCACAAAGGGTCTAGCTTGAGCGTCCTCGTCCGCACCGGGTGCCTCGCCTACGAACATAAGTCGTGCATTGCGATTGCCCTCTGTATGAACCACGTGAGTTCTTCCCTGGTGAAGGGGACACCGAGTGCAATCGCCGATCTCGTCGTGAATGGGTGCCAATATGTCTCCGGAAATTTTTGCAGGAACCGACGGGTCTTCGGAGACTGTAGAAATGACGGCGTTGAGCTGACGGGACTGAACTAACTCAACTCCCAATTCATGAAAATAAGAGACGTGCTCCCGAACATCCTTGATCAGTGCGTGTAGCTTAGCAGTAGTTTCTAGCGTCATCTCGTTGGCGTGATCTCAGCAGAAGCATTGTCGATGGACTGAGCGGAAACGCGTGCGGCCTGCAAAGATTTTGATTGCAGTCTGCGCAGCCGGACCACTTCATCGAGAATTCTATTTGCAGCTTCTATCTTGGGCATCTTGTTATATTCGAGCGGTGTCTCACGGTCACGGGATAGAATTGAGATCGTATTCATGTCGCTGTCAAAACCCGAATCGCTAAGCGAAACATCATTTGCGACAATCGCATCGACCCCTTTGCTAGATAACTTTGCTCGGGCGTTAGTGATTAGATCCTGTGTCTCTGCCGCAAAACCGATAATGATCTGACGCTGAGTACGCGACGCAGCCACCTCACCCAGAATGTCGCGAGTGCGTTGCAGTGTGAGCAATAGTGTCGTTTCGGATTTCTTAATTTTGTCGCTCGCTTTTTGAGAAGGTTTGTAGTCTGCAACAGCTGCAGCAGCAAGAAAGATAGTCGCGTTTTTGAAACTGCGCGTTACGGCGTCGTACATTTCGTCAGAAGAAGTTACGCGATGAATCGTGATGTCAGTTGGCACCTCCGCACTGGTGATTCCAGCCACCACGCTTACCTTTGCTCCTCTGTTGCGTGCTGCTTGGGCCAAAGCAAAGCCCATCCGACCGGAAGAACGGTTCGAGATAAACCGAACTGGATCCAAGTCCTCACGCGTTGCTCCTGCGGTGATAAGTAGATGTTCTCCGACGAGATCCTGCGATGTTGTTGTGGAATTCAGGATATCTACAGCTGCTTTGACAATCCGCTCGGGATCCGACAGGCGACCTGGTCCAATAGTGCCGCAGGCCATCTCACCTTCGTCCGGATCGAGAACATGCACGCCCGCTTCTCGGAGCAAATTAAGATTGCGCTGAGTTGCCGGATGCTGCCACATCGTTGTGTTCATCGCCGGTGCGACTAGCACTGGGGCCGTCGATGCAAGATAAGTGGAGGTTAAAAAGTCATCGGCGATCCCATTAGCAAACTTTGAAATTATGTTCGCGGTGGCTGGGGCCACGATGAGAAGATCTACTGACTGTGAAAAAGTGATGTGGGCGATCGGATCAGGATTATCAGGAGCGTAATCGTCGACGATTACGTGCGAACCAGACAAAGCGCGGAAGGTGAGAGGTTGGATGAATTCGCATGCGCGCTTGGTCATTGCGACTCTGACTGTGTAGCCGGCTTTTTGAAGACCACGAAGTATCTCCGCGGCCTTGTATGCTGCTATGCCGCCACTGATTCCGAGCGCAATCTTTTTAGGCACGAGTTTATCTTCTGAAGGTTCCAAACGGCGTCTAGTCCTAAATTGAAGATCAATGTAACATTGCCGAAACACACGTGCAACGAACGTGGATCGATGGTTGAAATATAATCAACTTAGTAAAACTCATAACCGTCATTCAGTCAGTTTTGCGATTAACTGCAAGAACGATGTCGATGCTTCGACTCTCCGTTTTCTGTGCTGCTCTCATACTTTTCGCATCTCCTGGTGTGCTTGGTCGATCTCAATCAAGAGTCGTCGACGAGTCCGAGTTTGGGCCAGTGGTACGTGCATACTTAGGTTACCTTCGGAACGAGCAGGAAGTCGTCGACGATCGCGTTAGTCGTCACGAGGTAAGCGCCAGCTACTATCGTCGGAACTCTAACCGCATTCGAGCTCTACGCCAGACGGCCCTTCGCATCGCTAGAGAGAGTAGGAATGATTATCTTCCTGAGCTCGAGGCGGTCACTAGGGATGAGTTAGGCTTGCTTTTCGAACGACCGCCGCAAAAGCCGAACTTTCAAGTGGGCGAAATATTACGTGGTACATTTCGATACTTGGGTGCGGTCCGTTCCACGGAAGTGTTTTACGTCTTCGCCCGACTGGATCCTTACGAGCAATCTGAATTGCTTGAAAAGAAGCCCACGGCGACCCCGGCAAATTCCACCTCATTGACCGTGTCCACCCCTACCGCCCCGGGCACAACGCGTGCGCGCAAGGTAACTTCACCTTAAATCTGGCTAATTTGCCCCACTATCTCGAAGCGGGGGTCAATCTCGACACTAGTGCGTGGATGGTCCCTATTGGCATGGTGAGCCTCGGTAGTTCAATATAAACACGCTGGCGGGTCGTTGGGCCCCGATAAAAAGCACAATTTCGTGCAAAAGTGCCCGTAAATGATTATTGACAGGGACCAGCTATTGGTGTAATAAAAAGCGAGCCATTTAGGCCTCTTCGGATGCAATCGCGCGTCGGTGTTCGAAGAACCAACGAGGCGAGATCAGTAAGAAGAAACCTCCGTCTCCAGTCCTTTGGCCAATCGCGGCACGCAATCAAGAATTCTTGTTTCACTATACGGGAGGAAAGTTAATGATTAGCAAAACTTGGAGCCGCAAATCACTCGCGGCCTCTTTGGCAGTTGCCGTTTTGAGTGTTTACTCAATGGTCGCTTTGGCGTCGCCGGGAGCAAAGGCGCCCTCTGGCGAGTTGACTGTTTTGGGAGACGTTACGGTCAATGGTCAGAAGGTGATTTCCGGAGGCACGTTCTTTTCGAACAGTGTGATCGCCACCGGTGCGAAGAGCAGCGCCACAGTGAGCATTAGCAAACTGGGTCGTGTTGAATTATCTCCTAATTCAAGTCTGCGACTCACCTTTGCAGATAAGAGCATCATGGGCGTTCTCGATGCGGGCAGCGCTCATGTTTCAACTCTCGCTGGTGTTACCGTCAATCTCACAACCAAGGATGGAGCCGTCGTGGTCGACGGCAGCCGCGCTACATCGTTTACCGTTAATGTGGCACGCGGCAATACCGTACTCGCTACACTCGCTGGCTTAGCCGAACTTCGTACTGGTGGTTCGGTGAAGCAGGTTGCCGCTGGTGAGAGTGCTATGGCCGGTATGCCTAATCCTCAAGCTGGTAGCGATGACGATGGATTGACGGGCGGCGAGATGGCAGTGTTGCTCCTGGCAGTCGGCGGAGCTGTTGCGGCGATCATTTGGGCTGCGACGCACAACAACGACCTTAACTTTGGCGGAACAGTTAACGTAATCTCTCCGACCAAGTAAGTCGCTACGTCCTCAAAAACGCGATTCTCTGAGTCGCTATGAATTGGATTAACCTTGCGGGTCACTCGACGTTAGTCGTGTTCGACCCGCAAGGTTTTAATTGTGTACATAACTCCACCAGATCTCCTGAAGGTAAGCCCTAATGCAAATAGCAGTAATTGGCACCGGTTATGTTGGACTTGTAACCGGTGCGTGCTTTGCCGAATTTGGCGTTGACGTAACCTGTGTCGACGTGGATTCCGATAAGATCGACCGGCTCTCAGCAGGTATTATGCCAATCTATGAGCCTGGCCTTGAACAACTCGTTACCAAGAACACACAATCAGGTCGTCTCAGATTTACTACTGATATCCAGCAAGCCGTTGAGCAATCATTGGTAATCTTTCTTGCCGTTGGGACGCCACCTAAGAAAGACGGCTCTCCTGACATGAGCTTTGTGGAAGCCGCCGCTGGTTCTGTAGCTGCGTATATGAACGGCTACAAAGTCATAGTTACGAAGTCGACGGTACCAATCGGCACGGGTGAACACCTTCGAGCGCTTATCCGGGAACGTCAAAAATCAAAAGTAAACTTCGGGATTGTTTCCAACCCAGAATTCCTTCGAGAGGGTGCGGCAATAAACGACTTCATGAGACCGGACCGCGTCGTCTTGGGAAGCCGAGACGAGGAAGCGATTGCGATTATGAAGGACTTGTATCGTCCTCTGTATCTTATTGAAGCGCCTTTCGTCATCACATCGTTGGAAGCAGCAGAGTTAACTAAATATGCAGCCAATGCATTTCTCGCAACGAAGGTTTCGTTCATCAACGAGATTGCTAACATGTGCGAAAGCATCGGATGTGATGTGCATGATGTTGCTCGGGCAATCGGCATGGATAAACGTATTGGAAGCAAATTTCTTCATCCCGGCCCCGGGTTCGGCGGATCATGTTTTCCGAAAGACACACAGGCCCTCGCATCGGTTGCGCGGCAGCTTAAGTGCGACTCTCTGATCGTTGATGCTGTCATTGAAGTCAATCAAAGACAGCGCCGGTCGATGCTTCCTAAGATCGACAAGTTAGTTGGGGGCGTTAAGTCGAAGACGATTGCCGTCCTAGGTTTGGCTTTCAAGCCTGAGACCAACGACATGCGAGATGCTCCATCCGTCGAAATCATTCGAGGACTCTTGAAAAATGGCGCGAAGATCCGAGCGTATGATCCTGTCGCCATGGAAGAGGCTGCGAAACTATTGCCGGATGTGGACTACGTCGAGGATGAATATGCAGCGGTGAAGGACGCTGACGCATTAGTATTCGTAACCGAATGGAATCAGTTTCGAGCTCTAGACATGGCGCGCATCCGCGATTTGATGAAAACTCCAAAAATCGCTGACCTCCGAAACATTTATCAACCAGAAGGAATGCGTGAATTAGGTTTTAGCTACATCGGTGTTGGACGATAAGTTCGAAAAGCCTTCATATTCATTTCTCCTTTTCTATGCCTTTAAGCGGAATTGTTCTTGTTACAGGCGGCGCCGGGTTCATCGGCTCTCACATTGCTTCCGGCCTGCTCGCAAGTGGTGCTCGCGTCCGAATCATTGATGATCTCTCGACCGGCCATCGAGATAACCTCGACGAAATCGGAGGAGATGTCGACTTTGTGCAAGCGAGCCTTGCGGATGAAGGCGCCGTGAAGAAGGCGCTGGAAGATGTTGAGGTTGTATTTCACGAAGCTGCTCTACCTTCGGTTCCGCGGTCAGTGGAAAATCCAAAACAGACACACGTAGCCTGCGTTGAATCAACTTTCAATTTGCTCAATGGCGCTCGTCAGCAGAACGTGCGACGCGTGGTGTATGCAGCCTCCAGCTCCGCTTATGGTGATCAACCAACACTGCCGAAACGTGAGGACATGCTTCCGGAGCCCTTGTCACCATATGCCGTCGCGAAATTAGTCGGTGAGTACTATTCCCAGGTGTTCACGCGAGTTTACGGCCTCGAATCAGTGTGCCTTCGCTACTTCAATGTGTTTGGGCCCAGACAGGATCCAAGCTCACAGTACTCAGGCGTGATCTCACGCTTCATCAGCGCTCTGCTCAGTGGTGAACGACCAGTAATTTACGGAGACGGTGAGACGTCACGCGACTTCACTTACGTTGAGAATGTTGTCAAAGCCAATCTGAATGCAGCTGAAACAAAGAAGGGAATTGGTGAGGTTATCAATATTGCCAACGGCGAACGCATCACACTCAACCAGTTGCTTGATGAAATAAAGCAGTTGACAGGTAAAACGAACGTAGATGCTGAGTATCGAGAGTTCCGCCGTGGTGATGTTCGCCACAGTCTGGCTGATATCTCACGAGCTCGCGAGTGTTTGGACTTTTCACCGCGTATAGGTTTGCGGGAGGGGTTGGAACGTACAATTGAGTGGTGGAAGCAGAGCCGTTTTGCCCAAGCCCGCAGTTAACTCTTACGCCTGTGAACCCACACTTTTTGCTGCAACCAACTCGCGCAGACTTTCCTCATACGGAGCTCGTGCGACGCCTCGGTCGGTGATAATGGCCGCAATTAGTTCGTGAGGCGTAACATCGAAAGCCGGATTCTCTACATTCAATCCCTCTGGTCCTAACTGGCTCCCGCCTATGTGTGTGACTTCTTTACCATCACGCTCTTCAATAGGAATCAACTCGCCTGAGGCAATTGAAAGATCAAGTGTTGTGATAGGCGCTGCGACGTAGAAGGGAATCTTGTGCCGGTCTGCAAGCACTGCCACCATATAAGTGCCGATCTTGTTTGCAGTATCTCCATTTGCTGCAATTCGATCTGCCCCAACCACGACAACGTCAATCTTTCCTGATTTCATGAAGTGGCCAGCCATGTTGTCAGTAATTACCGTTACGGGAATGTCATCCTTCGCCAGTTCCCACGCAGTAAGACGTAAGCCCTGAAGGAAGGGACGGGTTTCATCAGCGATTACTGCAACTCGTTTGCCAGCATCACGAGCCCCACGCACAACACCGAGAGCGGTTCCATAATCACCGCCTGTAGCCAACGCGCCTGCATTGCAATGCGTGAGAACGGTCGCACCATCGTCGATTAGTGCTGCACCATGAAGACCGATTTGCCTATTTGCCTCCATATCCTCCTGGAGGATTTGCAACGCTTCTTCTACCAGCCGGGCCTTAATAATCTCTACGTCTTGCGTGCTAGTCCTTTCCTTGTTGAACCGGTTACGCATTCGTTCGATGGCCCAGAAGAGGTTAACAGCGGTTGGTCGGGTTTTCCGCATCACCTCGCATATGTAATCAAAATCATCTTCCAAATCACTGACAGACATTCCGACAGACTGCGATGCTCCCAGCGCGAGACCCATCGCCGCAGAAACCCCAATCGCGGGAGCTCCCCGAACAACCATTTTCTGAATGGCCTCTGCTACTTCTTCATACGAACGTAGCATCAGGTACTTTTCTTCTGCTGGCAGCAATCGCTGGTCCAACATACGAACGCCTTCACTGGTCCACTCAACAGTCTTGATCATGTTCTTGGAGTCCTTAGAAACGGAGAATGCACGGAATCTTACTGGACGCAATGGAGAGAAGCAAAGGTGGTCAGCTTTGTCATTGTTGTTTGACAGCAAAGCGAACGCCGTGTTAGTTTCCGCACGCTTTAATCGTTTCGATCTTTTCAATTGAAGTATCTGGGTGCCCCGGAAGGGGAGAATAGGGAAGCGGGTGA
>JBKPAL010000058.1:0-16317 GCA_046726395.1 Acidobacteriota bacterium
TCACCACACAATCGAAAGCGGTGTCGCCGCTTCGCTCTGCCACCGCACTCCAAAAGCTACCGCGAAAGTTCTGCGACGATCTCGCGTACGATCTGTCTACCCTTCTCAACCTCATCAGGTTTCAAAGAGATTGCACCAACCACGGCATGGCCCCCGCCGCCATAACGTTCACAGATCTTCGCGATGTTGTGTCTGCGTGGATGCGGCGACCACGGATTTGAGCCTACAGAGATCTTCGTCCGCTGAGCACCGCGAGTGAGCGCCACTGAGTAGGTTGTCTCTGGAAAAAGATAGTAAGGAATGAATTTGTTAAAGCCTTCAAAGCCCTCATCGACTAAATCAAACTGAACCACACCATTCGCAAAGGTCGCCTTGCGCTTGATGGCATCCAGAGTTTCGAGATGCAATTCAAGTATCGGTCGGAATCGTTTCTGTACCTCATCGCTAGTCGCGACTTCATCTAACGGCGTCGTAACAAGATGGCGAATTACTCGCTCGATGAACTGTTCATCGGGATCACCTTCAATCACCTGCATTAACTGTAACGCCGGCTCTTCCAGCTCGACGCACTGGGCCGGTGACTCGTAAAGCGCGCCATCGATGATATGGGCCCAATGAACAAGTGATTGCAACGGTTGTGCGTTGAATCCGAACTGCGATTCGGCCACATCGGCAATGAACTCTGTGCAGGACTTGCGTAAGGGATCCAAAAACTTCCGACCTGAGGTATCAGCTTTGAAGTGAGCCTCATCCTGGGGAGTCAAGAAAGCCGATTCATGGTGATCGAACCACCAGTTCAACTTGTCGGAGGCGGCATACTTGAAGTCGACAATAGCATTCTCGTCACCATCAAGCAGGTTAAGGTCAAAAAGGTTTCCGGGCCGATGCAATAGACCCGTATAAGAAATCTCTGCGTCCGGATGAATGCGTTCTTTATAAAAGCGAGAGAACGTTGCAGCCGAAGCAACGCCATCGAAGCAATGGCCGTGATAAAGCAAACGAAGTTTCATTCAGTTCCAATCATTTAGGGTTTTGGCTTACGCGAAAGCGCGCAATCTTAGCAACTAAAACAACTTGGTCAAAGACGCACCAGAATCGCACGGTTGAGAAGCGCAACTTTAAATAGCGCAGTTGGGAAGGGAGTAACAGAAATTTTAAATTTAAAATTTGAAATTTAAAATTTTGCCCCCTTCCCAACTGCGCTAATCAACCTTGAATCTGACTACAAAAAAGGCGTGGAGTTAATTACCCCGCGCCTTATGAAAACAATTCTGTTCAAATCAATTAGTTCTTACAGGGCTCGATTACTGCTTTCGCTGAGGTCCCTTTCAACTTGTCGCCGATGAACTTATCAACATCAGCTTCGATCAACTCGCCGTTCACAACCCAAGCCTTCTCGGTCAAGACTTCACTATCTTTAGCCAACGTTGCCGGATCCAAAAAGATATTCCATGGTGACCCCCAGTTCCGCGAATCGCCGGTAGACTGACGGTACCCGTAATGAGGTGTCTTCGTGCGATCCTCACGCGACACTGACTCGCTCACTACTGGATAAGGTGGCCCAGCTTCGCCGAAGAACGCTTTGACGTCTTCTCGCGACGCATACTCACTTACACCAACGACGGTGAATCCTTGATCCTTGTATTTGTCATAGAGCTTGGCGGCTATCGGAGCTTCATTCCGCCAATTGCCGCACCACGGCGCAAAATAAACAACCATTACAAGCTTCTTGCCCTGGACAAGCGAGCGCAAATCAACCGGCTTGTCATCTTTCAGATTGTTCAGTGTCCAGTTCTTGTAATTTACGGTTTTCTCTTGGATCGGTGCGTATTCGTGTTGCGCCTGCAGCGTGACAGGTGCGAGTGCCAGTGCAAAGACCGCCGCAATGAACATCTTCCGCATGATAAGTACTCCTTAAGAAAACTCAATCGTTCCTGGCAGATGCTGCTCCTTCATCCAGTAAAGGCTTAACTGCACTCTCCCAGCCAGCACGATCGCGTGCTCCGATAATTTTCTGACGGATCTTGCCGTCACGATCAATCAGATACGTAGTAGGCAGGGGAGTGCCACCGAACTTCGCCTGTGCGTCGCTACCTCCTACCACGACCTCGTAATCGAATCGCGCTACATCTTTTTGATACTGGAGAATTCCTTCGGCTGAGTCCTCCAGCGACGCGCCAACTATCCGTAGGCCACGTTCCTTCAAATCGTGCTGCATCGCGTTGAGCACTGGAATCTCGTCGCGGCAAGGAATACACCATGTGGCCCAAAAATTGAGCAGCACAACATTTCCGCGAAGCTGATCGAGCGTGAAGTTCTGGCCCGCAAGAGTCTGAAACTGTACCGCTGGCGCAAGTTCGTAACTGTTGTTATTCGTGGTCGTACTAGGCGCAGTTGTTGCTGGCTGCACCTTGATCCAAGCTTCTGCGTTTGGAAGTACTGCAGCAAGTCGTGAGCTGGCGAGCAATGTCGAGTAACCGCTCGCGACCAACAGTCCAACTGCAATCAAAATAATTCCAGAGACCACCTCAACCTTGTGCAGATGCTTGCGGAACTTGCCGTAGAAGGCGAGAAACTGATTGATGCCCAAGCCCGTCATCAGAAACGGCACAGCCAGACCTGCTGAGTAGAACGCCGAAAGTATCAGACCGCTGCGCCAACCACCGCTTGTGGCCGCCAGGCCAATGATTCCACCGAGGATTGGACCAATGCAGGGCGTCCAGCCAGCTGCGAACGCAATGCCGAGCGTTAAAGAACCTAATATGCCTCGTGGTTTCTCGTCTGAGAAAAACCGCGTGTCCTTATAAAGAGTTGAGATCTTCAGCAGGCCAATTAACTGCAGACCAAAAGCAATGATGATCAGACCGCCTGTAATGCGAATCCATGGGTTCGATAGAATTGAAGAACCCACAAGGCCAGCCGTAGCACCAAGCGCGAGGAAAATAATTGACAGCCCCGCGTTGAAGGCGAGAGAGTTCACAATGACTGCACCGCGCGTGTTCGCGATCGTGCCGCCTTCTTTGAGGCGGTCGATGCTAACGCCCGACATCAATGAGATATAGCCTGGTACGAGCGGCAAGACACAGGGAGAAAGAAACGATAAAACTCCCGCGAGAAACGCGATGCCGATCGTGATGTTCGAACCTTCCATAACTTGCCTAAAACAACTAATCGCAGCTAGTTGCTATGTTTCGATCCTTCTCCGGCACTACTGCGCGGCTTCTCCTTCGCGTCCGGTTGCTCGTCGATGAGTTTCGCGATCATCTTTCCAAGCGCAGTCAACTCTTGTTCGCTCGACCCAACACTGATGAAGCGAAGATTGCCGCTGCGGTCAACCAGGAAAGACATCGGAATCGAAACCACCCCATAATTCAAGTCGTTAACGGAAGAATCGCCAATCACGAACCCGTAACCCAAACGGCTTCTGGTTTTGAAATCACGTAAGTACGCTAATTCTTCAACCGGTGTGAGCTGCTTTCCGTCTGCATGACCATAGTAGTTCGTCACGCCGAGTATCACCAAACCCCTCTCTCTGTAAGTTTCGTACCAACGCTGCAGCCTTGGAAGCGTGAAACGACACGGGCCACACCATGGCGCCCAAAAGTCGACTAGCACTACCTGTCCCTTTAACTGATCAAGCTTCTTAGGCGGCTGGTCGATCCACTCCAGGGCCTTTAGTTCCGGTACAGATGTAGGCTTGTCTGGCTTCGTAACGAATGTTTTCGCCAGATCGATTTCAGGATCCAGACTGCGTAATCGTGTGGTGGCTAACTTGTAAAGGTATCCTGAGGTCAGGGTGATCGCTCTCAGACGCATCTGCTCCAGGGTGGCGAGCGCCGCGGCCCTTTGATTCAATTTGAGCTGAGCCTCGGCGATGAACGACGCGGACTTAAAGATCATCTCGTCGCGCTTGAAATTCGTAACCTCTCGCCGCTCACCCAATAGCTCTGCAGCCTTTAACATTTCCTTTGCGTGCGTCGCCATGCGCTGGTACTCACCAGACTTGTAAAGCTCATCGCTAATAAGGGTCTCCATGCCATAAAGCTCATTGAGATTCAGCGGCTTATTAGCAGCATAATTTTTGGCGGTACTTTCAGCTTCCGCAATCATCTTCTTTTTCAAAGCGTGGACCACGATGACGGCTCGGGCTTCCTGTGCTTTCTGGCCATCTGCACCGCCCGCTAAAAAGTCTTTCATTACAAACAACGCTTTATCGGAGTTGGATGCGAGGTGATAGAGCATCCCAAGATGATAGAGATCGTCACCCTTGACTGAGCCTCGATTCTCGATTTTCAGAGCATTGCGTGCAGCGAGTTCCCTTTGTTCGTTTTTAGTCTTCGCTTCAAGCTCCGGATTGAAAGGCAGCTTCTTCTGATTAAACTCTTCAAACTTTCGCGCAATATAAGTGTCCGCCTCTTCGTGGAGTTCGCGCGCAGATCTCTTATCCGGTTTTGCAGTTAACTGTTGACCTTGAGACTTCGATTGGCCAAGACCAGTTGAAGCTATGATCAGAACAACAAGGATAATGTGCACAGTCAGTTTCATTCTTTAGGTCGCCGGCACAACGTCGAAACGATCAGGAGTGAACGCTTCGATTAAGGGAGAACTGGCCTTAGAGACGATGGCGTCGGACAGTAACTCGCCTGTAATCGGGGCCAATAGGATGCCATTTCGGTAGTGACCAGTTGCGTAGAAGAGCCCGTCAATTTCAGCACAAGGACCAAGCACTGGCAAACAATCCGCAGCTTTGGGCCGCAGACCTGCCCAGGAGTCAGTCACTTGGAGATCAGCAACGCTAGGTGAGATCTCGAGTGCGTTCTTAAGGATTCTTTGAATACCGCTCGCCGTCACTCGCTTGTCAAAACCCACTGGCTCACTCGTGGATCCCGCGAGTAAGCGTCCATCCATGCGTGGGACAATGTAACCACGTGAACTGTAGATTACGTGTCTTGTTAAAGGGGGGCTCGATTTCAAACAAATCATCTGACCGCGAACTGGCACCACGCCGACATTCGGTAATGCTCTACCTGTGATCGGAATCGACGAAGTCCAGGCTCCAGCGGCGAGCACGACTAGAGGAGTACTGATAGGACCACGGCTCGTTTGCAGGCCAGAGATCTTGTCGCCATCAGTTGTGATTTGATTTACGGTTGTCCCAATCCATAGACCAACGCCGAGACGGTGGTTCGATTCGATCAGAGCTGCCAGCAAGCGTCGATTTTCGATCTGGATATCTTTCGGAAAGCGAAGCGCCAACGTTGCAGCTTCCGAGATGCAGGGCTCAAATAGATGCGTCTCGTCACCGCTGAGCTTTTGGACCTCAAGACCAGCGCGGGTTTGCCACTTGTACCGGCGCTCGAGTTCGTGATCATCCGCTTCGCTTAGCGCAACATAAATCGTGCCCGTGCGATCAAGCTGTACATCTATTCCCGTTTCCTCGCGCAGCTTATCAGCGAAATCGGGATACATATCGCGGCTGCGGCAAGCTAATGAGAAAAAGTCATCGGCGGCATCTGCTTCAGCCTGCGGCGCAAGTATTCCGGCCGCTGCCGTCGTCGCTTCTTTGCCGAGCATCGCTCGTTCTATGACGATCAAATTTCTAACGCCACGCAGAGCGAGCGAGCGCGCGATGGTCAGGCCAATAACGCCGCCGCCGACAATAACGACATCTGGATTCGAACCGACCATCACGTGAAAGAAATTCTCCTGGTCCGTGGTCAGTTGTCAGTTGTCAGTTGGAGTTCTATTCTGTCTTTCCGGAGAGTTAAGCGAGTGGAGTGCTCTTGAGACTAAGAACGCTTACCTGATCGACCACTGACATTTTAAATATGAAACATACTATCACACTGATTCCGGGCGATGGCATCGGACCCGAAGTGGCTTCCAACGTAGTGCGGATTGTCGAAGCGTCGGGAGTCGATATCAAATGGGAAACTTTTTTCGCAGGTGCGCAAGCGCTGGAAAAGTTCGGCACCACGCTGCCAGAAGAATTACTCGCTTCGATAAAACGGAATAAGGTCGCTCTGAAGGGTCCCATTACCACTCCGGTTGGAAAGGGTTTCACTTCCGTTAACGTAGGCTTGCGCAAGGCGCTGGATCTTTATGCAAACTTGCGACCCGTTCGAGCTCTACCGAATGTTCCCTGCCGATATCCCGAACTCGATCTCGTCGTGGTTCGCGAAAATACGGAAAGCCTCTACTCAGGTATCGAGCACGTAGTAGTGCCCGGCGTGGTCGAGAGTTTGAAGATCATCACTGAGAAGGCTTCGACTCGCATCGCTCGGTTCGCTTTTGAATACGCAAGAGCCGAGAAAAGAAAGAAGATAACAGCGGTCCACAAAGCGAACATCATGAAGATGTCTGACGGCCTATTTCTTGATTGCTTCCACAATGTCGCAAAGGGATATCCGGACATTGAAGCAGACGACAAGATCGTCGATAACGCGTGCATGCAGTTGGTCATGCGACCGGAACAGTTCGATATAATGCTGTGCGAGAACCTTTACGGCGATATCGTGTCTGATCTCTGTGCTGGCCTGGTTGGAGGGTTGGGACTAGTCCCGGGTGCGAATATTGGAGAACTGGGTGCTGTGTTTGAGGCGGTCCATGGTTCAGCACCTGACATCGCGGGCCAGGGAATCGCCAATCCTACTGCATTACTGCAGTCATCGATTCTGATGTTGCGCTACATCAACGAACGTGAAGCTGCCGATCGTATTGAGCGAGCCATATTGAAAGTGTTTGAGGAGGGAAAAGTTCGTACGCGAGATATTGGTGGCACAGCAAAGACGGCCGACTTCGCCGATGCAATCATCTCGAAGATGACGGCCTGACAAATTTTAAATTTCAATTTTTAAATTTTAAATTTGTCTGCCTTTTTCAGATCCGTGTTATCCGCGTTAATCCGCGGCTTAATTATTCTTACTAACCACGCCTCCATTATCCAAGCCCGTGTAAGTCTCTGGTGAAAGCAGGCCGAACCAGGGATCAGAACGTGGTGTCATGAACAACTCCGCATAGACCCTCTCATTCAAGACATCAACGTTCTCGACTCCACGTATTCCCGCCAACCACGCATGCAGTTTTGTGTGCAGCAGGTACTCATTTCGCACTGTATCTAACGCAATACTTCGCTCTAACTTCTGGATGAGGTTTTGAAACATCACATCCGGATTCACAGAAGACTTTGCGTTCTCGAACAACGTGCGAGTCTGTTCCTTGATCAACCCATAGGTTGCCGCATCCAACCGCGCGTTCTCGGCATGAAGCGCCGCAAGTTTGTTCCATCCTGCTTCATCAGTAACGCGCCCTAAGGATTCAGGAGCAGTCGTCATGGCTCTCAGCGTTGTTGCCTCCGTAATCATCTTGGTGATGGCCAATGGCGCAATGCTTAGCGCTTCGCCTGCATCAGTCTGCCTGAGCGACATACCCTCCGGAATCTTGCCCCCGATTTTGGCCGTGTCTTTGAACCATTCAAGAGAAGTTTCCGTGATGCGATTCCGGTGGTACTGGGCCAAGAGCTGCTTTCGCACTAAGTCCTCTTTTCCCCTGACTTGCCTGAATGTCTGTTCAGCATCAGCAAGCCGGCTCAGGAATGCGGCTGGACCATACAAGCCGGGTAAACCATCGATTGGATAACCGTCAGCATCGAGTACGTAGTGAATACTGTTACCCGTGATCGTTCGTTCGAGTTTGCGACCATCGCCAAAGTCGATCGTGATTCGCGGCACTGCTCGTACTGACTGCCAGTGCAGGATGAACCGGTCGCGAAGATTCGTTGCCACGTACTGATTCGCATACAGCGTCGAGCGGAAGAACCTGCTGTTCGCACAACTCAGCTCATCAGTCAGGTTGCCGAGCAAACGTAGCGAGAGGATCGGTTTGCCTGACTGACGTGCGGCGTTCTTTGCCGCATCAAGGTCGGTGTACCAATAAAGCTGCGAAAGGTAACTGTCTTTCTGTTGACTGACAGCATCGAGCGCTGCGGTTAAGCGAAGCCACTCCGCATCCGCATCCTCAGCATGTGTCGGATCTTCTATATGGCGTTTGATCTCAGCCAGATTGGCCTGGACCAGAGCCTGCATTCCGGCTGCGCCCATGGACCGCAATTCAGCAACTGCAGGTGCTGAGACCGAAGGTTTTGTGGAAAGTGCGTCACGGACGAGCACATCATTGTTCGTACCGAAAGCTGTTTGGCTGAAGAAAGCGAGAAGGAAGAGGGGAAGTAAGCCTGAAAGTTTGGCTCTCATCGGGACCTCCAAAAATGCGTGAGTTGAGTGGAGCGGGGAGGATGATGCTTGGAATCAGGAGGGCGGACCTACGGTTGCCCGGGAAAATTGCCGATTGTCGATTGACGATTGACGATTGGCCTGGTCAGTAGTCAGTAGTCAGTGGTCCATTCAAGGTACGGGAATTCGCAGGTCGGGAAGGGCCGTCGATCAATGAATGGATCAACCTGGAGAAGCACAGTTGGGAAGGGGGCAGTCGTTAGATTCAACTGACGCTACATTCAAGGCGCCCCCGCTCGAGTTTCGTAAGCTTCAACATTGAATTAATCAATTACACAAGGAATGTCAGGCATAGCTACAAGTGATAGAGATTGGCATTCAATATTGAGCGGGGGCGCGTTGAATCTAGCGATAGTTGAATCTGCCGACTGCCCCCTTCCCAACTGCGCTTCTCAAGGTTGATTCATTCATTGATCGACGGCCCCTTCCCGACCTGCGAATTCCCGTACCTTGAGTGGTGGGCCTAGCGACTTCCAATTCTTTCACCAGCTTCTGCCCGGGGTTGGGTTTTGTCTTTTCGTCCACTGCCAATCGTCAATCCGTTAGCTGCTTTTTGATCTTTGCAGGAAGCTTATCCCGAACTAATTCGTAAGCGTTCTTCAGCAAAGGCTTCAGCTCCTTAGCCGGAAGAGAATCAAAGCGTTCGAGTGCGACCCAATGGTAACGGGCCACGTAAGGTGCAGGCGCGACCCCGGGTCTTTCAGTTAGCTCTGCGAATTTCTCAGGCGTGCACTTAAGAGACATGCAATGATCCGAATCTGCGTCCAACGACACGACTGCAAACATCTTGTTGCCTATGCGAAAGAGCAGATCCTTCTTCCACTGAATGTCTTCAGTTACGTGTGGTAGCGATAAGCAATACGCTCTAACGGTTTCAATATCCATGGCTCATGATCGATTGAAGAATAACTCTGGGTCTCTGAGCTTCTGTTCCGCTTTGCCTAAATCATAACTCGATAGCTCCGCTTCGGCGTCGCCGTCGGGTGGTGCTTCGTAACGGCTGCTTCGTAACGGCTTGCCGTCTGGTGTGAGGCGCCGGCTTGCCGCGCCATAAGTCGCTCGATTTAACTTTGGGCTGTGCCCCTGGTTCGGGCTCTGCCCTACCTAGCTCGCGAGAGAAATTTAATTGCAATTGGGCCAGAGGCCCAACCAGGGCACAGCCCATTCGACCACTCCTACTTACGGCGCGGCAAGCCAGCGCCTCACACCGGGCGGCAAGCCGTTACCAAACGAGCCTCACACCCGGCGGCAAGCCGAAACTAGCCACGAGTGGAGTTTAAGGCAAAGCTTTTTGCTTGAGAGTTATTTAGCATAAGCCAACCACTGAGACACAGAGTCACAGAGAACACACAGAGAAAAATTATTAACGCCCCCCTTCCAATACCAGCAAGGCCGTTTGGCCTCCGCCCGAAGTGACATTCAACAACGCCGAAGACGAAAGCCTGACTAACGCCCCTTCTACCTTGTTCGCAAACAGAAACGGATTGAAGTCTACGTACATCTCTTCGCGCGATACCCGATCGGTAAACAAAGGTATTGAAATCTTCTTTACCGGCACTCGTTCCTGAATCACATAAGGACGTTCGAGCGCCAGCATTATCGCCTGTTCCCATTCTCTTTGGTCCATTAACCATCCAATGAATACTCCATGCCCACCGTAATCGTCATTCGGCTTCAGTACCATTCGTTCTCGTTCGGCTCGAGCCAGCGACAAAAGATCATACTCCGTTGATTCAAACAGTGTACGACCTCGCTCAAAGATACGAGTCCAGGGTATGTGCCTGCTTATAACGTCGAGCTGAAGTTCGGAGAACAAATACGAATACGCCGGGTCACTAAGTATGGCGAAGCCGGCTTTCTTATGGGCCACCTTCGATCGGAAAGAGTTCGCCATACAAACCTCGCCTTCTGCGTACGCCGTTGCCAGCGGATGACTCTGCCCAAGACGCTCCAGAAACTCATGAATAATGACGCGCTTGTAGACGATATCAACTCTAAAATCATTGGCCCACAACGCATCGTCACGACGGCGGAGAGATCGCGGATCTGCGATCGTGGTCTTGTGGCCACATGATTCGAAGTATTGTTGGAGTACGTGAAACTCACTTTCGGTAGCGACTCCCTGCCAATCTACGATAGCAATATTCGGACGCTCCTCTTCCCCACCCCACTCGCGGTAGGCGTCCATTAAAGCCAGCAACAGTTCGCGGTGTGGTTCAGGTTTCCAACACCGATACTCGCTGAGTAAGCTTTGATTGTGGTCCAAGGGCAGCAGAAGTTTTTCGAGTTGCATCTGGTCACCAACGCCTGCCGGACTCTCGGCGTTGTATTCCAGGAACTGAAAACCTGATTCTGACAAGTAAGCATCGAGTCTGCTGGTGACACAGAGTGGAGAGTAGCCGGGATCCACACGCGCCAGCTTTAGTTCAGCTTCAGTCAAACCAAGCTTGATTGCTAAAGCTTCATCCGTAAGTGCACTTGCGACCATCTTTTCAATAGCGAGTGCTATCACCTCAGCCGCTTCGGCGATCGTCGAATACTGTTTGTGGTCAATTATGTGTGGGCGCAGGAAAGGACAGGTAGGGCGTTGGCCGTGAAGTAAACCAAGCTCTCGTTGTAACTGGATTAATTGGGCAAACCGCGATGAATCGAGCGACGGATCATTGAGTATCTTCCGATCAAGATTCTCAATGATCGAGGCCAAATTCATGACGTGCCCTCAGACTAAGGCTGAAGAGTCGCTGCTCGAATGTTGATTTGCGGCCGCTGAAAAAACTCGCCTTCTTCTGTATCCCAACGCTAAAGCTCGATTTGGAGCTGGGCTTGCCCTTGGACTTGAGGAAGCGGCTCTGCCCTTCCGTCGAAGGGCCGCTGGAAAGTTTATTGGGCGGTGCCCTTTAAACTTGTAGTGGCATTGAAGGGCGGAGCCCAAACTCTTGTCACGCCGCTTGAACGGAAGGGCGGAGCCGCTTCCTCAAGTCCAATGGGCAAGCCCAAACGCCTAAACGCCTTTGACTAAATCCAGCAGAACTACTGCACCAATACGCGCTTTGTTTCGTCCCATCGCCAAATGTTGGCAGCTGACAAATGAACGCCACCGAGCCAACGATCCACTCCATTCATTTCCACAAAATCGGCTTCGTTCCGCAATACACTTTCGCCAGTCGCAGTGATGTCGAAAGCAGTCTTAATAATGTGTTCTGACAAAAGTCCCGCTGATGCAGCTGCGCCATTCGTAACATGCAACAATGGCTTTCGTGCTTCGCTTAACGCTCTTAGGTCCAACCATAGCTGAAAGTCACCTAACCCATAGACACGCTGCTCAGACGTAAAACGCCGAAAAAGATCGCCAAACCTTTCGTAACCGTCAGCAATCAGTCGTAGACCAGCATTTTCAATTTGACCCAGACCATTTCCAGTGGATGGAAAACGCGCCAAATGCGATTCAAGTGCTCTCTTAAGAAAAGGTAGTGCGGAGAGATCTTTCTTCAATAGTTGCAGCAAGGAACTTGGGTCTGGTGAACAGTACGCATCCCATGCTTCGTGACCCAATTCGAGTTCTCTTGTGGTGATCTCATGTCGATGGGCAAACAACGATGCCAGCTGGTTAGCGTTTAATTGACCGAGCCCGCGAAAGTCATCAATACCCGCGAACTCGCCTATACAGATGAGACTCAGCTTGGTACTTCCGAGTTGTTGATGTGAAAACCAGTTAAGTAGATAGAGCAAGTTCGTCTGGCAAAAAAGATCGTGCTCAAACCAGAGCACTACCTCATCGTGCTCGGGATAACTCGCGAGTGTTTGCGACTGCTCTTCAAGATCACTTTTGCACCTTTCCGAATCGACTCTATAGTGCTGCGACAGATATTCGCTCCTGATTGCAATCCACTCATCCTCGTTGAGCCCCGCCGGAGTTGGTCCAGAGATCAGCGCCTCTCGCCAGGCAAAAATTTCTCCCGGTACATCAGTCTTCGAGAGCGTGTCTGCCGATGATGCGCCATCGAGAATGTGCAACATGTTCTTTCACCCCTTCTTGTTTACTTCTTCATCACCTCGAGCACCGCAACCGTCAATGCCTTTACACCGGTGCGCAGCGTCGGTTCGGGCAGAGGAGCGAACAGCGATGAATGCAAACCCGGCACTGGCGTTCCAGTTTTCCTGCTCTCCTCCAACTTAGCCGGATCAGTTGCGCCAAGCCAAAACATAGTCGAAGGAAACTGTCCTTTGCCAAGGTATCCAAAATCTTCGCTACCCATGATTGGGTTTCCCTTGCTCACTCTTGCCTCACCAAACGCTTTGGTAAATGCGCCTGCAATCTTCGCCGTCAGTTCTGGGTCGTTATAAGTCGCAGTCGTGATTTCTGTATCGCTGACTTTAACGATTGGTGCACGTTCTTCAGGAATGCCTGCTGCAAGCGCGACACCCTTTGCAATTCGTTCGATAGAGGTCAGGACCTTCGTTCTTACTTCGTCTTTGTATGTTCTGACGGTCAGTTGCAAGTCGATGTCATCAGGAATGATGTTGTAACGCGTGCCTCCATGAATCGATCCAACACTGACCACCGCGGGATCGAGCGGCGAGGTTTCGCGACTCACCACGGTTTGCAGCGCCAGAATAAATTGCGCGGCGAGAACGACCGGATCCTTCGTCGCCTCAGGTCGTGAGCCGTGTCCACCGACTCCTCGGATTTTCACATCGATATTCGTTGAACTCGCGAGCGCATAACCGGGCACGTACGCAACCGTTCCCGCGGGGTAATCGACGCTGTCGTGAAGCGCGATCGCTGCGTCAGGTTTCGGAAATCTCGTGTAGAAATCGTCTCGCACTACGGCTCTCGCTCCGTCAATGGTCTCCTCTGCGGGTTGACCAAGAATCACGAGCGTTCCGCGCCATTGATCCTTCAGTTCGACCAGCATCTTTGCCGCGCCGAGCATGCTCGTGATGTGTATGTCGTGACCGCAAGCATGCATCACACCGACTTCCTGTCCGGCATCGTTCTTCGTTTTTACCTTGCTGGCATAAGGCAGCCCAGTTTTTTCCTCCACTGGCAGAGCGTCGAGGTCCGTTCGCAATAGGATCGTTGGTCCTGCACCGTTCTTCATCACGCCCACGACACCGTGACCAGTCCAGCGCGGATTCTCAAATTTGCCGACTCCTTCAGTAACCGTGTAACCAAACGCTTTCAACTGGCTGGCAAAGAAGGCTGACGTCTTCTCTTCGCGATGGGAAAGCTCAGGAGCAGAGTGCAAGGCTTTATACGTTTCGACTAATGAAGCTATTTCTCGAGCGATGAGTGCATCGAGTGACTGTTGTGCGCTGGTAGTGGATGACATAAGACAGATGAAGATCAGTGCGGGCAAATATGTTTGGTGTCGCATTAAACTCCTTGGACTATTGTTTACCGAAATGACCGCGCTCGAAATCCTATTTCTCATTCTCACCGGGCTTCAGCCCGGTGATCGAAAACGCGAAAATGTAAAGAACCGTTTCAACGGTTTATCCAATCGGCCAGTGGACGAGGCGTTTTGTGTATTTCATGCTCGTGGCGGGAAAACAAAAACCGTTGAAACGGTTCGCCGCTATTTAACTGCAACTAATCACCGGGCTGAAGCCCGGTGTGAACGAGAAGGGACTCTCTAAGTTCTGGCAAGTAGTTGCTTGGCTCCAAACATTCGCTAACTACTCATCCCTCATTACTCATCACTCATTAGTCATCACTTTCTTCAACTCGCTAATCCGAGCCAGGTGATAATCATCATGCTCGGCTTGAAAGTAGAGCATGTCGACCAACCTCATCTGCACTTTCAGTCGCGGATGTAATGCAATTCGGCCAAATATCTCTGGGTCGAGCTGATCCAAGCGGCTCGTGATGCGCCGCCGTTGTTCACGAAAGTTATTCAAGATTACATCGAGTTTCACGTCGTTATGGTTTGCTTCGTAAGTCTTGCGGTTCGACATGTCCGCAGCGTGTAACTCAGTCGAACCTGCCAGATACTCGTCCAGCCGCTGACTGAACAACGACTCGAGATCCAGCAGATGACCGGCATTCTCCTGCATAGACCAGCGACCATCTTGCTGACGAGTGCGCAGTTCAGCTGGCACCGTTCGAAGCAAATCTTCCAGACGCGCCGGCGTGCCACGAACACGCTCAATCATTTCTGGATACAGCTCAACTGGAAAGTTGAAATCGAATTGACGATCAGTCCACTTGATTCTCGACATGGGACCAAGACCTCAGTTTCGGTTGATGAGGGTATCCTACTTAAAGAAGTACGATCCACGAAATCACGCTAACCACACTAAACTTTTCGTGTTAGTTAGCGTGAATTAGTGGATCGCTTTGGATCTTTCGAACTACTCACCTTCGGTGGGTTGCGTCAGACTAAACCAATTTCCAGAATTGTCTTTGAAAACAGCCTCGATGCCATACGGTCTCTCTGCGGGCTCCGAAAGGAACTCAACACCTTTCGACTTCAACTCTTCATAGGTCTTACGACAATCATCCGTGTTGAAGACGCCAGCGCCGAACACACCTTTCTGCATCAGCTCACGCACTTGCTTAGCAGTGGCCTCGTCCATAAGCATGCCCGGCTTTGGCTCCATCAAAACGATTTCGAAGTTCGGTTGATCCGGCGTGTTCAGAGTCAGCCAACGAAAGTCTTCACCGACCATCGCGTCTGTATGGACTTGAAAACCCAACTTATCTCTGTAGAAACCGAGCGCCTCGTTCTGGTCCTTCACCAGAATCGTAGCGTGGGACATTCTGCGAATCATGTTCATTCCTCCTCCGCAAGGTTGTCGGAAGAGCATAACGGATTACGCGAGGAAGCACTTCTTGAGAATTGCTAAAGGACGGTTTCAGGACAAGGACGTCGCAGGCTCGAGTTTGTGCATTATCAGGAAACAGCCGGGCACCTTACGCTTCGCTAGCTCTGAGGCACGCATCTTTTCACGGTAAATTACCGGCGCATGGCCCACGTATTTATGAAAAAGACTGCTGAAGGATCCGAGGCTTTGGAATCCCACTTCGAAGCAAATATCAGTGACACGCAGGTCGTTGGAGCTCAGAAGTTCCTTCGCCTTCTCGATGCGACGTTCGACTAGATACTGGTGGGGCGTTTTCGCAAATGTTTCCCGAAATAATCTCAGAAAGTGATAGCGAGAGAAGCAAGCCTGACTTGAAATCTGATCGAGGTTGAGTGGCAAGTCGTAGCAGAGGTCAATAAAGCTGCGGGCGCGACAAAGTCGTTCGTACACATCTGGCTCTTTTGGTCTTGCGCGATCAGTACTCATGACATCCACAGATTACACAGATTACGCAGAATTAAAAAGCAGCAATTGGGCCTTTGGAGTGCGGCGGCAAGTGCAGCGCAACGCCGCTTTTGGAATGGGGCGCGGTGATTTCGTAGTTTCATTTTGAAGCTCGAGATACCACGGCGAAATCCAAAGCGGCGTCGCGCTGCGCTTGCCGCCGCACTCCAAAGAGCGGATGCCGGCAAAGGTAAGCATTGGAAGAAAGTCGCTTATGTTCTGGGTTGGAGTTATAACTGTAGCTCCATCGTTCTATTACTCTTCGGAAACGACCCTTCATGTCTGTTTAATCTCTGAGTGTGCGAATAAAGAAGGTCATCATGCCCAACAATCTCAAGCACTTCGCTGTTCATGGCCACGATGTCGAGCGCGCCCGACGTTTCTACGAATCTGTGATGGGTTGGAAGTTCACACCGTGGGGACCACCTGGTTTCTTTCTCATCAAAACCGGCACCGACGAAGATCCCGGAGTACAAGGAGCGCTGCAGGGCCGCCGTGAAGTAGTAGCGGGTAAGCCGATGTATGGTTTCGAGTGCACGATTGGTGTTACAGCGATAGATGAGACCATTGCTGCGATCGAGAGTAACGGAGGCAAGATAGTCATGCCAAAGTTTCACATTCCGACAGTTGGCACTCTCATTTTCTTTGAAGACACTGAAGGCAACGTCGTCGGCGCCATGCAGTACGAAGATCAGCACAGATGAAGTACTTCCAAGCT
>JBKPAL010000059.1:0-8990 GCA_046726395.1 Acidobacteriota bacterium
CAACGGTGGCTAACCTTAATGGACAGTGGAACGTCGCGAACGTAGTTGAGCAAACCTCGTTTCCGGCTTATCAGAATCTTCGTCTTGGCTATAGAGTTCTGATCAGCCAAACCGGAAATGAATTCTTCGCGCAGGGTGAGAAGATATTGGAGAACGGTAAGCAATTGGCCGTAACTGCTCGTACAGCAATTCATCTTAAAGGGTCGATCACAGGCAACACGGCCACAGCAACCTTCACTGAAGAAGGGGCGAAGAGAAGTTCAAATGGCCGCATTGTTTGGCAGATCGATCAGAGTGGCAAACGACTGGTAGGAACGTTTAGTTCGGATGCTGCGGATTCCAGTGGGAGCTCGGTGGCGACTAGATAGCAACTGACCGATTCAGTCTCGGCACAAGACGAAGGAGAGCGAGTGACCCTGTGCACTCCAACCCTCCCGCGAATAAACGATCGGGAGATCCACCACTTCCGGAGTCTCATCGTTCCAGATCGATCCGGAAATTTGCTGACACCGTATTAAGTAATGTTCGATGCCCGTGAAGACGCTGCGCCAATAACCACCGTAGAGAGCCTTATAAACAACCCCTCCAACCTCAAGATAAACACGATTCCCGCTTAGAATCCTGTAGTTAATTTGGCCTAGTAAGTCCAGGACTGCACTCTGATCCTGGACATTCGGAGTTTCACGTGATCTATGCGCGGCAGTGAAGCAGTCGTTTACGCTCGCATCCTTCCATCCTTCGGGTTGATAGTGTCTTGCGAGATCCATGTGACACCACCGGCGTAACAACGTGAAACGTAATAGGCTAATCTCGGTTAATGGAAAACAGCTATTGAATGGACGCTATTCTACTTCGTTCTTGGATTGCATGTCGCTCTTTTTTACTGAGTTGGATAGAAAAACCTCGTGCCTTCCAAAGTTACGGAAGTAATACGAGGAGGAATAATCAATATGTCTCAAAACATGGAAATGTGCGCCCACCTCGAGGCTATCGATGAGGTAAAGGGGCCGAAGGTTCGCGAGTGTGAAGATTGCGTGAAGATTGGCTCGACGTGGGTCCATCTTCGCACTTGTCAGCGGTGCGGCGGAACCAGGTGTTGCGACACATCGCCTAACAAACACGCGACGAGACACTCACGAGCCACCGGCCATCCGGTAATTGCCTCAGCTGAACCGGGCGAGCGCTGGCTCTACTGTTATCCAGACGACAACTTTGCAGAGTATTGACGTAGCGGTTGCTCACCTCTTAAAAACCTCAGCACGCGCAGCTGAGATCAACCACTCAGCCAACGCGCGAGGTTTGCGACGTAGGCCTTTATGTCTGCGAGCTTCTCGGGCTGACGCTTGATCTGATCACCGGGAGGCTCCAACAGAAAACTTGGACAACCCAAATCCGTGTTCCAGTTGTAGTCGACAAAGTGGTGAAAGCTCGACTCAGCAACAGCTCGGCCCAGCGCATTGCCATGACGATCAGTGCTTCGCTCAAACGCGACGATCAGGTTGAAAGGTCGCGATGTCACCAGACTGGTACCTGTCGCGAGCACTCGCGCGCTAGCCTCTCCCTCGGGCACTCCCACTGCACCTTCGTGCGGGTGTGCTGGAAAGTATTCAATGAAACCGGAAGCTGACTTCGGACTACGCAAGAGTTCGTGTACGGGCGTAACTGGAGTGATCTTTTGATAATCACCATTGCTGCCTGAATGATAATTGGGCCACGAGATTGAAGGAGTGTCTCGATCGTCCGCAACATGGCGAGATTCATCGGGCTCAAGTTGCTTGGTGTGGAAGAAATGTGCCTGGCCGACACCGCCGAGTGTACAGAGCGACGATCCGAGATCCTGATGATCGCGCGTTGCCATAATTCCTCCGCCTCTTTGTCTGAAGCGGCTGATACCCTCGCAGTCTTCGGTGCTGAGTCCGTCACCTGTGTCGACAGCGAAAATCCATAGTTGATCGAAGTCGGTTTCATCCAACCGACTTAACACTTCATCGTTTCCGCTGTTGTTCGTTGTCCGATTTCGAGCAGTGACCTCATGCAGTCGATTTCCTTCCGCATCAGTCAAAGAAATGAGATGTTGGCGCAATAAAGAGAACCTACCGATGTTCCAATCGTCCTCTTTATCTGGAATAGTAGTTTGCAGCAAGATTCGATTTGGATTGGCCATTGTCTGTACACCTTTGCCAGTTATTTACAATTTGTAGGCCGCAGTTACAAGTGGAGCTTATTCATCAACGCTTTACTGATACTTGGCGACCCTCGTAAGATGCCTGAGCACGCCCGTTGAAATTCAATCACATTCGAAATGGAGTTCCGTCATGTCGTCAAGAAGTCTCGTGCTTTTTGTAAAGCATAGCTTTGTGTTTTCGCTGACACTGGTCTTCGGTGTTGTTTGCCTTGGTCACACGGTGATCGGGCAGACGAAAGCTGAAGCACAAAATGCGCAGGCTAAAAATGATTCGGCCGCAGGTAATCGGTCGGCAGTCGCTGACAACGACTACACCAAGAAAATCAAAGAGTTCACGACCGAGCCTTACTTTATGACAGAACTAGTAGACCACCTGCCGATATCGGCAAAGGTGCCCTCTCCGGACAAAGTTCTTGGATACGTTGTGGGCACACCGAATAAGCTCACCTATACGAAGGATTTGTATCGCTACTACCGAGAACTCGCCAAAGCTTCGCCGCGAGTCAGAGTTTTCAGTGCGCCGGAAAAATCTGAAGATGGGAAGGAGCAGCTGCTCATTGTCGTCGGTGACGAAGGTTCGTTGGCAAAGCTCGATCGGTACAAAGAGATCACTGCAAAACTTGCTGACCCAAGAAAAGTAACTGAAGCAGAAGCGCAGGCGTTGATTGGCGAAGGCAAGGTTTTCTACTGGGCTTCCGGTTCGATTCACTCGCCGGAAACTGGTTCACCCGAAATGCTGATGGAGATGGCTTATCGACTCGCTGTTGAAGAGAGTCCGTTTATCCAGGCGATTAGACGAAACGTGATCGTCTTGATTACACCTGTACTTGAAGTGGATGGGCGGGACCGAATGGTAGACGTGTACAACTACCGAAAGGCGAACCCGGGAAAGAACGCGCCGTCGTTGATCTACTGGGGCAAGTATGTCGCGCACGATAACAACCGCGATGGGTTGGGAATGGCCCTGGCGCTCACGCGCAACATGATGAAGACGTTTCTCGAGTATCACCCGACGATTCTTCACGACCTGCACGAATCAGTGCCGTTTCTTTACACGTCCACGGGAACAGGTCCTTACAACGCTTGGCTCGATCCGATCACGATCGACGAATGGCAGTTGCTCGCCTATCACGAGATAGAGGAGATGACTAAACGTGGTGTGCCCGGAGTTTGGACACACGGCTTTTATGACGGATGGGCTCCGAACTACATGTTCTATGTAGCGAATGGCCACAACGCGATTGGCCGCTTCTATGAAACGTTTGGAAATGGCGGCGCTGACACAATCGACCGCACGGTCACACAACAGTCTCAGCGTGACTGGTATCGACCAAATCCACCGATGCCGCGTGTCAAATGGTCGATACGAAACAACGTGAACATGCAACAGTCGGCAATACTCTTAGCCATGAACTTTGTCGCTAACAACAAAGATCGCTTCCTTCAGAATTTTTATATCAAGAGCAAGCGGGCCATCTCGAAAGCCAATAACGAGGGGCCGGCGGCTTATGTAGTACCAGCCAATCAGTCGCGCGTGGTAGAAGCCGCGGACATGATCAACTTGCTACGGTTAATGGGCGTAGAGGTACAGACGGCAGATAAGGAGATCGCGATAAAGGATCAGAAGTTCCCAGCAGGCTCATACATAGTGAGAATGGACCAGCCGTATTCGCGAATGGCAGATATGCTGCTGGACACGCAGTACTACAACGTCAATGACCCTCGTCCTTACGATGATACCGGTTGGACTATGGGTGCGTTGCGAAATGTGAAGACGATCCGCGTTACTGACAAGGCTGTGCTGCAAGCACCGATGACGCTGCTGACTGCCGATGCACGCGTGGTCGGAAAATTAATCGGACCTAATACAGCCACTGGTTACGTCATAAATCACAACACCGATAACACTCTCGCGACCCTTCGGTTTCGTTTGCGTGATGTGAAGATTGACACCGCAGAGGACAGTTTCAAAGTAAACGATCAGCAGTTCAATGCCGGATCCTTTCTAATTAAAAGCGAAGGGAATCCAAATGACTTACGAGATCGGCTCTCAGCAGTAGTCACTGAGCTGGGCTTGACTGCTGTCGCGGTCGAGAAACTACCAGACGTGAAGTCACATCCGCTTGCTGTTCCTCGAATTGCGATTTTGCATACGTGGACGAACACGCAGAACGAAGGCTGGTACCGTATCGAGTTCGATCGACTTAAAATTCCTTATGACTACGTCTCTGATCAGGTCGTTCGCAATACAGCCAATCTACGCGAAAAGTTTGACGTGATCGTCTTTCCACCTTTGAATGGCTCTGCTCAATCAATTGTGAATGGCATACCAATGCGCGGTGATCCGATTCCCTGGAAGCAGTCCGAGCTGACGCCCAACATGGGCATGTCTCCTGACCAAACCGAGGATATGCGCGGAGGAATGGGTCTTGTTGGCGTGGGTAATCTGCAGAAGTTTGTGCAGGACGGAGGTCTGTTGGTTGTCGTGGGAAACAACTCGCGTATCCCAGTCGAGTATGGTCTGACATCCGGCGTGACGATTCAGGAGCCGCGACAATTGCAGGCGCGTGGCTCCGTTTACAATGCTCAGTTCAGCGATCGTAAGAGTCCGATTGCGTACGGATACGATGAAACCGTACCTATCTACTTCAACCAAGCGCCCTTGTTACAGATAGCTACTGGAACTGGTGGATTCGGCGGTGGTGGAGGAGGCGAAGGTGGACCAGGTGGAGCTGCGAGTGGAAGAGCTTCGGGTCGCGGCAGTCTGACTGATCCAGATATTGTTCAGGCTATGCCACAGCCTTCGCCGGCACCATCTCGCTCCCCTGCTCGACCGGGCGAAGAACAACTAACCGAAGAGCAACGGTTACAACTTGGTGCGTTCTACGTACCGCCGGCACAACGCCCTCGTGTCGTGTTGCGATTTTCATCGGACGAAAAGAACCTATTGATCAGCGGCATGCTTGCTGGCGCGAGCGAATTGGCGAACGCTCCGGCGGTAGTCGATGTACCGGTGGGTCGAGGTCACGTGGTGATGTTTGCAGGAAATCCGATGTGGCGACACCAAACACAGGGAAGCTTCTTCTTGCTTTTCAACGCTGCATTGAATTTCGATTCGCTTAACACTGAACGAGCAACGCCGCCCGCTCGTACTCGATCGACCAGTGAAGGCGATCAGTAGGACTCTGGGAGCGCGGGCGTCCTCGCCCGCATCTTCTGCTCGTGTTCAAGCTGGATAGTGTGAGGATGCGGGCGAGGACGCCCGCACTCCCAGTAAGCTACGAGCAAGGGGATGAACTTGGATCGCTTTCTTTCGTGTTGTTGCCAGTTTCAACCGCTTCGAACAATTCCGTTTTTGTTCTTCACCTTACTTCTTGCCTGCAATAGTCCTCACTCGAATGTAGTTGACGAATCTCAGCCTGCTAACATCAACCGCATGCAAGCCAAATCAACGGGCCCAGTGAACTATGTAGCATTGGGCGATTCAACGGGGGTTGGTGTGGGAGCCACACATGGCGGTTACGTGGCCCGACTGTTCAAACGCATACAGTCCGCACGACCGGCTTCAAAGTTGATGAATCTCTGTGCCAGTGGCGCGACGACAGAAAATGTTTTAGACGGACAACTCGATCGGGCCATTGCAGCAAAACCTACCTTGTTAACTCTCGGCATCGGTATCAATGACATCGGTCACGGTTTTTCGCCCGATCAGTTTGGCAGGAACTTTGAGCAGATTGTTTCTCGACTTGCTACGGAAACGAATGCGCCTCTTGTCATAACAAACATTCCGGACATTTCCACTGCGCCTACCGTTCCCCTGGTAATGCGTCAAGAGATCGCGAGAGTGATCACGCTCTACAACGCGCGGATTGCTGACACAGCAACACGTCATGGCTTGATCGTCGTCGATGCGTACACGACCACGCATAACTTGCTGCCTTCGCACCCTGAGTACTTCTCGCGAGACGGGTTCCACCCTTCCGACGCCGGCTATGAAGTCTGGGCAGACCAGATGTGGCCCGTTGTGGCTAAAGTGGCTGGCATTTCCTGAAATTGCTGTTAGTAGCCCAGAAAAGGTGAAACGAGGAGTCCCGTGCGGTCGTAAAGGCTTGATGTTAGAATGAGTTTGCCGGCACTTGGTTTAAGCCGGTGCTGGTGGAGGTTAGTAATGGCAGAGACCACTGAAAATCGGGATCCAGTCCAGTCTACCGCAGCCGCGGTTTGCGAGGCGTTGAGGTACCTGGGCGACGCGTCCTACGCAATTCTGCCGAGCGACATGGCACACAGTCTCGGGGAATTTAAGAAGTCCTTTTTGCGCAACGTGCGTGAGTTGATCGACAAAGATATTGAGTGGATCGACGCGCGAGTCGCGGGTGGCGATAAATTGCGAGAGGAATGGAAGCGAGCGTGCAGCACTGACCAGTCCACCGGCGACACTGAACCGGTAAACTGATCGTCAGAGGAATCTCATGGAAGTCTTACTCGCTGAAGAGTTCGGATTTTGTTTTGGCGTTGAGCGCGCAGTCGAGATGGTTGAGGACGCAGTTGAAGAAGGCGTCCGGCCAATTCGCTCGCTTGGTCCACTCATCCACAATGCGCAGGAGATGGAGCGGCTTGGCGGTTTGGGCGTTTCAACGATCGACTCACCCGAGGAAGCCGGAAGCGATACTATCGCGGTGATCCGCGCTCATGGAGTCACTCCAAAAGTACAGCGCGAACTCGAGCAACGTGCAGCGAAAGTTATCGACGCTACGTGTCCATTCGTTACCAGAGTTCAGCATTTAGCAGAGCGCGCTGCCCGGCAGGGCCGCGACGTTGTAGTAGCAGGAAACCCGGACCATCCGGAGATGATCGGTGTAGTCGGTTACGCCCCCGATAATACGTATGTGGTCCGCGACGCTGATGAGGTTGCTTCCTTACCGATGCTGCGTAGGCCCATAGTCGTTTCACAAACGACGATTAAGTTGAAAACCTTCCTCGATGTTGCTAAGGCAGTACGGTCCAAGGCTGACTCTGAACCGGAAGTCATCAATACAATCTGTTCAGCAACAAGAGACCGACAAGACGCAGCTCGTGCTCTTGCCGGAGAGGTAGACGCGTTTTATGTGATTGGCGGACGTCACTCGTCAAACAGCGTAAAGCTCTTGGCTGTTTGCCAGGAACAATGTGAACGTAGCTTTTTGATTGAGACTCCCGCTGAAATCAAACCAGATGATCTGGCAGGTGTGAAACGTGTAGGTGTTACTGCCGGAGCTTCAACTCCAAATTGGCTAATCGATCAAGTGGTTCAGCGACTCCATGAAATTGCAGACGCTGACAGCCAATCGATCAGTCAGCCAGTTACCACTCCCTAATTCTTTCCCCACTTCCAACCGCCAGTTAGGCTTTCGAATAGTCATCGCGTATATTACGCCGTTCGATTTTAAGGATTCTCAGGAGAATCGATATTGTCTTTGATGATTGAAGAATTTGGTGGTCGCGTTGCAAGCATCTGGTCTGAACTTAGACCAGCGACCCGGGGTTTGGTTGAACGAGCCCTCGAACTATCAACCGGACCAGCCAGCGCGACACGCAATGTTCCGTACGACGCACGAGCCGATCTCGAATTGAGCCGCCTGTTGTCTGCTTTGGACGAGCAAGCCGCCGAACGTGAAGTTGCCGGAAGCACCACCACTGATAGTCAGCTGCGACATATCGCCAACACTTGTGCTGCAGTGCTGCAGGAGAAAACTCAATCTGCCGAGGTGTTTGCGCAGCTGGTAAGGCGGGCCGAAGTTCTCAGAGACTATGCCCGTATCGACGCGTTGGCTGATGTGCTGTCGAGATTTGCGCCGAGTGAAGTTTGCGAATTGAATCGTTCTTCGAATCAGGTAGTGCGAGCTCTCGCTAATGAGGCGTTGGCGCAGTTTCCAATAGGAATGTTAGTTACGCTGCTGAGTGATCCGGTAGATTCCGATATTGCTCGCGAAGCATTGCGTAAACAGGCTAACGAATTTGGTTCTGACGAAGCGCGGCAGATTGTGAATGCACTTGAGCAGTCGGACGCTTCAGAAGATGCATTTTAGTAAGCGTGGCTTGGCGGAAGTAGATTTACTCGGTTTCGGAATTGTGGTCTTTGATTTCTGCGATGGCCGGAAAAGGTATTTTAATGATCTCGCCGTTTGGGCATTCAATCTTCACACTCGGCGTAGTCAGCGCCTGTGTAGTTTTCAGGCTGCGGACAGTGCCGCGAACTCGTTTGCCATCCACCGTAACAATCTCAATGTTTCCTTTACCGTAAAGCGGTTGTAGGGCGGCCAGTGCCTTCGTTATCTCCACTCAGATCTCCAGACTGTTTTGAAATTTCCAGAGATATTGCACTGTAGTGCTGCAGAAGTCCATTGGTGCGAAATTGTTGGGACGGCACTTCATGCACGCCCACTTTCCTGTCTAGCTCAACAACAATAGGATTATCCACGCAGTGATGGAATAACCCACGTTGGAATGGGAGGCGCACAGAACTACAGGGCGCCCCACGGAGAGACGCCCCCTACTGCATGCAACCATAAAGCTGAATTTGGCGTATATTTTCGTTGACGTAGTTTGGTGCGCCCGAAATTTTCCACCCAGACATTGGTAGATTGTCATGTCACACAATACAGCAACCTCCTCAACGCCACAGCCGGATCAGAAGCTCACCACCTGTTTGAATTGCCATACTCCGATGCCGAGCGAATTGCGCTTCTGTCGTAATTGCGGATATCGATTGGGTGAGGGATCTGCCGAATACACTGAGACTGTTCGATTTTCAGATGGTATTGCTGCT
>JBKPAL010000060.1:0-10590 GCA_046726395.1 Acidobacteriota bacterium
ACGCTTCCGAGTGTGATGTACGGCGGCTTGTCGTTGCTTCGCTTTCTGACGCGCGGCGTGCCGGGGTATGCCGAAAATCCACTGCGTCATGATCTGTGGCGTGCCGGTCACGCACACGCAGGTGTGTATCTTGTCTTGTCACTGGTGATGCTTCGTTACGTTGATGAGACCGCGCTCTCGCCATTCTGGAAATGGATCGCCCGAGTCGGCGCGCCAATAGCGGCGATTCTAATTCCAGCAGCTTTTTTTCTCTCAGTCGCGTCCCCGGGCGCAAGAGAGCCGAACAGTTTGATGAATCTGGCTTATCTCGGCGCGCTGTTTCTTGCCGCTTCGGTGCTAACTCTGGGTGTGGGACGAATTCGTGCTGCGTGGAAGCCAGGATCCATTTCAAGTGACTAAGGGCGTCGTAACTTGCAGGAGCATCTGCCAAAAAAAAGACTGGAGCCGCCGCACACCAGGGGGCAAGCCCTTTCTCTACCGCCAGAACTACTTTTGAGGCAAAGCCAAACGGACCAGGAAAACGCTTAACTAAGGAATAGATTGGAGACCATCATGGAAACGGGAAGCATTGCAATAGCAACATTGAAGGTTGCAGCAGCAAAGTTGAGCGGTGTGAAGCTTTCGTATCTTCTATCGTTTATTGGCGGCGCGGTAGTGACGCTGGGTTTCAGTAACATTGTCAGATCGAACCCATCCGATCACGTCTACGAACTGCGCTTGTATCACGTTAACCAGGGCAAAATGGAAGCTCTTAAATCTCGCTTTGGCGATCATACTGACGCTATTTTCAAGCGACACAACATGAAGAGCATTGGTTATTGGGTTCCAGAAGATGCGCCGTATTCGCAGAACCTCTTTGTCTACATTCTGGAGCACCCGAGCCGTGAGGACGCCCGAAAAAATTGGGCCGCGTTCCAGGCAGATCCAGAATGGAAAAAGGTAAAGGCTGACTCGGAGACTCAGGGTGCGCTGGCGAACCATATTGACAGCTACTTCATGGACCCGACGAGCTTTTCAGCGCTCAGATAGAGAACGCGAGGAGTGGCTACAAATTTCCAGGAGGATTTATGTCAAGCAAGAAAGAATCAGTCGACATGAAGCTTGAAGTCGTGATGCTCGGCGTTTCCGACGTCGACCGCGCGAAGGCGTTCTACGAGAATCTCGGCTGGCGGCTCGACATCGACGTCGCGAATGGCGGCTTCCGCGGCGTGCAGATGACGCCGCACAACTCGGAAGCATCGATCATCTTCGGCAAGGGAATTACCTCCGCGAAGCCCGGCTCGGCCCACAGCCTGGTCCTCGCGGTGGACGACATCGACGCCGCCCGTGACGACTTAATCGCCCGCGGCGTCGACGTGAGCGAGGTCTTCCACTACGCCGGTGGTCCATTCAACAGCGCCGTGGAGAATCCGCGCGTCGGCGGGCGCGACCCGCAAGGTCGTTCCTACTTCTCGTTTGCGTCGTTCGAGGATCCCGACGGGAACAGCTGGTTGCTCCAGGAGATCACGACGCGGCTTCCCGGCCGCGAGTGGCAGTTGACGCGAGCACGAGCTGTGGACGTCGCAACCCTTGCAGATCTCCTTCAGGAGACGTCAGAGCACCACGACCACTACGAGAAGACGCACGCCGAGCACCACTGGTGGGACTGGTACGCGCCGTACCTGAGCGCTCGTCAGAACGGTAACAGTCCGGAAGAGGCGGCTGCCGCCGCCGCCCGCCACATGGAGGAAGTCTTTCATGTTCTTCCCCGATGACGCCGTTCGAGTGGCCACAGTCTCCGAGTACGAGCGACCAGTGAAGTATCAAAACTTAAGGAGCCGACATAAGGAACGGAGATTATTTTGGTCGCTAATCCTGTCAATAGTATCAGTTACGAATGAACGCGCGCGTTGTTTAGCATGAGATCTTCTCTCGATTAAAGAGAACCAGCTTTGTGTCGTCACGACAACACGGAGTACTGATTGCGGTTCTCGGAATCCTCGCGTCGATCATGATGGTTTTCAGCAATAGCTCGCCAGGAACAGCAATTTCTTTCAAAGCTGCGCGCGTAGAAGAAAACGCATTCGTTTCTGCTCGATCTTTCATCCAGCGCGCACGCAGGACTCATGTTTGAAAGGTGACGGGAGGGAACGATGAAGAAAAACTACGTGAAGTCGGTGTCCCTGGCTACCTCATTGATTCAGATCTGCAATCGCCGGCGATTTCTGGCAGGGGCGATCAGTGCGTGTGCAGTTGCTCCGGTTACTTTCGGCCTGACCCAGACCCGGACGAGGACAAGCGGTGCGCTCACAAAGGAACAGCGCGACAAGATGACTCCGGGTCAGGTACTGGACGAATTGAAGAAGGGCAACGAACGCTTCCAATCCGGACAGATGATTCAATGGGACTACAAGGATCAGCAGCGTGCCACCGCCGCGGGTCAGTTTCCAGCTGCCGTGATCCTTGGGTGCATCGACTCACGCGCGCCCGCGGAGCTCATTTTTAATGTGGGCATCGGCGACACTTTCAACGCCAGAATTGCTGGCAACGTGGTCAACGATGATCTGCTCGGAAGTCTGGAGTTCTCGTGCGCTGTAGCAGGGGCGAAAGTGATCCTACTCCTCGGACACACTGCTTGTGGCGCAATCAAAGGCGCCATTGACGACGTTGAGATGGGGAACCTGACCGGATTGCTGGCGCGAGTAAAACCCGCTATCACGGTGACCTCCTTCGACGGACAGAAGTCGAGTAAGAACGCTACGTACGTCGACGAAGTCGCACGGACAAATGTGCGGCTCGGGCTGGACCAGATACGTCGGCGGAGTCCTCTTCTGGGTGACCTGGAAAATAAGCAAACAATCCTCATTGCCGGAGGCATGTACGACCTGACCACCGGCGTCGTTGAATTTCTGGCCAAGGCCTAGCTCCGTAGCTCGGTCTCGAGTTAATGCAGTTAAAAGGCACGAACAAGCGGGCTAAGAATAGTGAGGCTGCCACGGCAAGGCTGGGAAGAGCATGTAGGGGGACCAAGCCAAGTCACGAGCAGTTCCGCACGCCGCTAGATCCTCAACGCTCCTTTTCCGCGAATTCTTATGAGCGTTGTCCAGCAAAGATTATCCAAGACATTCAAAGACTTCTTTGACTCGGAAAAATCGAGTGGCATTTTACTAATCGTCTGCACAGTCGTTTCGCTCTTGATCGCCAACTCGAGTTTGGGCGCGGGTTATCTGCGCTTTTGGCAGAGCTATGTCGGCGGCTTGAGTATCGAGCACTGGATCAACGATGCGTTGATGGCAATCTTCTTTTTGCTGATTGGCCTCGAATTAGAGCGTGAGCTTTACAACGGTGAGCTCTCAAATTTCAAAAACGCATTGCTGCCGATCATGGCTGCAATCGGCGGAATAATTGTGCCGGCATTAATTCACTTTTCGCTGAATGCAGGAAGCGAGACCCAGGCTGGCGTTGGCATACCGATGGCGACCGATATCGCATTCGCTTTAGGAGTTCTCGCACTGTTGGGTAGTCGTATTCCGGCTTCTCTGAAGGTTTTCTTGACTGCTCGCGATCATTGACGACTTAGGTGCGATCATCATTATCGCCATCTTTTACACGGCGAAACTGTCAATTGTTTATCTGGTCGCCGCGCTTGCCGTTTTTGGTTTGCTCGTCGCGTTGAATCGATTCTTTCGAGTGATGTCGCTCGCACCATATCTACTCGGCGGCGCGTTGATGTGGTTTCTGATGTTGAAGTCTGGCGTTCACGCAACTATCGCCGGTGTGTTGCTGGCGTTTGCGATACCGTTTTCAGCGAAAGAACATGATGAGGCATCCCCATCTCATCGCCTCGAACACTTTTTGCAGAAGCCTGTTGCTTTCGTCATCTTGCCGATTTTTGCGCTGGCGAATACGGGAGTCGTCATTAAATCTGGTTGGGCTCAGACTCTGGTGAGCAGTCATAGTTTCGGCATCATCGGTGGTCTTGTTATTGGAAAGCCATTGGGCATTACGCTCTTGAGTTTCGTTGCAGTGATAAGTGGCATATCTAGACTTCCGATTGATTTGAATTGGAGACAGGTTTTAGGTGCTGGTCTACTGGGTGGCATCGGTTTCACGATGTCAATCTTTATTGCAAATCTCGCTTTCGTCGGGATTGCGGATGTAATCAACGCTTCAAAGATGGCTATCTTGCTAGCATCGTTAACTGCAGGAACACTCGGATTTCTCTGGCTGAAGTTTTCCGGTAGGCCCGAGGCATCGGACGTCGATATGGATACGATGGATTTTCATGATACCGATGCGTAGTGAGGTTGGCCCATGCAGAGTACTGGAAGTCCGCGCAACGTTCACCAACACCGCCGACTCTATTACCACAAATTCTCTTTGGCGACGTCAATTACACGTCGAGACAAGTTTGACCTTACTTTTAAGGATTGGTCTGAGTAGTTGAAGAGGAAGCAATTGATTGTGGACCAGAGGGGGACCTGAAGTCGATTAGTCTTTCCGAAAAGGGGCTTGCGTTTGATCAAGAGGGCCAAGTGGGTCTGACCGAAAAGTAGTTAATAAACTCAGATCGAATCAGTCAGTTCATCAAGAATATCCCAAACTCCCAGCCTTCGATCAACGATAGTAATTAGAGTTTTAAGGCCTTTCGAGGGAACATTTTTATGACATTTCCTCAATGTTCCGCTGATTTACATTTTTAATTTTAGGGCATACCCTAATAGCCATCCCCTGGAAAAATACCCCTTTGTCGGACGGCCTGGATTGATGCTGGTTACGCCAGATCAGATTCAATCCTAAGGTTTGTCGTGCGAATTGAATCAATAGAGTTTCCGCAAATTCAAATATGACAATAAAGGTAGACATGAACCGTCAAAGCAAAATATCGCTTCTGATCGTCCTTCTGATTTCATTAAACCTTCCGGCGTTTGCGAAAACTGGCCCCGCTGCGAATCGGCTGGAACCGGAGTCGCCGAAGGAGGCTGCATTCCAGGACGCAATGCGCAAGCTTTGGGAAGATCACATCACGTGGACGCGCGTTTTCATCATTAGCGCCGCCGCCGATCTACCCGATAAATCCGCAGCCACAGAACGATTGCTACAGAATCAGGCGGATATTGGCAACGCTATCAAGCCTTATTACGGTGACGCGGCGGGCGACAAGCTAACCACCCTGCTGAGGGAGCACATAACCACAGCCGCAGAAGTCGTTGCCGCCGCGAAGGCGAACGATAAGGCAAAGCTTGATGATGCGAACAAGCATTGGTTTGCCAATGCTGATCAGATTGCCGATTTCCTAAGCGGCGCCAACCCAAAGAACTGGCCGGCTGCTGAGATGAAATCAATGATGCGCGATCATCTCAATCTAACGACGACTGAAGTAGTGGCGCGGCTCAAAGGCGACTGGGCAGCGGATATTGCGGCCTATGACAAGGTTCATGACCAAATCGTGCACATGTCCGATATGTTGAGCGCTGGGATCATCAAGCAACATTCTGCGAAATTTAAGTAGGCGAGGGTTTCGTTTCATCGAGACGAAACATCATGTTCGCGTTGGTAGTGTTAACCAACAGGAAGGAGTCGCGACCAATGGCAAGTCCTGCAAGCATCGGCGGACATCCGATTCATCCGATGATCATTCCGTTCCCAATCGCCCTGTGGGTGTTTTCGCTGGTAGCAGACGTTATTTACTTATGGAGAGGTAATCCAGTTTGGAAGGATTGGATCGCCTTTTATACGTTACTGGGCGGCATCATCATGGCGGCAGTTGCGGCCGTGCCCGGTTTAATTGATTGGCTTTCACTCACAGACAAAGCGGTTGTGAAGATTGCCAACTGGCATGCGCGCCTGAATGTAATTGCGCTCGTTGTCTTCGCCAGTAGTTTCTATTTGCGCACAACCAGTGGGGCGAGTCTGGTTAGTGGCAGTTACACGATTCCGGTAGCGCTTTCCGTGCTGGGTGTGGTGTTGATAACAATCTCCGGATGGCTGGGTGGCGAGATGGTATTTAAGCATGGCGTTGCAGTTAGCTCGGGTGGGGCTCCAGAAAAAGCTGGAACCGAGACGAAGGCCCGCGCCGCCTGAACCCATCTCAGATGGGAGACGGAAAGATGAATCATCGCGAAACTGCCTACGCGCTACTGCGCGTAACAATGGGTGTGATCTTTTTGTTCTACGGTGTCGGCAAATTCCGGAGCGGCGTCGGCAGTTTTGTCGGCACAATGAATCAGCAATTCTCCGGCAAGCTTCCGGCCTTCATGGTCATGCCCTTCGCCTATGCGATTCCCTTCGCGGAAGTGACAGCTGGCCTGCTCATTCTGCTCGGGTTGTTTACTCGCTTAGGTCTCATCATCTCCGGGCTGCTATTAATTGGACTGACGTTTGGGATGGTGATACTGGGCCAAGCGCCAACCGTAGCGCATAACCTTCAATACGCGCTAGTCAATTTTGTATTGCTGTGGCTGAGTGATCTAAACAGGTACTCGCTAGACAACTTGATTCACCGGAAGGCGCCCGCAGGTTTTACCAGCGGTTAGTAGGGAAATCTCTATGGCAGAAACGGCTGCAGATATTCTCGTCGAAAACATCATTGACTGGGGAGTCGATACGATCTTCGGTCTGCCGGGTGACGGCATCAACGGGATCATGGAGGCGCTGCGCACACGGCAGGACAAGGTACGCTTTATTCAGGTGCGTCACGAAGAATCCGCGGCGTTCATGGCTTGCGCTTATGCAAAGTACACCGGAAAGCTTGGGTGTTGTCTGGCGACTTCAGGCCCGGGAGGCATTCATCTCTTGAATGGTCTTTACGACGCCAAGCTGGATCAAGCTCCGGTACTCGCCATAACTGGTCAAACTTACTCCGATCTCAAAGGCAGCAAGTTCCAACAAGAAATAAACATGGCGCACCTTTTTGATGACGTGACGGTGTACAACCAGGAGGTCATCAATCCCAATCAGATCGATATGCTAGCGGACGAAGCCTGCCGCCATGCGCTCAATCATCGCGGTGTCTCTCACATCACATTTCCGGTTGACTATCAAGAGTACGAGCCTTCGCGGAAACGTACGATGCACAAGGTTGAAGGTTCAACCGGTGATTATTGGTCAAGGCCTCGCGCTTGCCCGAGCGAAAGTGAGTTGAAGGCAGCGGCTGAAATTCTCAATACAGCTAAGAAGCCGATAATCCTGGTCGGACAAGGTGCGAAGGGTGCAGGCACTGAAATAATCGAGATAGCTGAAAAACTGGGCGCGCCAATTGTGAAGGCGCTGCTCGGCAAAGAAGTCGTACCAGACGATCATCCTCTATGCACTGGCGGGCTCGGATTGCTGGGCACCACACCTTCAGTCGAAGCGATGGAAGAATGCGACACCCTATTCATTATCGGTTCTTCATTCCCTTACATGGAATACTTGCCGAAACCCGGCAAAGCAAAAGGTGTACAGATAGATGATAAAGCCGATCGTATCGGTTTGCGGTTTCCCATCGATGTTGGCTTAGTTGGTGACGCAAAGACGACTGCTAAAGCGCTCTCACGGTTCATCAGGAGTAACGAGAATCGTAAGTTTCTCGAGCGCGCGCAGAAGGGAATGAAAGAATGGTGGGAGTTGATGATGACACAAGCCTCTCGCGACGACGTTCCGATTAAGCCGCAGCGGGTCGCGTGGGACCTTTCACAACTGGCATCTGATGACGCGATCATCTCGACTGACTCAGGCACGATCACGACATGGATAGCCCGCCATTTCATGATGCGGGGCACGCAAAAATTCAGTTGCTCCGGCACTCTGGCGACGATGGCGCCGGGCTTGCCCTATGCCATCGCGGCCAAGCTCGCTTTTCCCGAACGACAATCAATTGCCTTTGTCGGCGATGGCGGTTTCACCATGTTGATGGGCGAGTTTCTCACGGCGGTGAAATACAACCTTCCGATCGTAGTCATCATTATCAAGAACAATACACTGGGGCAGATTAAGTGGGAGCAGATTGTCTTTCTCGGCAATCCTGAGTATGGCTGCGAGTTGCACAACCCAGACTTTGCGAAGTATGCGGACGCGTGCGGTGGTTTGGGATGGACCGTCGAGAAACCGGAAGAGATTCGACCCACTTTGCAACACGCACTTAGCTCAAATAAGCCGTCCATCGTCGAGGTGGTTGTTGATCCATTCGAGCCTCCGATGCCGCCAAAGGTAAGCGCAAAGCAAGCGCTTCATTTCGCGGAAGCCCTCATAAAAGGTCAGCCGAAAGGAAAGAAGATCGCGCTGACTTTATTCCGCGACAAGCTGGACGAATTGCTTTGAGCATCAGTCCTAACGGGGGAAACGTGCGGACAAAGTTAATTCATGACGCTGGCGCGAAAACATTTGTCATTGTCTTCGACAAAGGCGATGAGGTTGCCAGTGGCCTGCGGGCGTTCGCGAAAGAGAACAGCTTATCGGCCAGCCACTTCACAGCAATCGGTGCCTTCGAGAGTGTCACGCTCGGTTTCTTCGAGCGAGAGCGGAAAGACTACGAGAAAATTACAATTGACGAGCAGGTCGAAGTACTTTCGCTTGTTGGTGATATTGCTTCGCAGGACGACGAGCCGAAGGTGCATGCTCACGTGGTAGTCGGTAAGAGCGACGGCACGGCCCATGGCGGGCATCTTCTTGAGGCACGTGTGTGGCCCACGTTGGAAGTGATCCTGGTGGAATCGCCGCAGCACCTTCAGCGCAAAGTGGATAAAGAGACTGGTCTGGCGTTAATCAGTTTGTGAGTTAAGCATCCTTGTCGTCATGAAAGTGAATGAGGATCAGCTTCCCATATCCCGGGTACGAAGATATCGAGCCGGTAGAAGTGCCGGATGCGAATCTGCTGGGAGTTTATGCACCGCGAACGGCAGCTACGGCGGACGAAGAAGGGGTACTCGCGCGCGCTTTTGCCGAACCCTATGGGGCGTCCCGTCTGCGCGAGTCAGTTGTTGCCACAGATCGCATTCTCATTCTGATTGAGGATGCCACGCGCGGCACTCCGATCCCGCGCTTATTGAAGCGTTTGATCGGAGAGTTGTGGGAAGCGGGAATTTTCGACAGACAGATTCGATTACTAACGGCGCAAGGCACTCACCGGCGAATGAGCGAGAAGGAACTGCAGCAAAAGCTCGGCGAGTTCTATGGTCGTTTCGGGGTATCTCAACACGAGTGGTTAGACGAGTCGAATCTTCACGATTTTGGCCGCACCAGCGATTGCACGCGCGTGCTGGCAAATCGGTTGCTTCTGGAAGCTGATTTCGTTATCGGCTTGGGATCGATTGTCCCTCATCGGATCAAGGGTTTCTCCGGCGGAGCAAAGATCTGTTTCCCCGGAGTATCTGGACGTGAGATGCAGCAACGCAATCAGTGGCAAGCAGCTCAGTTCAGGTCCGAAGAAATAATGGGCGTTGCCGAAAACCCTATGCGTCTCCGCATTGAAGAAGCAGCCCGGCTTGTCGGCTTGCGGTACATCGTGAATTTGGTTTCGGACCGTGAACGGAAGATAGCCGGTTGCTTCGTTGGCGACCCAGTTGATGCGCATCGCGCCGGCTGCAAACTTTCCCGAGAGTTGAACGAGGTGGATTTGCCGCAACGCGCAGATATCGTGCTGATTGATTCGCACCCGGCCGATCGTGATCTTTGGCAATCAGCCAAAGGGTTCTATTCCGGCACGATGGCTGTGCGCGATGGCGGCACGCTCCTCGTGGTGTCACCCAATCCCGAAGGTGTTGCTAACAATCATCCGAATGTGCTCGAGATTGGATATCACCCATTTCCTGAGATTAGACGAATGGTCGAGACGGGTGAGGTTGATGACATTGTTGGCGCAGCAGTGCTCGCCGATCTTGCTCAGATCGTAGATCGCTGCGACTGCATTCTGGTTTCACCCGGCATAAAGAAGCATGAGACAGAACGACTTGGCTTTCGCTATGCATCAACTGCACAGGAGGCCTTAGAGATGGCTTTCGAGCGGCAAGGCCGTGCTGCGAAAGTCGCAGTGCTAAAGCATGGCGGGCACATACTTCCAGTTATTGCCGGTGAGGCAAAGGCGGCGTGATGAAAAGACCGACAGAGAAAGGCCGACCGGTCACGAGCCTGAGACACGCTTTAAGCTTGTTCAAAATGGGTGCACCAATGCACCCAATCTTTGTTCATTTCACGATCGCGCTCACTTCCGCGTCTTTAATTTTCGATGCGCTTGGCTTCTGGTTCGAAAAAGCGTCGCTCACCGCTGCGGGAGGATGGACACTCGTCGGCTCGGCCGTAATGACTCTCATCACTATATCAACTGGACTTACTTCAGCTACGCGCGCGCCAGTTGAAGAAGGTGAAGCAAGATCATTCTTGCGAGCGCACATGGCGCTTGGCTTGATCTTTTACGGATTACTTGTTGCGATAACTTTCTGGCGCGTGTCTTTGTGGCAAGGCGGCCGGCGTGTCTCATGGTTGTATCTTCTTACGCTCGGAATTGTCTCGCTGGTAATGACAGTGCAGGGATACCTGGGCGGCGAACTGGTTTATCGCTACGGCCTGGAAGTCGAGAAAGCACATCGAGAACTTCCGGAGCGAGAGGCACAGTCGACGCCGCCTCCGCTGGCA
>JBKPAL010000061.1:0-31577 GCA_046726395.1 Acidobacteriota bacterium
GAGCAAAATGTAACCGATGGTGATCGTCATGGTAATTGCAGCAAGTGCAGTAATCAGCGCCGTCACTCCCCAGGCGAGAATCAATCCGAGTATTCCTCCGAGGATACAGAGAATTGCTGATTCAATTAGAAACTGAAGCAGAATCTGACGGCGAGTCGCACCTACTGCTTTGCGTAGTCCAACTTCAAATGTGCGTTCCGTAACACTGACCAGCATGATGTTCATGACAACGATTCCGCCGACCACCAATGTAATTAGCGTGATCGGTACGACGACGGTTGCGATGCTGCCGGTGAATTGATCGATCTGGTTGTTTAGCTCCTCAACGTTGACGAGTCCAAAATCGTCTTCTTCGTTTCCTTTCAGACGATGCTTGTTTCTCATGGCAACGCGAGCGTCTTCGATTGCAGTTTGAAACGTAGCCCGCTCATTTGTCTTGCCGTGTATCTGCAAACCGCCGCGACCAAAAATTTGAATGTGAGTAGTGACCGGAATGTACACATGCCGATCGAATGAGTCTCCAAAGAACGAACCTCGCTTTTCTTCGACGCCTACGACGCGCATCGGCAGTCCGCGAATCTTCAAGACCTTTCCGATAGCGTTAGTACTGCCAAAGAATTTGTCTTTGATGTCGCCGCCGAGAACGCAAACCATTGCTGATCGCTTTACTTCGTCCTCAGAAATGAATCGACCGTCGGCAATAGTTTTATCTTCAATGTCGACCATGTTTGAAGAAGAGCCAAAGATCAGAGCCCCAGGAAACTCAATTGCGTCCTGTTTCAGATCAGTCACCGCTTGAACCTGCGCGCCAACTTCAGAGCATGAGGTGCAATGGTCTCGCACCCATTCGAAATCGTCCCAATTCAGTCGCTTGTTTCGCCGATTACGCCGTTCAAATTCTTCATCAGACACGCGGCCTGAGAATGCCATGCGCGCGATCATGAAATGGTTACTTCCGAGCACTTTCGCCACTTTGTCTACAACGTAGGTATTTAGTCCGCTGATTGAGGCGCCGACGGTAACGACTGAGGCTACACCGATGATGATCCCTATCAAGGTGAGAAAGGCGCGCAGTTTATGGGCAAATATCGACTGCAGGGCTATCTTCAGAGCATCAGAGTAGAAAGAGAAGAAGGCTTTCATTTGGACTGCTTAGCGCTTGGGATGAAATCTACGCGCAACTGGCTGTACGACAGATTGCAGGTGAAAAGTTTCCATGTATTCGCCGCTATAGTTGGACAAACTCAGCTGCTCAAGAGTGCTCTTTCATTCTCACCGGGCTTTAGCCCGGTGGTCACCAGCCGCATTTTGCTCTGAACCGTTTTAACGGTTTCATTGAACCGGCTCGCCACACTAGAAACCGTTGAAAACGGTTTCAGACCCCAAGCTCTACTCGCACCCGGCTGAAGCCGGGTGCGAATGAGAAGTGGAGTCTTAAAGCAAATCCACCTCGAACACAGTGTTAACGCGTAGAACGAATGCTTTATTAACAGTCAGCTGAGCTCTTCGACAGGCTTCTCCACCGGTTTAAGCGAGAACTTCTCCGCCCAACGGATTCGTCCGGTAACCTGCATAGCAACAAACAGGGTCACGATTGATCCTATTGTGATTGCCAATCCGGTGAATCCCTTCAAGAAGAAGGCATACGAAAACATAACCAAATAGACAAACTGCGCCAGCGCAGCTTCCCTGCTCGCGAAGCGGAACCCAATGACCAGTCTCAAGTAGGTGACGACTAAGAAAACTGAAACGGCCGAGGAGATGAGGAAAGCGAGATGGATCGAAATGTGGTCGACGAGGTACGCGAGTAGTAGATGGAAGGAAAAGAACGCGGTCGCTAAGAAGAAGTAGTTCATGGGGTGAAGTTCAATGCCGCGAATGGTCGTGATGATTAGCATTACGAAGAAAAAGAAGAACAACGACACCGGTGCAAAGAAACTGATCCTACCCGCCAATGGACCAGGTTGGAGTTTCTCAGGCATCACCATGGCTATCTGGTAACCCGACAACAGGTTCTTGTACGACCATGTCAAATTCCAGCCGTTATCAGTCTCCTGCTTTTCAGAAGGAGAGATGGAGTTATCGGGAAAGTCTATGTCTTTAAAGTTCGTTTTCATTCGCAACGTAAAATCGCGCACCTGCGTTACGTTCGAACCGAACCTGTAGCGCCACTCGTTCAATCCCTGTGATCGGTAACCTACGCCGAGCTCCACTGCTCTTCCTGCCGGCACTTTCACTCTCGCGCTCGCGGAATTATTTGAGCTCTCTAATGCGACCGGTCTGCCGTCTACTGTAAAAACGAGATTGTCATAGATCGCTTGTGCGGTCGGAAATTCAAGGACAAATTTCACGTCTTCGTCCTTATCGCTGGTGTTCTTAAATCCATAGTTACCCGCGAAGTCCACTTTGTATGTGCTGTACCAGAGCAGACCTTTCTGCCGGTGCTCAAGATCGAGAGCTACGTCAATCGTGCTGCGCTCGAGCGGCAGTATCGTGACTACTTCTTCCTCAACCGTCTGCACGATCTTCTTTCCGTTCTCGACCGTCTCTTGCACTTTCGGAATGCGATGGCTAAACGAGGCCTGAGGAGGCGCCTGGTTCTGAGACGTTCCCCATGTTGAGGAGACATGGTCCTCCCCAATTGAGGCGAAAGAATAAGTGCGCGAGAAAATAGTGCCGCCTAAAATTAGCCATGCCACGGACGCGCAAATAAAGATGAAAGTGATCGCTATGATTCGTTTCGTCATGACAATTCCTTCCTTCAGTTTCACTCAGAGTCGCTCTGTTCTTCGGTATGGTTTTTCCTTTAACAATGTGATCGTGCTTGGACCAGATTCACACTCTTTTATGACACTAGTTCTGCCGAAAGGTTCCCATCGACGTCAGGAAATGAACCACGCCCAAAGAAAACGTGCCACGCAAACGCATTCAGTACGGGCAGATGCAAGCTCGCGCAGGCCAGTTCCAGCAAGGCCGGATGATCCAGGCTCGAAATCAAGCGACGCATCCACAGTCGCGAAGCAAATCGCGTCCTGAAAAGCTCACCGGAATAGAGACTTAGTACAGTCTCATCATTGGATTCGAGATACTCAGAAATTACTTTTGCAGCCAAAGTAGACAGACGCATGCAGGGATCGAGTCCGCCCGCAGTCAGCGGTGATACGGCGCCAGCGGCATCTCCGACTAACAATCCATAAGGACTACAGATCTTTCTCAGCACTCCACCAACGGGAATGCGTCCGCAACGTCGTTCTAGCGGTTGCATTCCACTCAGATTGATAATCGACTTCAGACTACCGCGGAATCTTTCGAGAGCCAGGATGGGTTCAAATCTAGCACCGTACCCGCCGACACCTACGTGAGCTTCTTCACCGTCGTGTGCTACCCACGCGAGGTAGCCTGGCGCCAACTTGCGGTCGACAAAGCAATGCAAGCGCGGTGGACCATCTAAGCGAACATCGTTGAATACGTCTTCAACTCCGTAGATCCACTCGCGGTTTTGATCCAGGTTGAGGTAACGAGCGACTCGTGAAACTGCTCCATCAGCGCCCACGATAAAGCGTGCGCTTACGGATCGAACCGCAGCTCCCGTTTGAAGGCTGACAACGATTTTATCTTCGGTGAGCTTCAGACCGGCAAAACGAGTATTGGGCGCCCATTCGACACCAGCTCTTTCGCAGTGATCGAGGTAACGGCGATAAAGCCGGGCCATCTTTCCAATCCGAAACTCGGCATGAGGACTCTCAAGTTGTAACTGCCGTCGCTTGGGAGAATAAAGAGTGACATGTCGTATGGCAGCGCCCAGACAGTCTTCAGGTAGATCAAACTCCTCGAGAGTGCGTCTGACGAAAATGCCGGTTGTGTGAATCGCATCGTCAAGAGTGTTCTTGCGATCCACGAGTAAGACACGAAGACTGGCCTTGCCCAACAGACGTGCACATTGCAATCCAGCCAATCCGGCCCCAACAACGATGACGTCGTAATCATTCATTCAATTGAAATGTGAAATGGTCTTAATGTGGAATCACTCTTGCTGTCCTAATTCTTAGATTCTTCTCTGTGGTCCTCTGTGTCTCTGTGCCTCAGTGGTTTCTTAGTCGTGAATGACTCTCAAGCAAAAGCGAACCACAGAGACACGGAGGCACAGAGGACCACAGAGAAGAATCTGACCAGCCTACGACTTGTCAAAACGCCCCCGGGTATACTTCCGTGAAGTACTTTGCACCGCAAAGCAACAGCACAAAAAAAGAGATGCCGCGAGCTTAGCTCGCGCGCATCTGCTGGATCAGCTGCTCCATATGACTCAAGTAATTTTCGAGTGCACGCCGGCCCACCTGCGTAAGCTTGTACTCGGTCTTAGGGGTTCGGCCCTCGAAGAATTTGGTGCAGCTAATGTAACCAGCTTCTTCTAATTTCCTTGCGTGCACACTCAGATTGCCGTCGGTCGTATTCATGAGCGCTTTCAGATCATTGAACGTCAACGATTCGTTAGCAGCGAGGGCGCTGATAATCCCCAAACGGAGTCGCTCATGAATCATTCGATCCAGTGAAGGAGCACGACTCGATGCCTTTGCGCCAATTACTCCGCGCAAGGCTGCGGCTCCAGTGGAATCCGCTTTCTTATTCGCAGCACGCTTTAATGCTGAACGTCTAGCCACCATACCTCCTTGCTATGACGACACCGAAAATAATGTGGAGTCCTCCAAAACCCGCGCCCATGAACCAGTTGGCAAGTGCTGCTGGGGCAAACAAGGCAATCCCACCAAGGGCCATAAAACAGAGCCCCATGATGGGAACCACGCGCACTGAGAACATGCCGCCGGTAACGACCCCCGTACCGTAAAGAAGCAACCACAATCCAGGGATGTAGTTGGTAAAGCCTGCCTGGTAAAAAATCACAGTCAACAAGGCACCCGCGAAGATTGGCGGCGACAAGCTGAATGCGACCTTCCGGCCGGGACCAGACAGCAAGGGCATTTCAAGCGCACGAGCCTTGCGGTCCATTGACCAACCTGCGATTAGGAGTGAGATCAGCGCGTCAACGGCCCAAACTGCGATCCAGATCTTAAAAGGTTGATTATGGGAGATCACGGCTGCGGCAACAGCCGTAAGCCCGATGGCCACTTCGCCCCAGCCGGAGATACCGGTGAAAGCGGAAGAACGCTCCATGGTTTCGCGGATGTACCTAAGGTTATCCATGGCGCGCTCATGCAGCGCCGGTGGTTCTTCTCGGGGTGGTGGTACTAGGCTAATGGAACCCATCGTGAAGGATGATAGGCGTAAGGCTGGATTACTGTCAAGTACTTTGCGTTGCAAAGCCATCTTGGTTAATTCCAGAGGGAAGAATCTTCTTTTTATCGACCAAGAACGAAACGATCCACGAAACCACACGAACTAAAGGGAAAGTCTTTAGTGCCAGTTCGTGTGATTTAGTGGATCGATTCCGGGTCCTTCTGGGACTTGAGGCGCGATGGATTAGGCGTTCACAGTTGACGGAGTCGCTAACTGACTTTCTCTCGTGGCGTGTGCGGCCCTGCGCCACCGCACGATCAAGAGAATCAAAGCGGCGATGCCAATCACCAAGCTGAGCATTTGAGAGGTCGACAGTCCAGTAAGAGTTGTTAGGCCCAGAATATCTCCTCTCGGATCATCGCGGACAAACTCAATCGAGAAGCGAACCACAGAATAGATCAGAGCGTACGCGAGTATCACCTGGCCGTTAAATCTTTTTCGTCGATGTAGCCACAACAGAAAGAAAAAAGCGATGAGCATGGAGACCGATTCGTAGAGTTGCGTCGGATGCAGATGATAGTCGATTGGAACTCCTGTTATGTCGTGGCCCAATTGACTGAACTTAACGCCCCACGGCAGCTGAGTTGGTTTGCCCCAGCAACAGCCCGCAGCAAAACAACCCTGACGACCGAAGAAATTTCCGATCGCTATCCCGGGAGCGCACGCGTCGGCTGTTTTCCACCAGGGCAGTTTGTAATGCTTCATAAGTAGGTAACCGACCAAAACTGCTCCCAACAGCCCGCCATAAAACACTCCACCTGACCGCAGGAAATCTAGCGAAAGCAATCGCAATGGGTTGTCGCGGTACTCCGGTTCGGTGAAAAGCATCAGGAGCTTTGAACCGGCGAGCGATGCCAGCAACATCCATAGGCTCAGATCGTAGATTCGTTCGCGCGGCAAACCGTCGCGCTCAGCAAGTTTGACTGTTATGAGAATTGCTGACAGAAAAGCCAGCGCCAGGAACACGCCGTAGGTATTGATTGGAAAACTGCCGATATGAAAAAGTTCTGGATACATGTTATTGCAAATTGGCGATTGACGATTGACGATTGGTCACGACTCTATCACTAGCCGTTGAGTTCTTGCGGCTTACTGGCGCCCCGAATGCTTTGCTCCGCTCTGTGGCGTCTGCCTTCAAAGACAAGATCCCATGCCAGCAACAATGCGCCGATACAAATGCTCGCGTCGGCTACATTGAAGGTCGGCCAATGATAGGAACCTACGTGAACGAGAATGAAATCGATGACGTAGCCCAGTCGCGCGCGATCCGTCAGGTTTCCCGCAATTCCCGCAAGCAAGAGCGCGCACGCTCCCAAAACGCGATCATCGTTCCTTGGAGAGCGGAAGAAATAGTAGGCGACCGCTATTGCAGCCAGGCTCGCAAGTATCACCAGGAACCAACGTCCGAACGATCCGCCCTCCTGCAGTTGTCCGAACGCGATGCCGGGGTTCTCACTGTAGATGAAATCGAGAAATCCATTGACCACAGTTCGCTGCTGTCCGAAACGCAATGTCTGCACAGCCCAAGCCTTCGTGACCTGATCGACCAAGTAGATGCCAACCGCAGCCAGCAAGTAAGCTGCGCGCCATCCAATGCGGGTGGCTATTCTGTTCGCTTCCCCGAGCGACTCGCTCATTGCTCTCCTTCTTCCTCGATCTCCCTCAACGCAGCGACACAACGCTCACAAGCTGTCGGATAACGCTCAGACTCACCTACGTGTACCGAGTAGTTCCAACAACGCTCGCACTTCTGGCCTTCTGCCGGTCGCACGTTCACGAGAACGCCATCCGAGTCTCGTTTAGATGCAACAACTGAAACTTGAGACACGATGAACAAATAGCGCAACTCATCTTTATAGCGGGACAGCAACTCGTAAGATTCCCCGCCAGTGATCAACTCCACTTGCGCCTCGAGCGAGCTGCCAATCTGCTTCGCGATCCGCGCCTCTTCGAGCTCACCCAGCACCTGATCACGCACCGCAAAGAGTTTTTCCCAAGTCGATAAAAGTTCCTGGTGTTGACTCGAATTGGCCGTGGGAAGCAGTTCTGTGTGCACACTCGGTGAACCTTGACCGCCGGGAAGGTTTTCCCAAATTTCGTCGGCGGTGAAAACAAGGATTGGCGCTAACATCTTTGCCAACGCATCGACTATTCGAAGCAGCGCCGTTTGGGCAGACCGGCGACCAAGACTGCGCGGGGCAAACGTATACAAACGATCCTTAATGATGTCGAAATAACGCGCTGAAAGAGTGACGGTCGCGAAGTTGTAAAGCGTGTGATAGACCGTATGAAACTCGTAAGCGTCGTAAGCGGCACGCACTCTGGTTATCACGGAGTCCAGTTCCGCCAACGCCCAGCGATCGATTTCAAGTAAGTCTTCTTCAGCGACTGTGTCGCGCGCCGGTTCGAATCCATGAAGATTCCCGAGAGCAAAGCGCGCAGTATTGCGGAGCTTCCGATAGGCGTCCGTCACTCGCTGCAGAATTTCAGGAGAGCAGCGCATGTCTTCGAAATAGTTCGAAGAGGCAGCCCACAAGCGAAGTGTTTCAGCTCCGGATTCTTTGATTACCTCCTCGGGCGGAACGGCATTGCCTGCCGACTTGTGCATCGCCTTACCTTGAGCATCGACGGTCCAGCCGTGAGTCAGCACGGTCTTATATGGAGCGCGATCGTGCGCTACTAAACCGACGATCAGCGAAGAGTTGAACCATCCACGAAACTGATCGCCACCTTCGATGTAGACGTCAGCAGGCCAACGCAAATCGTCGCGATTCTCCAACACCGCGATCGAGGACGCACCGCTGTCGAACCAAACGTCAAGAATGTCGTTCTCTTTGGTCCACTCAGTAGCCCCGCACTGCCGGCAGGTGTAACCGGGTGGTAGGAGTTCACTGGCTGACTTTGTGTACCAGGCGTCGGCCGACTCGCGTTCAAAGATATCGGCTACATGGTTGATGATCTGTGGATCCGCAACGGCTTCGTTACAGTGTGCGCAGTAGAAAACTGGAATTGAAACTCCCCACACGCGCTGGCGAGACACGCACCAATCAGGACGTCCCTTGAACATGTTGCGCATACGTTCAGCGCCCCAGGAGGGAAGCCACTCGACGCGCTCGATTTCAGTGAGGGCGGATTCGCGGAGAGAACTGCCAGGCGAGCTGTCAATTTCACGGGCCTGCTGATCTTCAACAACTCTTCCAACCGCTTTGTCCATTGATATAAACCACTGTGGAGTCGCGCGGAAGATCACTGGATTCTTGCAGCGCCAGCAGTGCGGATAACGATGTTCGTAACTTTCCGTAAAGAGCAGTACACCCTTGTCGCCCATAAACTCTACGATGCGAGGGTTTGCTTCGAATACCTGCTGACCGGCAAAGTGCTCCACATCAGGAGTAAAGCGGCCCGCACTATCAACGGGGCAATAGATCTCTAACCCGTATCGCTTGCCAATCATGAAGTCGTCATGCCCATGACCGGGCGCTGTATGGACGGCTCCAGTTCCTGCTTTGCTTGTGACGCTCTTATCGCGAGCCTCACGCACATCAAGCTCGGTTTCTGCATCAGCTTCGCCGCCAAGTGTTACGTGTTCGCCGACCATTAAAAGTGAAGGCCGGTCCAGCCAGGGATGACGAGCTTCCAATCGATCCAACTTAGCGCCCGGAAAGCGCGCCAGTACTCTTGAGGCAATGGATTCCTCACCCTCTCCATTCAAACCACATCTGAAAGCCACTACCTCAAGTAGTTCGCTCGCAACGATGTAGACCTCGTCTCCATGAGTGAAAGCTGAGTATTCATAATCAGGGTGAACTGCGATGCCCAGATTCGCCGGGAGCGTCCACGGCGTCGTGGTCCAGATCAGCACGAATACCTTCCGCCCGGCTAGTGCTGGATCAATTAAGGAAGGGTCGCTCGCCAGCGGAAACTTCACGTACACCGAAGGACTGGTGTGCGGGTGGTACTCAACCTCTGCTTCAGCCAGCGCCGTCTGATCGTGAATACACCAATAGACTGGCCTCGCGCCTTTGTAGACGAACCCTCGTTCGACAAAACGTCCAAAGAGTCGCGCGGTTTCGGCTTCATAGTGGTTGGACATCGTAAGATACGGACTTTCCCAGTCTCCGAGGATGCCTAAACGCTGGAAGTCTCTTGTCTGCCGTTTCAGGGCATTCGCTGCGTGTTCGCGACACGCACGGCGAATGGCGACCGCCGGCATATTATTTTTCTTCGCACCGAGCTTCTGATCTACAAAACGCTCGATCGGCAGACCATGACAGTCGTACCCGGGAACGTACGGAGCATCGAAGCCCATCATCGTTCGCGACTTGACGATGAAGTCTTTCAGAATCTTGTTCATCGCTGTGCCGAGATGAATGTCGGCATTAGCGTAAGGGGGTCCATCATGAAGAATGAATTTGCTCGACCCGCTGCGTGACTTTTGGATCAATTCATACAGATCGAGCTCCGCCCATTTCTTGAGACGGACGGGCTCGCTTTGCGCAAGGTTCGCCTTTTGCGCAAAGGAAGTCTTTGGCAGGTTGACTGTCTTTTTGAGATCGAGGGGTGTTTCTGTGCTCATAATGTCAAAGTTTAATAGTAACAGCAGACGAAGGTGCTACCAAAACGCACGCCTTTCTTCTTTGTGCATCCTCTGTGCCTTCGTGTCTCCGTGGTTTTCTCTCGCTTGAGCGCCACTCAGTCCATAAGAAAACCGCAGAGGCACGGAGGTACAGAGGACGCACAGAGACAAAACTGAAAACCCGAACCATTGCTTCGGTCGGAAGCTATGGTCCGGGTTCCTTAAAAGAACTCTTGGGCTAGCTGCTAACCGATAAACATCTCTTCCTCTCCGTAAATCTGATTAACGGGCTTTGGCGCAGGAGCAACGAGTACCTCGAGCCCCCTGCGGAAGCCCGCCATAATCGCGGCCAATTCACGCGCCGGCTCTATCACTTTATCTTCTATGAAGTCGGTCGTGTTCATTACCTGTCGATGTGTGCGGTCGATTGTCTGACTGACTAATGCCACCTTTTGCCGCGCTTCAATTGCCGTGTCGTTTACGAGTTCCTTAAGTTCCGCCACTTCGTCTTTGACGATTGCCAGAGACTCAGAGAAGTGCTGCGTTGCAGCTGATAGATGCGTAGAGACCGCATTGAACTGTTCAGCGATTTGCTTCCCTTGAACTGCGATCTGCTTACCTTGTTCGCTGAGAAAGTTCAGATGCTCGATCAAGGGTTCTGCCTTCTGTTCCAATCGATTCACTGATCCGACTGCGCGACTCACATAAACAGCGATGAAGATCATGGCAATCGCTACTACCAGAAACGACACGGCTACGATTACCAGGATCCAGAACAGCGGATCGTTCGTGTTCACTTGTAGCGCAAGATGAGTCATTGCATTAGATTGCCAATTTTAGATTGCCAATTGCCGATTGGAGTGAATTGCGATCGTTTTTATGCGGTTAACATATTGCCGATGCTGATCGCCAACTGTCGATCCAAGAGGCCTTGATGGTCGTGATGGGCCAATTGGCAATCGACAATTGGCAGTCGGCAATGACCTAGTTGGCTTTGTCGTCGTAATTCGGCGATGCGTCCATTCTTCCCGAGAGTTCTGTCTTTCTCTTTTCTTCCTGATACGCCCTCTTACCTGCGTCAATCGCCGCAGCCACAGTGCCGGTCTTGCGCGCCGCTGTATCTTTCGCTGTCTGTGCTACCTCGCCGACTTTTTCAGCGGCTTGCGAATAGAGTTCGGAAGCGCGCCCACGTGTCGCTTCATAATACTGGCCGGCGCGTTCACCGAGCTGTTGCGCCGCTTCGCGGGAGCGGTCTACACCTTTGCGCGTTGCATCGGCGATGTCGCCTCGCAACTCTTGACCTGACTTCGGAGCAAAAAGCAGTGCCAGGACTGCTCCGATTCCGCCACCGATTAATAAGTAAGTTAGCCGGGTTGAGATGCTGTCTCCACTTTCCCGTCTATAGTCATCGTTTCCCATAAGGGATCCTTTCTTGAACCAGGTCTCTCACGACCTGCATTTGTTGATTTTGTTTCGGGAAATTTCCGCGTTTGGACTATAGCAAATAGCCAAGAAGCCACGCAACAAACATGGACCGTAGGAGGTCAGGTGAATTTAAAATTTGAAATTTAAGAGAAGTCAGAGGTCCAGAGGTCAGGAGTCACAGGTCGGGCGAATTTAAAATTTAGAATTTAAAATTTGAAATTTAAGAGAGGTCAGGGGTCAGAAGTGAGCTCAGGAGTCCGAGGTCAGACAAAATTTAAATTTCAATTATTAAATCTTAAATTTCTCTGAATTTCCCTGCCCCCCGTTGTACTGCTCAAGTTTGCGGTAGAGGGTCTTGCGGCCAATGCCAAGCGCTTTCGCGGCGTGAGTCTTATCGCCCTCGGTGTAGTCGAGTGTAGCCTCAATAGCTTGACGCTCGATCTCTTCCATTGAAGACGGAACAGTCACTTCGAATGTGGCAGTGCGACCCTCGCTGGCCGCCTTCGCTCGCTCAACTTTTATTCGATCGCGACGTTCCAGTGCGATGTTACTGATCGAACTTGGCAGATCTTCTAATTCGATCTGACGGCCGGAAGCGATGATGACGGCGCGTTCGATTGCGTTTTCGAGCTCACGAACGTTGCCGGGCCATTGATACATGATCAAAGCATGTAAAGCGTCCTTCGAAATGCCAGAGATGAAACGACCTGTCTTCTGTTTGTAATGTTCGAGGAAATGTATGACCAGCGGGTGAATGTCTTCTGGTCGCTCTCGCAGTGGCGGCACGGTGATTGGAAATACTGACAGTCGGTAATATAGGTCGCGACGAAAGGTGCCGTCGTCAGTAGCGCGACCCAGATCTACATTCGACGCGGCAATCACACGCACGTCTGTCTTCAAGACCTCACTGCCTCCTACGCGAGTGAACTCGCCATCCTGTAAAACGCGCAACAGACGAACCTGAGCCGACAAACTCATCTCACCAACTTCGTCGAGAAACAGTGTTCCGCAATTTGCCTCTTCGAATCTTCCACGACGCAACGCACGTGCGTCCGTGAAAGCGCCCTTCTCGTGCCCGAACAATTCTGACTCGAGCAAAGTTTCAGGAATCGCTCCGCAGTTGAGCTTTACGTACGGCTGGTTCTCACGACCGGAGTTGTAGTGAATCAAATTCGCGAGCAGCTCTTTGCCGGTACCTGATTCACCCTGGATCAGTACGGTTGTCTGAGTGTCAGCAACGCTAAAAGCCAGTTCAATCGCGCGACGTATAGCAGTAGTCTGTCCAATGATGCGCTCTTCACCATAACGTTCGTGCAACGCGCTTCTGAGGTGCATTACTTCGGCAGAAAGCTGATCGCGTTCGAGCGCCGTGCCAATCTGATCCGCTATGCCTTCAACCAACGCGACTTCGTGATCCTGAAAACCTGCTCGTGGCTCACTCCATACCAGCCCGAGCAGTCCAAACGTTTGCCCGCCAACGCGCACCGGTGCAACCAATGCCGCGCGACCACCCAGGGTGGCGTTGAAGATCATCCTGAATGGAAATGGCAGATCAGTGTCCAGCAGTCTCAGCGTTTTGCCTTGGGCCAGAAGTTCCATCATCGCTGGAAACTCGGTGACGTCGAGCGACTGACCGTGACTATCGATCAGTCCTTGTACCGAATCTGTCCTGGCGTCTGGTGAAGCTTTGAATGCGCCAAGAGTAATCCGAGCTCCGGCGGGATCGAGTACTCCTAGGGCAGAATAGTCGGCGCCAACCAATGCAATCGCGCGCTCCAGGACCAGTGATGAAACCTCGCGAAAATCCGAGCGGGCGTTGAGCGCATTCGCAATCTCCAACAGCGCTCGCTTTGTCTCGGCCTCGCGTTCTTTGTCTGTGTAAAGACGCGTGTACTGGTAACCAACCGCGATTTGCCTGGCTATTGATTGGAGGAACGAGACTTCATCATCGAGCCATTCACGCGTTGTCCTTGTTGTGTGCAGTCCTACGAGGCCCAGAACGTCTTCGCCGAGCGTGACCGGAACAACAAGAAGCGAGCGCGTACGCAGACTCTTCGCGAGAAACCTCACCTTGTGGTCCAAGCCTGGAGCGGAAGTGTCAACCAGTCGAATCGGTTTAGTGAGGTCCACGTGCTCTGACAATTGTTTGACGTCGAGCGGAATACCGGTGCCCAAGCTGGAAGGCACTTCTTCAGAAGCACGCCATTCGTGACTGATCTGTAGTTCACTGTCGGGAGTTAACTGGATAACGTCGCAGCGGTCGACCTGCATCATGCGCCCGAGTTCGGAAACGATGACGTTAAGAAAGCTGTCGATGTTTATGGAAGTAGGAAAGGCGAGCGACAGGCGATTGATAATCCCCTCGCGTGCTTCCTGCATTTTGATCTTGCGCTCGAGCGAAAGGCTTTGGGCAGTTTCTGACATTTGGCTGCTAAGACGCCACAGAGAGGCCGCTAGGAAAGCTCTGTGTGGGCCGGATCATAACGAAGCCGGTATGAAGATGCAAAGGAGAGGAATTGCGGATTGCTAATTGCGGATTGTGGATTGCGAATTTCGAATTTCGGATTGCGGATTTTGTGTCAGCGGATTCTTGCTGAACAAAACGTACTCCGTCGCAATCTGAGTCTTCGCAATTCGCAATCCGCAATTCGAAATTCGGAATTTTTAGCCCTTTGCAAGGCTTCTTCGTGGCCCGTATAATTTTAGGTAGCAGAGCTTCAAATCTGCATCAGAGTATTGGAGAAACCTTGAGATGCCCATCTATGAGTACGAGTGCCGGAAATGCAAGGCACACATTGAAGTTTTTCAGAAGATGAGTGACCAGCCGCCGACGAAGTGTCGCAAGTGCGGCGGACGACTCGAGAAGATGCTTTCGGCTCCGGCCATTCAGTTCAAAGGTTCTGGTTGGTATGTAACGGACTATGCAGATGGCGGTCGCAAGGCGGCAAAGGCGGAAGAAAGTAGCTCCGCAAGCGAGGAAAAGAAATCAACCGGTAAAGAGACCTCCCCAGCCAAGAAGACCTCCGACAAGGCTACAAAGCCGAAGTCGAAAGAGTCTTGAAACACTGCCTTACGCGCAATCGTTAACAACCGATGTTCCGATCACATTACGCTCGTTCTGGCAAAGCTGCCGTTACTGCTAAGGGCAGAACAGCCGCCGTGCTGACCCTGATCGCTGCATGCGCTGGTTTACTTTTGGGCCAGGCAGGCCGTCGGCCACAAACCTCAAATCAAGGTGGAGTGCTCGTCAACGTTGTAGCGCGAAAAGAAGATGATGCTTCCGCGCAAATCACCGCAAAGCAGCTCGCGGTCTTTGACAACGGAGTGGAACAAAGCATCAAGAACTTCTCACCCGATCCTTCTCCGGCTCGGATCGTTTTGCTGGTAGATAACTCGCTGACCATTCGTGCAGATGTAGAGAAGCTTGAGCAAGCCGCGCGCGAGTTTGCTTATGAGATATTCGACGGAGACAAGTTGCTAATCGTCGGGTACGACGAACAGGCTGAGATAGTCGCCGATTGGACCGACGATGCGAAAGCGATCGAGGCATCGCTTAAGACGTTTCGAAAAAAGGGGCAACCACACCTGTTTGATGCCGTCACTGCGGTGATAGATGAAGCTCTACGACAATTTGGGAATCAGAAGCGTGTGATAGTGGTGATCAGTGATGGGCTGGACCGAGGTAGTAAGACTTCTTTTGAGAAAACACTTGCTGCGCTACAGTCGCTGGACATCACGGTCTATGCCGTGCAGGCGCCTGACCGAACCCGTGGAGCGATTCGGCGCGATGTACCGAAACCGAAACAAGTTATCGAGAAGTTGGTAGACGGAACAGGCGGAGCGACCTTTTCGATCGACGAGCCGGGTGCTGCAGCAAAGAGTATCTGTGACGAGCTGCGAAAGAATCGATATGTGATCTCGTACGCGCCGTCGAGTGTTCCTTACGGTGAAGCACGAAATCTACTGGTCGTTGGAAACGAAGGAATTATCGTAAGGGCAAAGACCGCGCAACAGCCCAACTAAATTTAAAATTTTAAATTTAAAATTTTGCGTATTTCCAATCGTCTTTTTTGCTTGAGTAGATGTAGCACAAGACTGCTATTGAAGAAATCTGAAATTTCAAATTTCAAATTCCAAATTCTTTCACCCGTCAATTTCTTTTGCGCGAGTAGATGTAGAACAACACTGCGATGATGATCAGCACCAGGCTTTCCATAAAGACAAAGAACCGCGGGACAAACATTCCGTCTTCGTCGTGCGCGTCGGCGTAGGCCACCAGGGTCCCTACCGTTAGTCCTGCTACCAACCAAATTAACTGTCGCTTCGTGTCCCACATAGAACATTGACGATTGAAGATTGTCGATTGTCGATTGGAGTAGTTCTCAAGCTGAACGATGAACTCATGGGCAAGTCAACGTCGAGGAAACAACTCCAATCGGCAATCGAAAATTGGCAATTGGCAATCGTCAATTACTTAAGGATTCCCGATAGCCAGTGCATGATATTGAGGGCCAGTTGCCGATTATCATTTCCGGGCACGTTCATTCCCATCGGTCTACGGTCTGGGCCGGATATCTGAGCAGAAAGCATCGCTGCCTCTCCCAGCATCACCACGCGTCCCTTTCCAAACTTGAATGCGATACCTTGCGCCTGACCGCCGACCGGTGTGGTGGTTGTGCCGGATCTATCAGATGAATCTTTCGCGTTCTCGCCCAACTTTAAAAACACGCTGTCAGCGGAACCAGGTTTCAAAGCCTGTCCTGTAAACGTAACCACACGACTGACTCTTTCCGAGTCGTCACGACCCCGCGTGATCGGATGGTCAAGGAGCAACTTATTTTCACGAGAGTAAGTAAGAATGGAAGGCGCTCCCTCTCGCGAATGCTCGTTATCGAACACGAATCCCCTGCTCATTTCGACGCCGAACCTTTTTGCGAGACCTTCAGCAGCTCCTCCGAATGGAGCATGATCCGCAATGAGCAGTAACGATCCGCCGTCCTTAACCCAATCACGTACGATGTCAGCTTCGGCTTCGCTGAAGGCAGGCCGGTCCGCTCCTTCTTCATCCATCTCCTCGGCCCCCAGCGCATTCGCGATCACCAGAACCTTGAAGGTACTCAGTGACGCCTTACTAAACTCCTTCAGATTACTTACGATGTTGTAGCCATCGTTGGTGATCAGGTCGGCGAATGGTTTGTAGCGCCCTCTGGCGGTGTGAAAGTTGTTGTGTGCCTCGTCGAACATAACGCGTGGATAGTTCTTGCTGTACGCAGGATGCTCGACGTGAATCTTGAAATCCGGATCGGCGAGTTGTTGGGAGAATGTGGCTTGGGAAAAGAGGAGAGAAAACAATAACGAAACGCTGAATCGGGTTAGATAGATTTGCATAAGCTCACAGTTAAATTTCTTTCCTTTCCTCTGTGCGTTCTCTGTGTCTCCGCGTCTCTGTCGTGTTCTTTTGCATGAGGTTCATTCAAGTCTAAGAAAACCAGAGGAAACGAAAACGCTAGTCTCAAGAGCGCAGCTTGTTAAGTCTTTCGGCGGCGAGCTCGAGGGTCTCATCCTTCTTGCAGAAGCAAAACCTGACCTGTTGCTGACCACGTTCAGGGACGCTGTAGAAGCTTGAGCCAGGAACGCACGCTACGCCAACGTCGCGAATCAAATGACGAGTGAACTCAACGTCATTCTTAAAACCAAAAGCAGAGATGTCCGTCATGATGTAGTAGGCGCCATCCGGCACAAACGTCGCGAAACCTGCCGTCTCAAGCACGGGTAACAACAGATCTCTGCGCGCTTCATACTCCGACTGCAAACGATCGTAATACTCAGGCGGCAACGAAAGCGCGTAAGCACCCGCAGCTTGCAGCGGGGCCGCAGCACCCACAGTTAAGAAATCATGTACCTTGCGAATTCCACTCGTGATTTCAGGAGAGGCAATGCAGTAACCAACCCTCCACCCAGTGACAGAGTAAGTCTTGGACATAGAGTTTACGATTACTGTTCGTTCACGCATTCCCGGTAGCTGGGCCATGGAGATGTGACTGATCTCGGCACCCGGACGGGGATAGATGATGTGCTCGTAGATCTCGTCGGTGAAACATAGCGCGTCAAACTCGCGGCAGAGGTCTGCGATAAACTCCAGTTCTTTTCGGGTGAACACCTTTCCGGTGGGGTTATTCGGATTGCAGATAATGATCGCTTTGGTCCTGGCGTTGAAAGCCGCACGCAACTCCTGCTCATCGAAACGCCAGTCAGGTGCTCGCAACGGAATGTATCGCGGCTTCGCGTCTGACAGGATTGCATCCGGTGCATAGTTCTCGTAAAAGGGCTCGAAGATGACTACTTCTTCACCGGGATCAACCGTAGCCATCATCGCAGCGATCATTCCTTCGGTTGAGCCGCACGTTACGGTTATTTCAGTTTCCGGATCGATGTCGAGGCCCAAATACCATTTCGTTTTGCGCGCAATGGCTTCGCGAAAGTCGCGAGCTCCCCAGGTGATTGCATATTGATTGATGTCTTTCGCAATCGCCTCCATTGCAACACGCTTGATGTCTTCAGGAGCTGAGAAGTCAGGGAAGCCTTGCGACAGATTTACGGCTCCGTGCTTCAAGGCTTCACGTGTCATCTCGCGAATTACAGATTCGGTAAAGAGGTTCGCCTTGCGCGAGACGTGATGGCTGGTTGAAGTGATTGCCATGGAGTTTTACGGAACCGGGAACGACAGTGACGGATGCTACTCTGTACTCCTATTAGTTCTCAAGCGGCCACGTTGATCTTGGTGTTTGATCTTGGGCCTTGGGTGGCTGATCTAACCGTGCGTAGTAGATCCAAAGACCCAAGCCCAAAGACCCTTTACGGAATGATTTCTTGACCGGCAGCGTCGCGGCGCAGTTGATCGATGATGGAACGAATAGCGGGTGCCAGACTACCGTTCGGCGCGAGCTCTAAATACTTCTCATAAGCTTCCACAGCTTCCTTGTAATTTTGCGTTCTCTCGTAAGCTGCGCCAAGCATTTGATAGATCACCGGTTCTGAATCCGAAAGTTGGTCTAAAGCCTTTCGCAATGCGGCAATCGCCTCTACGTTTTGACCTTTCTCTTCCAAAACGAGGGCCAACCCGACATTGGCCTCGGGCTGGAATCCGCGCGCCTCCTGTATTGAACGGCGATAGGAACGGATTGCGTCGTCATCGAAGGCTGCTTGATGGTGAATGCGACCTTCCACGGCTGATGCTTCAGGGTAAACACGTCGAGTACGCCGGGCCGCGGCTATTTGCCGAAGACCTTCATCAAATTGGTTTAAAGAGAGTAGGACTCGAGCAAGGCCCACGTTTGCTGCGGGAAAGGCTGGCCGAAGTTTCAGCGCCGCGCGGTAAAGTTCAACGGCTTTCTGACGGCCGGCATCATCCTTTGCCTGCTCCCGAGCCGTCTCAGCCTCTTGAAAAGTGAGCTCGGCTTGATCGGTAGTGCGTACAAGCCGTATGTCAACCTCACGTTTATTCGGCAGTAGAGGAGCTGATACTTCTTTGAATCCGTTCGCGCGAACTCGGATCGTATGGCGGCCTGATTTTAGTTTAGTGATGGCTAACTTGCCTGAGGTGTCGGTTGTGCCACGGCGGATTTCGTCAATCCAGACTATAGCACCCGGTTGAGTCGAGACGGTGAGTACCACGTCTGGTTTCGCCGAGGGTTGTTCCGCAGCAAGTCTTGGACGCGATTGTGCTGCAACTTTAGAGAGCGGTTGCGTCGGCAGAACTGTAGTAGCAAGAAGGATGAAGGCACTGACGAGCTGACTGAGACGATTGGTGGAGCAGAACGAGATTTTCAGCCTGGCATTTGAGACGTAAAGGATCATTGGATCATAAGGCCTACTTTTGGCGAAACGTTTGCTCATCGCCTCACTTGCACTCTTAGTAATTAAAATTTGAAATTTGAAATTTTAAATGCCTTCACTCCTCATTCTCCACACCACTCACTCGTCTCTTCCGCACAGTCGAATCAACGGGCGTTTCAGGCTGCAATGTAACGGCTCGCGTTCCTACCTCGGGTCGGAAGTTCCCATCCTTGTCGTACAACCGTTCATACTGCAACCGATTTCGCACCACGCCTTGCACGTATCCTCGCGTCTCTTTAAACGGCACCGCCTCGGCCCATTCATCAATTTCAAACGGCAATGATGTTCGCCATTGCGTTGCGCGAGCCGGACCAGCGTTGTAAGCCGCCGCGACGTACTCAATCCGGCCAAACTTATCGATTTGATCGCGCAGATAAGCTGTGCCGAGCTGTATATTCAACCGCGGTTCAAAAAGAGAATCGACAGTAATGGTCCGATTGACTCCGTATCGTCTCGCTGTGAGCGCGGCAGTTGGTACTAGCACCTGCATCAATCCGTAAGCTTTCGCTGATGACCGTGCTCGACTTTCAAAGACGGTCTCCTGACGAATCAGACCAGCAACCTGATACGGATCGAGATTTCGGGCACGAGACTCCTGAACGATGATGTCCCAGTATGCCAGCGGATAAAAAACGTCCCACTGTTCCCGTGTCATCTCTGCGGGCTTCATCTGCGAGTAATCAGGAAAACTTCGTCTCAAAGCATTGAACGCGCGGACGTTTTCTTCCTGCGATCGATACACGCGTGCAGTGGCCAAGTTAACTTTGGGGCTGTCGGGATGAGTTTCTGAAGCTGTTGATAGTTCAGAGAGCGCGAAGTCATCAAGGCCCACATTCGTGAGCTCGTCCGCTTTAAGAATTGCACGATCTTCAGCCGCTCCTGCCGTCTCTTCCGCAACGGTGACAGTCTGAAGATTCACTACTGCTCGACCAACCAGAGAATCCGCTGCAAACGTTTCTCTTGGTGCGCGGTTACCCATTGCGTCTAGTCGCTGCTTAGCGAGATAGCCGTACCAGTTAGCATCATAACGACCGAGCATCGCTTGATAGAGAGCACGAGCCTGAGCGAGTTTGCCGGCGCGCTCTGAATCGCGAGCTGCCCAGTAACCTGCTCGTCCACGATTGTCATTGTTTTTGTCTACGTAATAGGCAAGGTGTTCGATCAACTGCTGAGACGAGTCGCTGTAGTTCTTCGCGTCGTGGGCTTCCCATGCCAAATCAAACTGCGCCTGTGCTACCTCAACCATTCCTTTGAACGAATTGACGGCAGTGCGCAGGAAATATGAGGCGTCCGTCGTATTCTTTGCGCTTTCGGCAATGCGTCCGACACTGACGAAGGCGCTCGCAGTACGTGGACTGTTCGGGAAGGTCCGTCGCAACTCATCCAGTGTCCGTCTCGCATCCTCCCACTGACGTGCACGCGCATACGTCTGAGCCAAATGATTCAAAGCTTCTGCACGCATCTCACCAGCAGAAGTGGGCACGCTATTGAGGGCAGCTACTGCCTCTACAGTTTTTCCTTGTGCAGATGCTGCGATGCCTCGCTTCAGTTGTGTTTGTGCATTCGCAAGTGCAGGAAAGCTGGCGAGACTGTCTGTGTAAGCCTGATAAGCATCAACATACTTCTTGGCGTCATACAATTTGTCCGCACGCGACAGTGCTTCTTCACCTGTTGACGCAACCGTAGAGGCACCGAGTCTTGCCAATGCCGTTGCTGCTTCGGCGGTCTCGGATGCTGTAGGTGCGTAGAAATAGAGACGCCGGTACTGAGCAGTGGCCCGGGTTCTGTCGCCAATCTGTTCATTTGCTTTCGCTGATAGCAACAGTGCGGCCGGGTCATCTCGAGCTACGAGATCTTTCAACATCAAAGGGACACCTGCGGCCGTATTCGATTGCATCAGGATGTCCGCAATTCGGAGAGTGGCAGCGCGTGCTTGAAGTGAATCGGGGTAGTCTCTTACAAGTCGTTCATAGGCGACACGCGCTTCAGCTGGCTTACCTCCTTCTTCCAAAGCGTTGCCTCGTAGAAGGAGAGCGTAATCTCCAATCGAGCTGTGTTCTGCGATGATCTTTGTATCTAAAAGCGTAGCGGCACCTGCATAGTCTTTCGCATCTAATCGAATGCGCGCACGAACGATTCTGGCGAACGCGGCGGCTTTAGTCTGAGGGACGTCTGTCTCGATCTTTGCGAGAACAGAATCGGAGGGCAGCACACCGCCACGAGTCATGGCCCTTAGATTTGCCAGCGCCTTAACTTCAGCCGGGGTTTGCTGCTTCGTGAAACAGCTTGCGCTCATGAAAGGCGGGAGAGACGCTCCGACGATCAAAGTCAGGCCAAAGACAATCAGAACCAGTCGATACTTGCCGTTAAGTCTTGTCACGTTGTTGCCCTCGAAGTTTCGATCTCGCGTCAAAGTCTAGAAGCGAAAGTTCAAAGTCTCAAGTTTGGGCTCTTCAGTAGTCCTGAAGGATCGTGCCCCAACTCGAGACTCGTGAACTGCTATTAACGTTGTATTGAGCGATGAACGAAGCGGCGACTAAGCGGAGACCGCAGCGCCTGGATACGTCTCACCTAGTTTTTCAATTTCACCTTCAGCGAGAGTGTTCACTAACTCATGATGGAAGTAATCGTACCTTCGGGCGACTTCGGGTTTCACACGCTTGTCGTACATCTCACGCGAACGATCAATATACTCACGCAGGCGATCGTAGAGATCGTGTTGCGAGCGTCCTTCCACTACCTTCTGTTCGTTGTAGAGCTTGATCTCCGAGACCAGCAGTCGAGCGAAGCGGCGCGCGTCGTTGTGCAGTCGGCGTTCCTCATCACTTGCTACGGCAACCGGAAGGTCGACATCCATTCCATATCTGCGTCGAGCGCTTGAACCGGCATCCATATCGACTCCGGAAGAAACCGGCGCGACCGCCTCAGGGACAGGCGCAGAGTCGTAAGAAGGCTCGGGAGATGAAACTATGGACGGCTGTGATTCGCCGAAAGCGGGTGGTGGCTCGCTGTACGCAGGCTCTGGTTCGCTATAACCAGGCTGACTTACAGACATATCGCCGGCCGGTTCCGCCATCGGAGCCGGCTGATCGTATTCTCGCGAGGGCACATACGACGGAGTGGGCTCATGCACTTCAGCGGGTGGTGGTTCACTGACACGCTTGGCCGGGGCGTTTCGCGCTGCCAGCAGCTCAACTGCCATTGCTGAGACGCGCACAAGAGTTTCCAGCGCTTCAAGGTTGATCGCTTCAGAATCCAACCGAGCTGAATCGGCGTAAAGAACGGCTACTGTGCGGTCTCTTACGACGAGTGGAATGGCCACGATGTGTTGCGGCGGCTCGTCGCCGATGCGATTAATGAACAGTTGATTCTCGGATTGCGATTCAGGATCTCCACTCCAGGTAGTTCTTGAATTGGAGACTTCTTTCAGCACTGTGTCTGCACTAGTCGCAAATGAGATCTGACGGATCGCGTCATCGCCGATGCTGCCTTCAAAACCGCGTGCGCGCCAACCGATTGCTTGCTCTCCTTTAATCACAAAGAAAGCGACGCGTGGTGCGAAACCCGCTGAGCGATTCACGAGTGTTTTCAAAACATCGGTCTGCGAGCGCTGCTCATCTACTTCAGCGATTGCAGCCTTGATGATTGCCATGTCGCTCGATGCTTTGGCGCGACTCGATTCCGCAGCCGCCAACCCGACACCTTCTTCATGCGCGGCACGTAAGTGTTCCGAAATGGAGGCTGCTACTGAACCATCAAGCTGAACTTCAGCTTGCCGATCCAGCAGCCGACTTAAGGATTCGTTGAGCTCGCTTTGGAGTTGCGCAATCTCCTGCTTAACTCCACTCAGACGGCCTTCAATGTAGCTTTCGATCTCATTACGTAAGCTATCTTCCAATTGTCCGCTAACCACAGTTTGTTCCTCCATTAAATCGGCAGTTCGGGAAAACCCGACGCTCTAACTGGTATGGGTATGAGTTGAGACTTATTTCGTCGCAAGGGAGCCTGGCGATGTGCAAAGGCGGAATGCCTCTAACACCGATTATGGAGTGCAGGATTAAGCGAGTCAAGAAATCGTTTTAGCAGTTCACATTTTTTGTGGGCGTCCCTGTGTGTGCGCCCTACCGTTGCCACGCTTATCACACGTTTATCAAGGGCAATGGCCTCCACGGATGGAGGACCCAACTAACAAATTGACATAGCCAAAGGGTCCAGCTATAAGACGGCATTGCATATGACAATTTTTGGCAATAGACCGGCAACCATCCTGATTGCCGACGATTATGAGGATAATCGGGAGCTCTTACGGCTGCTTCTTACGCAGGCCAAGTACGACGTTCGAGAAACGAGCAGCGGACAAGAGTGCCTTAAAATGGCTACTGAACAGCCTCCCGATCTGATCATGCTCGACCTGTTAATGCCCGGCTTGGACGGCTGGGGAGTTTGCCGGGCGCTCCGAAGCGATCCGCGCACCGCCAGAATCCCTTGTGTGGCAGTCACAGCGTCTGATACCGATCGCAAACGAGCTCTGGAGGCAGGATTTAGCGGATACATTCTGAAACCGTTCAACCGGCCTGAGTTATTTGAGACCATCGCCAGACTACTGTCCTCGAAATCGGAAATCATCCAACCATAAGTTCTTCACAATAATTTAAGTGAAACAGCTCAAGGATCCCTCAAGGATTCCTCAAGCGGACGTTTCTATCCTGTGTGCGTTGATTTACCGAACTCTGACGTTAGAGCCGGATGTTTGACGACTTTCTCGAGAGGCAATGGGCTCCGCCTATTAGAAAGTCGGCTATTCACTACGGCTAGTAATGCCGCCGAACGTTCTGGGGGAAGCGTTCGGCGGTCTTTTTTCGTCAGCAGTACGAGATTACGACGTTCTCGATTGAGGCCGGCAGAGGTAAGAGTTCGCTCCGACTGAATCCTACGGTGACAGCCATCCGTTGCAATTCGGCAAAGGTGTAAGCATCACCTTTGGGAGTGCTTCCGAGCATCATCACACTAAAGGATGCTGCATCCGGAGGTGAGATGCGATCCTCGTTGGGCACAAACTCAACTATGACTGAGCGCCCATCCTCACTGAGCGCCGCGCGCACCTTGCGCAACAACGTTTCGCAAGTTGGCATATCAAAATGGTGTAGGAAGTTAGTCAACAACACGATGTCATAAGTGCTACTGCCAAAGTCTGCGTCAAAGGCGCTGCCTTCAATTGTTGAGTATCGATCTCCTACTCCTGCTTTCTGCGCATTCTCTTTTGCCACTTCGAGAACAGCAGGCCAATCAAGTCCGACGACTTCGGCGTTCGGATTGTTTTGAGCGAAAGCAATTCCGTAAAGACCATGTCCTGCAGCTATGTCGAGCACTCTTAGTTTTCGCTTGCCTTCAGGGTCAACAAGCTTGGCCATCGATTGCGCAGGCATGGACATCATTGGAGCCATTGCTCGGGCAAACTTCACCCAGACTGGATGTTCAGGAGCAATCGTTCCGCCCTTCGGATCTGTCGTTCCGCCGCGGCGAACTGTTTCGGTGAAATCCTGAAATCCTTCTCTCAACATTGGCGCGAGCATGAACTCAATCGCACCGGCGAGATACGCAGGTGATCGCTTATCGAGAAACACAGCTGAGTCTTGAGTAAGGCTGTAGTTCTGACCGTCCTTATTCAGAAAACCCATGATGCACAGAAAATCGCAGAGCACACGGATACCACGCTCGGATGCGTGGCACGTTTCGGCGATTGCGGCTGCGGTAGTCTTTCCTTCGCCAATCGCCGTAAATACCTCGAGCTCGACGGCAGCTTTCAGAGCCTCTGTTCGTTGGTATGCGTTTACAGTTTGGAAAAATAATTGAGGGGTTGGTTGTTGCGTTTGTTGGGTAGACATTCTCTTCCTTTCTTTTCATCCACAGATTTCACAGATGACACAGATATAAAAACAGGGTTAGCCCGAATTGGTCTGAGAAACGATCCACGAAATTACACGAACGCTACACGAACAATTCTTAGTGTCCGTTTAGTGTGATTTCGTGGATCGTTGGTCTTTTACTGACCACTTCACGCGGTTAATGAGGCGGACAACTCATCAATATTTCAAACGAGGGGCGCGTTTGTTACACATGAGCGTCCTGTCCCTCGCCTCTGGGCCATACGTTATTGCGGTAACTAAATCGCCTTCAACCTGATACTCGATACCTCTTGATCGATCATGGTAATACGTTGCTCCAGAACGATCCGTATACCACTTCAGTTTGCGCAAGTTTTTGATCTTCAGTTCTCTCACCCGCAGCTCACGGTTCAGCGTGATACTAATGTTAACCACTGTATCTTTCGCGACATTCCAGTTGCCCCAATCAGCGGGTAATCCCTGTTCACATGACTTCACCGCATAGCGCACGTGAATGTGACCAGCTTCACCTTCGAACAATTCCAACGCGCCATCGCCACCAATCACAGGCTTCCCAAGCAGTTTGCGAACATCGCTGCGCGTCGAGTGCAGAGGCGTGATGCCGTGCCAGGACTTTGCTTTCGCTAGATTTGAAAAAAGCAGGATGAATAATCCAATCGCAAGGGAAAGCCGCAGCACTGATCTTTTATTCATAAACGCGTCGTCTAAAGACAAGGATTACGGTGTGTAGATGCGGTAGAAGTCTATGCCGGAGTAATTAAAGTGCGAAGCCTTCCCGTTCATCACAGAATCAAACACCATGCGGTCTGCCGTGGATCCACCTTCAGGTCGAAACACGCCCGGCGATATTTGTAGCAACGGCTGCTCACCGTCTATCAGTAACCGACCTTTGCGAATGACCAATCGTGTACCGCCATACCATGGACTATCGGATTTATAGCGACCAGTGTAGGTCTCCCAGTCCTTTGGAAAATCAAAATTCTTTGGACCAGCATATCGTTCATTCGTCCACCAATCGGCACCATGGAAAGCCTCGACTACCTGGTCCTTCTCACGCCCGAAGCCCAACACGAAAAGTTCAAAGTCAGGATCCTTCACGATGAAACGGTCTCGACCGACCTGCTCTAGCATGATGTGTCTGTTCTTATGTTCAAGAACTAACTGCTCGCCTTGATTTGACAGCGTCAACTTCGCTCCTGTTGGCGAAGTATAGACGCCGGCGTAATCTCCCGCATTCTTCACCTGAGTTGGTACTGGCTGAGCAGGAGGCAGCACCGGAAGATCCTTCTCGTTAGCTACCGCGCTGAGAAGATCCAACGCGTACCGAGTCACCGCCACTGGTCGATAACCGCGCAGGCTTGCATTGACTGATGCAAACGCAGCAAACCCATCACTAATGTCGGCGTACATCGCGGAGCTAAAAGCGACCATTCCCCCTGTGTGTCGCAACAACCGATGTCCGTTCACCTCGCTGGTCCAAAGCCCATATCCATAATTTGATTCTTCGCCCCGAAAAGGAGCCTTTATTACGGGCTTCGTTAATAGCTTAAAACTCTGCTCTGAGATAACACGTCCGCGCGGCCCAACTCCGCGGTTCAGCAACATCTGCAGGTAAGCACTCATGTCTTTCGCGGTGGCGGCGACGCTACCTGCAGCTTCAGAGACTTCCACCCAAGCAGCCTCACCTAAAACGCCGCGCAAAGGAAACGGACGATCATCCTGAAGTGGTGCATAACCAACTGCTAACTGTCGACGAATAGCGCTCGTGATTATTGGTGCGCTCGAGTTCATACCGAGTAAGTCAAGTACTCGGACCTGCAAACTTTCCGCAAACGGTCGTTGGTCCACCGCCTCAACGAGAAAACCCAACAGGTCATAACCGATGTTCGAATAAAGGAATTGGGCGCCGGGCTCCGAACCGGTCCGCAGGGTAGTTGAGGCAACTCGATTGAGAAGCGGGACTCCAGATAAACCTGCGGTGTGGCTCAACAGATGATGAGTAGTAATTGGTTTGAACTCTGACTCTATTTTGAGCCACGGTAAGTAACCTTGCACGGGCTTGTGAAGATCAAGCTTACCTTCATCAACTAACTGCAAGATGGCGAGTGCAACAAATGATTTCGAGATCGAGCCTATCTCGAAGAGGGTTTGCGGTGAAACCTTCAGCTGTGACTTAACGTCCGCGAATCCATACTGCGATTCGCGCAGCAGACCTTTCTGATCAGCAAGCGCCAAGGTCATGCCAGGGGCGCCAGTTTCGTTCATATGGCGGGCAATAAACTCATCAAGCCTCTGAAACGCTGGCTGAAATTTTCCGTTGGCTTCAGTCTCCCGTGCTGAAGCAACGACGGTGCGAGCGTCTCTGAGTGCAATTAGAGCTATGCTGGTTTTGATTCCGTTACCGAGTAATGTTCGCCGGCTGATCAGTTTTCCCATGTGGATTTCCTGTGCGTGTCTAGAAGTAACGTACTTGAAACGAATCGGTTGAGGGCTTTGTTTTTAATTGGCCCCGTTGTAAGCGTGCAGAATGATCCACGAAACGACACGAAGAGAAGCGTTCCTTTCCTGTCCGGTTCGTGTCATTTCGTGGATCATTACTCTCGGATTTGCCAAAAACACAACCGTGCTCAAAACACAACTATGCAGGCAAACCTTTTCGCGCGATCATCTCGATCACTTCGCAAAATCGATCGAGTTCACCGAGTGTTGTGTATACATTAGGAGTGATACGGATCCCTTGAAACTCCTCATGAATTATGGGTGTCGTAAAGATGCGATGCTTGTCGAAAAGATAATTACCTATTGCAGTCGGATCGATCCCGACAATCTGAACATTAGCTATTGCACATGACTGAGCAGCGTCAAACGATGTATTGAAACGAACCTTAGGTATGTCCTTCAGTCGATTCATCCAATAGCGTGAAAGGTAGCGCAGGCGTGCCTCTTTTCGCTTTCCGCCGATCGCATTGTGAAATAACAGTGCCTCACCTATCGCCAGCTTCGGGGCAGCGGAGTGTGTGCCAATCTCTTCAAACTTACGAATATCGTTTGCTTGTTTTGACTCGGCTGCCATGAGCGGCCAAATCTTTTCAATCTTGTCGCGCTTCACGTAAAGCAAACCGGTTCCCTTGGGTGCATAGAGCCACTTGTGAAGTGACGTTCCAAAGTAATCGCAGCCAAGATCCTTCTGTTTGAAATCAAACTGCGCGAACGAATGCGCTCCATCGACAATTGTCTGAATGCCGCGGGCGCGTGCGATTTCGCAGACAGCTTTAACCGGCATTATTTGTCCTGTGATGTTTACTTGATGCGCTATGAGAATTAACCGTGTGCGATTCGTGATACCACGCTCGAAGGCGGCTGTGATTTCGTCCAGGTTCTGCGGCGGTATTGGTATCTTGATCAGCTTCAATACCAAGCCTTCACGCTTTTCTCTCTGTCGAAGGGTCGTAAGCATCCGCGGGTAATCTTGGGTAGTCGTAAGGATCTCATCACCCGATTTGAGATCCATCCCCATCAAAAGATTCTCAAGTGATTCGGAAGCGTTACGAGTAATCGCTATCTCCTCTCGATCACAACCAAACAACTGAGCCAGTCCCGTGCGAATAGTTTCAGATTGTGGTTCCAGTATCTGCCACATCGTGTAAGCCGTAGCATCTTCTTGCTGCCAGATGTACCTGACCAACGCCTCCGTAACGATGCGTGGACTTGGTGAAACGCCGCCGTTGTTTAGATTGATGATTCCGCGAGTCACGGTGAATGCATTTTGAATCGTGGCCCAATAGTCTTCGTCCGTGGCCGCCTGCTGTGGCGTCAGGTGTACAACCGATCTGGAGGCCGCCTCGACCCCCTTCAGCAACAAAGCCACGGTCGCGGATGAAACAGCAGCGAGTCCGAGACCCTTGCCGGTCAGTGACAGAAAGTTTCGGCGCGTGTTCATCTCTTTCCAGTTGTTTCTTGACGCAAAACACAACTCTTTGGAGTGCGGTGGCAAGCGTTAGCGCGACACCGCTTTTGGATCGTGCCGTGGTGATTTCGCGGTTTCAATCAAAGCTCGAGATACCACAGCGCTATCCAAAGCGGTGTCATCGCTTCGCTCTGCCACCGCACTCCAAATTCCGTCTACTCCACCGCACTCCAAAGCTTCGATCACTTCCCTTCGTAGACAATCTCGCCGCCGATCACGGTCATAACATTGCGGGCTTTCAAAATCTCCGGCTCGGGGATCTTCATGATGTCAGCAGAAAGAATTGTTAAGTCGGCGAGTTTGCCTCGCTCGATTGAGCCGCGCAGCTTCTCTTCAAAGGCTGCATAAGCCGGCCAGATCGTGAACATCTTCAAAGCTTCCAACCGAGACGCAGCCTGCTCTGGGTGCCAACCCTCTCCTGAGAATCCTTTCTGATCCTTTCGCGCCACAGCAGCGTAGAACTCGATCATCGGTTCACCGCGTTCGACTGGCGCATCCGATCCGCCGGATACAACAACTCCCGACTTAATGAAACTTTGCCACGCGTATGCGCCCTGCAGGCGAGCAATGCCGAGCCGACTCGGCGCAAAGTGAAGATCGCCGATCGCATGTGAAGGTTGCATTGAAGGAATCACGCCGAGTTTTGCAAAGCGGGGTATATCGGCAGGGTCGACGATCTGTGCGTGCTCAACTCTCCAACGAGGATCTTCAATCTTCCGTTGGGCATCGGGTACCGCCTGAAAGGCGCGTTCGTATTGATCCAGAATGAAGCGATTGGCACGGTCACCGATCGCATGCGTCTCAACCTGAATGCCGTTCTTCAAAGCCAACTCCAACATCGGAGCTAACTCGGATTCCTTCACAGTTAAAAAGCCGGACGTGTCGGGCGCATCTGAATATGGTTGTAGCAATGCCGCGCCACGCGAGCCGAGCGCTCCGTCCGAGACAACCTTGATTGTGCGCGCGTTGAACCGATTGCCGTACGCAGCAACAATTGCTCCAGCAAGGACCTTGTCGGCGTTTGGTCCTGGTCCATGTACAGCTTTGTAGATTCGGAGCTTGATTTTGTCTGCCTCGTAGAGTCTTTTAAAAAGCTCCACTTCGCGATAAGTGCCGCCGGCATCCTGGATCTGAGTCCAACCCAGACTGATGTCTCTTGCGACGCCCAGCAGCACTGCTTGTTCAGCCTCGGAGGCTGTGGGACTCGGAATATGACGACGAACCAATCCTTGAGCCGCATCGAGCAGCATGCCATTCGGTTCACCCGACTGCTTGTTCTTGGAAATCTCCCCACCGAACGGGTTCGCAGTGTTCTTATCAATTCCCGCGATTCTGAGTGCCGCGCTGTTGACGACGGAACCGTGACCATCCGCACGAGTAAGTAGCACCGGATTGTCCGGAGCAATGTTGTCGAGATCAGATCGCGTTGGAAACACCGGTGGCTTCCAGAATGTTTCGATCCAACCGCGACCGGTCACCCATTCGCCAGGCTTTGCTCGATCGACGCGCGCCTTAACGGCAGCGAGGAACGCATCGAGACTCTCAATCCCTTCTAGATTAAGAGTCATCTCACGCATACCGACGCCGGAGAGATGTTGGTGTGAATCGGTGAAACCCGGCAGAACCGTCTTGCCCTGAAGATCGACTACGCGAGTGGCGGTGCCGACGAATCTTTGTGCACTGAGATTGGAGCCTACAAAAATGATACGGTCGCCTTTTACTGCAATCGCCTCGGCGCGCGGCTGGCGATCGTTTACGGTGTATATATTTCCATTCTTGAAGACGACATCGGCGGTCTCGCTTTGGAGAGGTGGCGGTGTCAGGTTAAGCAATAAGAGACTTAGAACAACAAGTAGGGCTCTCATGATGTGTCCCTTCTCCAGGCAAATTGCGATTTCGAATTTCGGATTGCAAATTGCGGATTTGCAATTTAATTGGTCACTTCAAAATCCGCAATACACAATTCAACATTCACAAGCGCAATCCGAAATCCGCAATTCGCACTCCGAAATACTTTTCCGGTAGCACACCAACGAAGCAGGACTCTAACCACCAGTTGAGTGGCATTATCAAGTAGCGATCCTCGACCCAAAACGATGACCCAAAAAGCATGGAGGGTTCGAACCCGGCGTTTTCTCCGCCATAGTGTGAGCGCGCGCTTATGACTTTGTCGCCGGAAGAAACGTTATAAACATCGAGAAAGACTTCGCCGTGTCCCGGTTCTTTGTTTCCGCCGAGTCCTGGGATGAGCGTAACGGCGGGCTTCTCACGGCAGCACAAACGACCATACTCAAGTCGGAGAGTCTCGAGGTTAGGAACGGCGGTTTACCTCCGCTCAAGAATCGACACACTCAAACTGAGGTCTTCACACAGTCTCGATAGCGGCGGGTCATGTCATTGCCGATTGTCGATTGCCAATTGACAATTGGGTCGTTCCGTCAGCCGCCAATCGGCAATTTGAAATTGACAATTGGCAATGATACGACCCGACGCTACCACGTTACGATACTGACCT
>JBKPAL010000062.1:0-4204 GCA_046726395.1 Acidobacteriota bacterium
CAATACTCGTTCGTTTCGTTCCGCTCGAACGCGGCACTCCTCGAGCAGATGATCGATCTGTCCTTTTACTGGGTGTACTTCTACCTCAGGATCCATCAAACCAGTCGGTCTGATTATCTGTTCGACAACTTCACCGCTTGTTTTCGTCAGCTCGTATGGACCCGGAGTAGCCGAGACATAAATCGTCTGTCCAATCCGTGATTCAAACTCCTTGAAATTTAACGGCCGATTGTCGAGTGCCGACGGCAGCCGGAATCCGTATTCCACCAGCGTGCGTTTGCGCGACTGATCGCCTTCAAACATTCCACGTACCTGCGGAATGCTTTGGTGCGACTCATCGATGATCATCATCGTGTCGCGCGGCAAATAATCGAGTAATGTTGGTGGCGGCTCGCCTGGTCGCTTTCCAGTTAAGTGCCGCGAATAATTTTCGATGCCGCGGCAGAAGCCCATCTCCTTAATCAACTCCAGATCAAACATCGTGCGCTGATGAAGACGCTGCGCTTCTAACAGTTTGCCTTCGCTGATCAGCTTCGGTTCCCACCACTCCAATTCTTCTCGAATTGACTTCAACGCTTTCTTAATGGTGGAACGAGACATCACATAGTGGCTCTTTGGATAGATCGGAACTCGCGAACTATGGCGCTGAATGACCTCGCCCAACAACGGATCGATTGTCGAGATTGAATCGATCTCCTCGCCCCAGAGCTCAATTCGAAATGCCTGGTCCTGATAACTCGGAAACACTTCAACGACATCGCCGCGCACTCTGAACGTGCCTCGCTGGAAATTCACGTCAGACCGTTCGTACTGCAGTTCCACGAGTCTTTGAAGCAACGCCTCTCGACTAATGCGCAGGCCCGGTTCAAGAAAGAGCAGCATGCCGTAATACGCGTCCGGATCGCCCAAACCATAAATGCACGAAACGCTGGCCACCACGATCACATCACGACGTTCGAACAAAGCTCGCGTAGCAGACATTCGCAACCGATCAATGTCCTCGTTAACGATTGCTTCCTTCTCGATATAGACGTCGGCTGCTGGAACGTAAGCTTCGGGTTGGTAATAGTCGTAATAAGAAACAAAATACTCAACAGCGTTTTCGGGAAAAAGAGATCTGAATTCCTGGTAAAGCTGAGCCGCGAGCGTCTTGTTGTGGGCCAGCACGAGTGTCGGACGTTGAGTGCGCTCGATGACGCTGGCGATGGTGAACGTCTTGCCGCTGCCGGTGATGCCGAGCAAAACCTGATCTTTCAAGCCATCTCGAAGACCGCGTACCAGCGCGTCGACAGCCTGAGGTTGATCACCTTTGGGTTTGTAATCCGATTTCAGTTGGAAACGCATGAGTTAATAGATGGTAAATGCTAAGTGGTGAACTGGAAAGCGCGGAGGAAATGAGGCGTGGCGAAAAAGCAATTAGCCACGGATGAACACAGATGACACGGATATGGGGTCAGCAGTCAGTGGTGAGTTGCCAGGGGTCAGCGGTCGGACGCATCGGCTTTGCCATCTGGACTTGAGGAAGTGGCTCTGCCCTTCCGGTAAAGCTCGCTATGATTTTTGGGCTACGCCCTTATCTCGAATCCAATTTTTCTATCGCGCAGATAGCTCGCATGACCTCGGACCGCACGTCAGCATTAAGCGAGCTGTCTTGCGCCAACCGATGAAAAGCATCGAGAACGCCCTCATTGCCGCTGGTCGACAGCAGCTTTATAAGAGCTAATCGCAACGCAACGTTTTCATTACTCTCAATCACGCCCAACAATGGTTGAACTTCCCCGGCTTTCGCTAATAGAAAAAGTAACGAGAATGACCGGTACCTGTTTTCGGCATCAATGTCGTTGAGATTTGCAATCGCCTCCCCAGCTAATCCTGAACCAGTCAAGGCAGCTCCGATTCGCCGACGCTGCTCATGCGACGCGGAGCGCAGCCGATCGTTGAGAACTGAGGCAGCGAGTTCTGGGTTGAATTCGAAAAGAGCACGTATAGAAGCATTGCGTACGGCGGGAGAGGGATCTTCAAGAGCCGTTGATACGGTTTCTAACGATTCCGTCGGACTCTTACTCACTTGGGCGAGAGCTGCCGCTCTGAGCTCTGCTTTACGTTCGACTAACTCCAGCGCAGCTCGGCGCAGAATAGCTTCCTCATCTCGAAAGCTCTCATTAAGACTTTGCTCGGACCCTTGAACAGGATCTTTCTCTCGTTCACTTGACTGCGGGGAATAGGGATCGAGCTGGTGTGTGTCTAATGAAGTGTTTGTTGACCACTCTTGGTGATCACTGGCACTGCTTTCTTCGGTTGGCAACATCGTTCCTGCTCGCTCCGGCAGATCAGATTCTTCCTTATTTTACGGATTGGCAGGAGTCAGAACTTCGCATTTATTCCAACGCGCGTTCACCCATAATCGGAGACTCAAGATGAGCATCGTTCCCGTTCATTTCACCCAGCGAACTCTCATCCATCGGCTGAATAACTGGCTCCTCGATCATCGAGAATTCGGGAGCGCCGACAGCGGCATGGGCAGCCAAACTCAACGGCGGCCTCTCGAATGCAGGTTCCACCTCGGTCTCTGCAACTGCCGGTACGGTTACATCTTCCTCAGACCGAAGCATTCTGAACTTGGTTAAGATCAACTGGGTGATGTTCAAGCCGAGTTCACCGTCGAGATCGCACAACTCTTCCGCGACCACCCGTTGCGCGACTCGTTCGAAAGCGTGACGGAGTTCTTCAGTTGCCGTCGCCGCATCGTCCGCCACAATCAGTTCGAAGTCTTGCCCAGCACGAACTCGTCTTACGGCATGGTTCTGAAGCAAAGCTCCTGCCTGGTTATGTACCCTGCCTGTAGCAATCACAACCAGATGCGATGCTTCGGTTTCGATTTCAAGGTCAATGGCCCAACGAGCAAAAGCCGGAGTAAGGTCTCCATCACGAGCAACGAGCAGGAACGATTCGCCACAGATATTCGACATCATCTGTCCGTAGCCATCACCTTCAGACGGGCCAACAGCTATCTCACTTTCCGGAACACCGAGTTCTCGCAGCGATTGATGCAGGCGACTGATCAACCACGAGCCATCTTCCAACAGTGATGATGCCAATCGAGTGGGCGCTATGACCTCTTCTACTTTTTCGTCGGCCACTGGAGCACCGCACTCGCTGCAAGTCGCATCACTCACGGTGACTACAGCCAACGCATGCGCGTTTGGCAAACGGAACAACGCGTGTCCAGTCTTGCGGCAGCTCACTTGGACTTCATGTTCGACTAGACCGGCTGCGGCCAATCTTTCAATTGAGGGCTGATAAGCACCGAGGGTGTCGCCAGCAAGAAGCTTCGCAGCGTAGCCTTCGACATGCGCTTCCTTGACGCGCCGAAGGAAAAGTCTCGCGCCTGAGTCTTCAAGGATGGCCGCCGCGCGCACTCGATCGCCCATGGTCTTCTTTCGCAGACTTGTATAGAGCGAATCTGTATCTTGCTTGCCAACGAACGATTTGAAGCCCGAAGGCATCGTTGCTTGTCCGTGTTCCCAGTGAGGAAAGGGTCCAGGTGATTCCATGTCGAAGAACTGCGACGAGTTCTGCTCAATAAGCAGTTCTCTAATACTCTCACAGAAAGAATCGAGTTTCCGGAACGGCTCAGAAGTTTCAGTTACGTAGACGATGCCGGCCTTAATCAAACCTTCCTGAAACATCAAAAAGAAAACATGATCGCGCAAACAAAACAGGTCGCCTCTAACGAATACCTGCCGGCTTTCTTCCTCTGCAAAACCAACCTGCGTCTCCATCTCGACCGAATCCCCCGCTCCACCGAGCACTTGTTCAAAGCACTTCATTCGCGCAGATCGAATCGCCGCAGGGAACCGACGATTCTCAAGTTGCTCAAGTAGATTAATGCGTCCTGGTCCATTTAACTCAGAACGTAACGTTTTACTCTGAACGAATAGCATCAACTGCCTCACCTTCTAACTATTATTGAGATCACTTCGGTTGATCGACGCTGATCATGATCGTTTGTTGGCCAGCAGACTTGGTTGGATAGCGCCGTTGTCTCGCAATGCGAAGGGCCAATGCTTCATAAGCATCCATGCCCGGCTTGTGATTGCCGATAGAAGCTTGAGTAACCCGACCGTTCTCAACTTGCAGAACTACCTTCACGGAACGTGCACCGCTGGTTGACGCCTTTGTATCTTCAGCAGAGTCGTCTGAG
>JBKPAL010000063.1:0-10795 GCA_046726395.1 Acidobacteriota bacterium
AGAAGCAAAGGTGGTCAGCTTTGTCATTGTTGTTTGACAGCAAAGCGAACGCCGTGTTAGTTTCCGCACGCTTTAATCGTTTCGATCTTTTCAATTGAAGTATCTGGGTGCCCCGGAAGGGGAGAATAGGGAAGCGGGTGAGAATCCCGCGCGGTCGCGCCACTGTGATTGAGAACGATTCGTTTCTCTAAGCCAGGAGACCTGCCGAGCATACTTTGCAGCTTACGAACGCTCGCGGAAAGGCGTTCAGGCAGCACGGATTCGTTTTCATCGATCCCGCCAGTGGCCTATCGCGAGCGATAGGAGATTGGCGGGATTTTTGCAATTAGCTAACGCAATTTTCAGGAACAAGTGGACGGGCATTCTGCTGTTGATGCTGTTGTTCGTCATTCCTTCGTGTGCAAAACGAAATGAACCAAATACGTTACCGTCCTCGCGCCAGTTGACGGACGAGGCAGGACAGACTGTTACTGTTCCACTCAAAATTGAACGGTTCGTTTCTCTAGCTCCAAACCTCACTGAGATTGCTTATACAGTGGGTGCGGGAGATCGACTCGTAGGCAACACGACGTACTGTGACTACCCGGCCGAAGCGAGGAAAGTCGAAAAAGTCGGGGATACTCTACATCCAAGCATTGAACGCATCATCGCGCTAAGACCACAAGTCGTTCTCGTGTCTACAGCTTCGCAACTCGAGACGTTTACCGATCAATTATCTGCTCATCAGATCGCCGTTTACGTCACCGATCCTCACGACCTCGACGGAGTGTTTAGATCGATCAGTAACATCGGATACTTGCTTAACGAAAGAGATACAGCGGACGAAGTTGTCAGGAATCTTCGTGCTCGCGCTGCCGCGGTTGAGAACGCGGTCAAAGGGACCACTCCGGTGACGGTTTTCTATCAAGTTTCGGCAGAACCACTCTACACAGCTGGACGGGATTCTTTTGTTACCGACCTGATCCGCAAAGCTGGGGGTATTTCGGTTACTGCCGACATTCCTGGCGCATGGCCCAAGTACAGCGCGGAATCGGCGCTTGCAGCACAGCCCGAAACAATCATCTTGCCCACCGGCGGTTCGATGGGAGACGCCAACTCCACCGTGGCTGCAGCGCTGAAGAGATCTCAAGCAGTTGCAAATGGAAAGGTCTATAAGATCAACGACGACCATCTGTCGAGGCCTGGTCCAAGAGCAATCGATGGCTTGGAAGAGTTAGCTCAGGCACTACATCCCGACAAGTTTCGCAAATGAGTACGGCTGCAAACTCGATCATGACGCTTGATCACGCGCGAGTGACACTTCGCAGGACACTTATCGCGTGCGGCCTGCTGCTGCTGTTCCTGCTGTTGATGATCGTGTTTACGTCGCTTTTCGGAAGCGAAGCTTTACCCGGAAAACAGTCGCTGTGCGCAATTATCTCCCTGGGGAGAAGCTCGTGCGGATTGACCAACGATCAGCTGGCAATTCTTTTTGAGCTTCGCTTACCCAGAATCCTTCTAGCCGCGTCGGTCGGGGCTTCGCTGGCTGCCGCTGGCGCTAGTTATCAGGCGTTGCTTCGTAATCCTCTTGCGGAGCCCTATCTACTCGGCATATCGAACGGCGCTGCAGTGGGCACTATGTTGGCCCTTGTGTTTCTGGGTGCCTCTGAATGGGCTCGTCCCTTAATGGCATTCTCGGGAGCCTTACTCGCCACGTTGCTCGTTTATCGACTTGCGCAGGGTCGGGCAGGCGCTACTCCTGAACGCCTGATCCTGTCGGGCGTAATTGTCACCACATTTCTTTCATCGGTAATCGTGTTCGTCACCACGCTACTCGATGCAACTCGAATTCGTTCATTCACATTTTGGTTACTAGGCGATCTCTCCGGCACTAACAACAACCTTCTGGCTATCGCAATAAGCGTCGCCGTCATCTGCACGCTCGTATTGTCAATTTATGCACGCGCTTTAAATCTACTGATGCTTGGTGAGCGGGACGCTTTTGATTTAGGGGTTGAGGTCTCTCGCGTTCGATTAGTTGTGTTCGTCACGGCCAGTCTGCTGGTGGGCAGCTCAGTTGCTGCCAGTGGTTCAGTTGGCTACGTCGGTTTGGTCGTACCGCATCTGGTTCGGCTTTCGCTGGGGGCAGATAACCGCATGACCATTCCCGCAGCCTCCATCTGCGGCGCGATGTTTGTGGTAGCCGCGGACACAATTGCCCGCACGGTCATTGCTCCGCGCGAATTGCCGGTAGGAGCAATTACGGCCCTGATTGGCGCACCGCTTTTTATCTATCTACTAAAGCGCGGCTGAGTTCGTTTCTACTAACATGCTCGAAGCTCGGAACATCACAGTGCGATACGGCGAGAGGACCGCAGTATCGAACGTCTCACTCACAGTTAGACCTGGCGAGATCATCGCCGTGCTTGGACCAAACGGCGCCGGCAAGTCAACGATGCTGCGAGCGCTAAACGGCGGAATAGCAACGACGTCTGGCGAGATTGTTTTGGATGGCAGGTCGCTGACGACTTATTCAAGACGCTCGCTGGCAAGGCTAATCGGCGTGGTCGCCCAGGAAGCAGACGTTAGATTTCCGGTGACGGTACTCGAATTTGTGTTGGGAGGACGTTACGCGTGGGCGAGCAGCGGAGGCTGGGGATGGGAGACAGCTGAAGATCTGAACTATGTGGCCCATGTTCTCCGCCAGACAGATTTGGAAGAGCTCAGCAGCCGACTGTTAAGTGAGTTATCCGGTGGCGAACGACAGCGAGCAGTGTTGGCCCGAGCATTAGCGACGGGCGCCAAGCATCTGTTGCTCGATGAGCCCACTGCGAATCTCGACCTTTCACATCAGACCACGATTCTCGAGCTAGTTCGCACTCGATGTGATACGGAAAACGTAGCCGCAGTTGTTATCAGTCACGACGTAAACCTCGCAGCTGAGTTCGCAGATCAGATTCTATTAATGAGAGGCGGAACCACACTGGCCTATGGTTCGCCGCGAGAAGTGTTAACTGCTGAATTGCTGAGAGAAGCTTTTCAGGTCAGGGTGCTGATCGATGCGCATCCCCTGTCGGGATTGCCACGAATCACTCCTGTTCATCAGGTTAGGAGTAGATAGCATGAATAACGAGCGCGTGTCCTTCCGATTGGCAATATTGATTTCACTTGTGCTGATGACACCTGTCTGTGCCTTAGGTGCTTTTCCCGAAACTAACGGTCGCATCACTGGAGTTGTCAGTGACGAACAGGGCGGCAAGGTTGCCGGAGCCACGGTCTACCTGACAACTCAAAGCGGAATTCAGCTCACAGCATTAACTGATCAGAGCGGCGCCTTTGCATTTAATGGACTAGGCGCCGGTACGTACTTCCTGCAAATCAAGGCGAATGGATTTTCCACCTTCTCCGCAGAACCGATTCTTCTGACGCGCGGACAATCAGTACCGCTGGAAATCCGACTTCGCGTCGGTGCCGTGAATGAAACCGTAGTAATCACAGCTACGGGAACACCACAAGACCCTGACGACACTGCGAAGGTTGTGTCGGTGCTCGATTCACAGCAGCTTGAGAACAAACACCTCATTGCATTGACAGAATCATTGCGCGGAATGCCAGGCGTTCGCGTTCAGCAGCAAGGATCACCAGGTTCGCTCGCCACGATTCGACTACGCGGACAGCGAAGTTTCGATACGGCTGTACTGTTCGATGGACTTCGCGTACGTGATGCCTCAGACATAAATGGATCAGCCGTATCGTTGTTTAGTGATTTGGTGCCAATCTCAATTGACCGCATTGAAGTCTTACGTGGATCAGGGTCTTCGATTTATGGAACGAACGCGATTGGTGGAGTTGTGAATGTAGTACCGATGGTGGGATCCGGTCACCCCAATTTTGAAGTAGGATTTGAAGCTGGGTCGCTAGCAACTTTTCGCGAACGTCTTCAGGGCGCGGGCGGCGGAGGACGTTTGGGTTACAGCTTCGCGCTAAATCGAATCGATGTTCGTCATGGCATTGACGGCGAAGATCAATACGGAAACACAGCAGGAACAGGTCGTTTACAGTTCGCGATTACGCCTTCGCTAATACTAACCGGTAATTTTTATGGGACCACTGCGAATGCCAGGCTCAATGATCCTCCGATAGCACTACCGGCGGCGTTCGATACTTCTGAGCCATTTCCGAAAGCGAAGGCTGGTGTGAACTTTCAACCCGACTTCAACAATCCAGACCAGGGTCGACGCAATCGATTGCTGGTTGCCTCAGTAAAGCTTGCACAACAGATCAATGAACCGTTCTCCTACTCTGTTGCGTACCAGCGCGTCAGCAGCAATCGCCGGAACTACAATGGTCCGGCAATCGATCCCCAGTTTCAATCATTCTATCCCTTCGGAGAGTTTGAATTACTCAACATCAACAACGGAAGCACAGACACAATTGATGCGCGGGTGAACGCAAGGCTAGGCCGCTTCAACTTTGCGACAGCGGGATTTGAATTTGAGCGAGAGTCCTTGTTCCAACAGTCGAACCCATCCTTCAGCGCTTTCAACAACACAACGGATGTCCAACGCACGTTCGCGGTGTTCGGTCAGGACCAACTGTCGCTGGTCGATCGTCGTCTTCAGTTTTCCTTCGCTGTTCGCGGCCAGTTCTTTCGGATCAGCGCCGCAGACCGGCCAGGTTTTCTAAGTGGGATAACAGCGGAAAATTCGATCACCGGTGATGGAGCAGTTTCTTATTTTGTGGATGCAACGAACACGAAGCTGCGAGCCCATGCAGGGAATGGGTTCCGCGCTCCTTCCTTGTTCGAGCGATTCGGAACCGGCACATTCGCTGGTGCTGGCTTCGCACGCTTCGGAGATCCCACGTTGAAACCTGAACAGTCAATCAGTGTTGATGCTGGCATTGACCAGAGACTTGACGACGATCGTGTATTGCTGGGCGTAACCTACTTTTACACACGACTGCAGCGCATCATTGCCTTCACATCATTTTTGAGTGATCCACTAGGAGTTGGTCGTTTCAGCGGTTATGTAAATGAGCCAGGTGGTCTAGCCAGGGGGGTGGAAACATTTGGTGAAGCGAAACCAACCGCCAATACCACAGTCCGGGGATCTTACACCTACACCAATAGTGATCGAGCTACTTCCTCGCGGGGACTACAGCCTGAGTACGTCATTCCCAAGCACTTGGTGGGACTGAGCCTTAATCAACGTTACCGTTCTTTCTTGTTTAATCTTGAACTTAATCACACCGGTTCATACATCGCTCCCGTTTTCGAGAACAACCTGCCGTTTCGAATGGCCGAGTTGCGTTTCAGCGGTTACACGAAAGCCGACGGCTTTGCCAGTTACGAGCGGCGACTAAGCGAACGTGTGACAGCAACGTTCTTTGGCGGTGCTGAGAATCTGTTCAATAGGAAGTACTTTGAGAATGGTTTTCGAGCGCCAGGCATCATGGCGCGGGGAGGGGTGAAGTTTAAGTTCTGATTTGCAAAGGATCAGGCTGCAAGAATCATGGCTCGCGGACGCAAGCGCGTCACCTACCGAACTCGTCCTTGCAGCCTGAAGTGTTGGCAGTCAATGGGCCCCGAGATCTTAGGGCCTCTTAGTAAACAGACCGCCTGCGAGAAAGATAACTCCTAGCAAAATATGGATTCCGTGATCCGCCGTGCCGAACGTCAAAGGGCCAACGGACCACATACGCATCTCACCGGTACCTATCACCATACCTACAATTCCGAGAGCGAGGTAAAGCACTCCAAAGATCAGGCAAAAGGCTCTGGCTCCGGTAATTGATCCGGCAAAACCGAAGTAGAGAGCGATCACACCAGAGACGATGTGCACGAGATTGTGTGGAGGTGTCAGGTGCGCACCCAGTAGAGTTGGCGCAGCAAAGCCCGCTATGCCCACCAGTAGGAAAACGACGCCTAAAATCTTGCAAATTGTCTTTGCCATATTTTGAGTCTTCTCTCCTCTGTGAAAGGTTGAAACTTCGGCGGCCGTGACAACCAACGTAAGGACCAATGCGTTCGCATCAAACGCGAGGACAGGGAGCGAACGGGCGGTGCATGTATATCAGACTAGCCGCGCCCTGCAAAGACTTTTTTCGGTCCCGTCATGGCCGCCGGCTGGCTATTCAATAGTCCCTAGACTATCTGGTATACTCCGGTCCAGCCTTCTCTAAAAACTAGATACGCAAGACACAAATCCCATAGATTAGGAGGGGAGATGCGATCCTTTTCGAGAATAGGACGTACCGCACAGCGTCTACTATTCATAGTGTGCGTTTCACTCTCTTGTGCCGTCGTGGCTTCCGCTTACACCATCGTCATGCGCGATGGACGGCGGGTCCAGATTCCGGACCGATTTGAAGTCACAAAGACGACACTCACCTACGAAGTATCACCGGGCTTTCAAGTAACTCTGCAAATTTCGTCGATAAACATACCCGCGACCGAACGAGCAAACAGAGAGCAAGCTGGCAGCTTGATGAATCGTGCGGCCAGTCCTTCACAGATTAATTTATCGCCCGTGAAGAGACTTGGAGATTCATCAGGAGATAGCCAAAGCTCTGTTAGACGTTCAATTACAAATCGAGATTTGCAGGTCTACGCCAAAATCCGTCAGGACAGCGAACGCGCATATGCGCGAAGGCTGAAAGAACTGGGACTACCTTCGTTAGCAGAGTCCAACCGGCGTCGGGAAGATGAAAGCCGAAAGATCCAGGGAGAACTGGCTGAGACGCGACAAACAGAAGCGGGAACGGAAAGTTACTGGCGAACCCGAGCGTCTGAGCTCAGAACAGATATTGCAGCTACTGATGCTGAGATTGCTTATGTCAGAGCTCGCTTGGACGAAGTTAACGCAGCTTGGAACACAAGTTCGTTTAGCATCGTCAACAGCGGTTATCCAATTGGTTTTGGCTCACCTTTCAATGGTGGCTTTCGAGGCCGGCGACACTTTTCTAACATCGGGCAGGGAGTCTTCATGACGACCGGTACGCCGTTCGGAGGCACCGTTGTCGGAGGACCCTTCGGTAACTTGTATCCAAGGGGGCGAATTCGGAATACACCTTTCCTAACTGCGCCTTACCTGACTCCTTTTTCCAACGGCACCGGGTTTGGTTTACCGTACCAGGGATACGACATTGGTTACGAGCGATCGTCGCTCATCACGCGTCTCGACGAACTTGTAGGACGTCGAGCAGGCTTAAGCGTGCGCTGGCGAGAACTCGAGGAGCAAGCCCGACGAGCGGGAGCAATGCCGGGCTGGCTTAGACCATAGTGCGATCCCATTTGGAAGCCGGAGGATAGTTACCCGTCGGTTAATCGTTCGGCTCAACAGTGAGACTTATGAACCGTGATTGGGAAACAATCATTGGATTGGAGATCCATGCTCAGCTGAGCACTGAATCAAAAATCTTTTGCGGCTGCTCGACGCGATTCGGAGATGCACCCAACGAAAATACTTGCCCTGTTTGTCTCGGATTGCCGGGAGCTTTGCCGGTCCTAAACCGTCGAGCAGTAGAGTTGGGTGCGCGTGCAGCGCTGGCCCTGGGCTTGAAGATTAACAACCGATCAATCTTCGCTCGCAAGAATTATTTCTATCCAGACCTGCCAAAGGGATACCAAATCTCCCAATACGACCAACCGTTCTCCGCTCATGGCGAGTTGGAGATCATGACGGCAGAACGCGATGAAGCGGGTCATCCAGTCGAATGGAAGCCGAAGAAGATCAGTATTACTCGACTGCATCTTGAAGAAGATGCGGGTAAGAACGTTCATGAAGGATTACCAGATGTGGATAGGTTTTCTTACATCGATCTGAATCGAGCAGGCACCCCACTAGCGGAAATTGTTACTGAGCCCGATTTTCGTTCCTCATGGGAAGCTTATGACTACGTCAATCACGTCCGTCGCGCATTGCAATGGGTTGGTGCGTCTGACGCAGATATGGAAAAGGGAAACCTGCGTTGTGAGGCAAATGTTTCTGTGCGACGTGTTGGAGAAGGCTTTGGGACCAAGGTTGAACTGAAGAATCTCAATTCGGTGCGGTTCATGCAGAAGGCGATCGAGTTCGAAGTGCAGCGTCAGATTCAGCTGTTGGAGTCAGGCGGACGCGTCAGTCAGGAAACGCGGCTATGGGACGACCGCGCCATGGAAACACGCGTAATGCGATCGAAAGAGGAGGCACACGACTATCGTTATTTCCCCGAACCCGATTTGCAGCCGCTGGTTGTTTCAGATGAATTTGTGAGGAAGTTGAGAGATTCCTTGCCGGAACTGCCCGAAGCGCGAAGGAAACGGTTCTCGGAACAATACGGACTCTCATTTAGTGATGCTTCTCAACTCACGTCCGAGCGTTCATTAGCCGATTATTACGAAGACGCTGTTGAAGCCTCAGCGAATCCGCGAACAGCCGCGAACTGGATCCGATCCGAACTGATACGGGAACTTGAGGGTGCTGGTTTGTCAGCAGGATCTTCTCCGGTACCAGCACGGGAACTCGGAGCGCTGATACGATTAATTGACGAGGAGAAAATTAGTGGTAAGCAGGCGAAGGATGTTCTTGTGCACATGTTCAGCTCAGGCAAGAGTGCCGCGGCTGTTGTCGAAGAAATGGGAATGGTCCAAGTCAGCGATCTAAGTGAAATCGACCGGTTAGTTGATGAAGTCGTGGCTGCTAATCCGCAACAACTCGCGAGCTATCGAGCAGGCAAGGAAGCGCTATTTGGTTTCTTTGTTGGCCAGGTGATGAAGGCATCGAACGGCAAAGCGAATCCCAAGGTGGTGAACGACCGCCTGAAAGCAAAACTTAAGTAGATGCGGCTCTGCCGCACTGCAGGGCGGAAAGGCTCTGCCTTTCCGATATTAACCTCACAAACTTGGCGGCTCTGCCGCCTAAACAGAAAGGTCCTCACTATGCCTCACATCTCAAGAGACAATCCTTGTTTCTATTTGACTTCAGTAACGAAAGATCGCTTGCCGGTTTTCCAGCGCGATGTTTTAAAGGAACTCGCTTGCCAAGCGATAAACGAGGCACGCAACTCAGGCAAATTTGCGATTTACGCTTACGTGCTCATGCCGGATCATCTGCATTTGATTACCGACTCCTCACGAGAGTCCGCTGACATACTTCGATTTGTAAACGGAATAACCAGCCGCCGAGTCATCGATTGGCTCAGGTCGAACGGATATGAAACGTCGCTTCAGAAGTTGAGAATCGGAGAGCGCGATACGAAGCATCGTTATTCGCTGTGGGATCATCATCCCAATGTGAGACTGCTTTGGAATGAAGAAATGCTGATGGAGCGTGTACACTACACACATCAGAATCCGGTTCGGCGTGGTTTGGTACGTCGGGCAGAAGACTATCGCTGGTCGAGTGTTAGATGTTGGAACGGAACCATGCGTGACGATGAACCGCTGACAGTGGATATTGAGAAAATTGAATGGCGTCGCCGTTGATGGCGCGACCAAAGAGAGAAAATTCGAGTGATGGCGGCAGAGCCGCCGGAGAAGACTAAGCGGCTGCACGGAAAGGCGGAGCCTTTCCGCACTGCAGAGCGGCAAAGCCGCTACGAAACTGAAAAGCAAAAGATGAATCTAGCAGGGAAGGTCGCACTTGTTACTGGTGGTACCAAAGGTATTGGGCGAGCAATAGCGAATGCACTCAATCGTGAAGGCGCAACGGTTGTAATCAGTGCCCGCAAGCAGACTGAAATTGATCTCGCAATTAACGAGCTGAACAAAGCTCGCCCGAATAGCTCAAAGGGATTTACCTGTGACGTTCGCGATTATGAACAAGTAGGGAAGTTGTTTGGTCTTATTGTCTCTGAATTCGGCGGCCTCGATCTTCTAGTCAACAACGCGGGTGTGGGAATCTTCAATACAGTCGAGGCGATGACGCCTGACGAGTTCCGGGCGGTGCTCGAGACAAATCTGTTTGGCGTCTTCTACTGCTGTCACGAAGCCCTTCCATTGATGCGGCAACGAGGTGGTGGTTACATCATCAACATTTCTTCACTTGCCGGCGCCAATCCTCATCCCCGAATGGCTGCTTACAATGCTTCGAAGTTTGGACTCAACGGCTTTAGTGAAGCCTTAATGCAGGAAGTGCGTCACGATGGAATTAAGGTGAGTTACATCATGCCAGGCTCAGTGAATACTGAGTTTGGAGGTGACAATCCGAGCCCAGAGCAGAGTTGGCAGCTTCAACCCGATGACATTGCCCTTGCGGTCATCGATCTGCTGCATCATCCCGACCGCAGTCTGGTTAGTCGTGTTGAGATTCGTCCGAGTAAACCACCTAAGAGGTAGATGAGAGCCGTTATCCAACGCGTTACGCGCGCCAAAGTTACAGTAAGTGATCAGGTCATAGGCGAGATCGGAAAAGGTCTCGTCGTTTTGTTGGGCGTGGCTCGTCAGGATACAAACGCGGACGCGGAATACCTGGCCCAGAAAATCGTGGCGATGAGAATCTTTGACGACGCCGATGGCAAGATGAATTTATCAGTGAAAGACGTGAATGGATCGCTTTTGGTCGTATCTCAATTTACGCTTTACGGTGACGTCCGGAGAGGTTTGCGTCCTTCATGGAGTGACGCTGCACCGCCGGAGGATGCTGAGCCGTTATATGAGTACTTTGTAAGCCAGGCTCGTAAACTGATCGACAATGTTTCTACGGGAGGCTTTAGGCAGATGATGCAAGTGGAACTAGTTAATGATGGTCCAGTTACGATTCTGATGGACAGCACGGACAGAGGTAAGAAGTAGAAAATGATCAGCAGCATCACCAGCCCGGCTCCGCCGTTTGGA
>JBKPAL010000064.1:0-21348 GCA_046726395.1 Acidobacteriota bacterium
ATCTTTCGTTCTGCATTGAACAGTTGGGCTAATTCACCGATCGTCATTCCGTGCCTTACGGGTAAACGGTGATGAGCGATAAAGGAAAGCTTATCCGCGTCAGCGAGTGGACCTTCAATACCAAACCCGCCAATCGGATTAGGGCGATCCAGGACAAATACAGGCAGCTTTAACTTCGTCGCCTCTTCCATCACATTCCCTAGCGTGGAAATGTATGTATAGAACCTTGCGCCGATGTCCTGAATATCAAAGACGAGCGCATCGAGTCCTTGCAACTGCTCGGGCTTCGGACGACGGGTTTCTCCATACAGTGAATAGACCGGCAAGCCAGTCGCTTCATCTTTGGAATCAGAGACTTTCTCATCCGCTAATCCGCGAATGCCATGCTCCGGCGAAAACAGCGCTATCAACTGAACGCCGGGCGCATTCTTTAAAACATCAATTGTTTCTCGGCCTTCACGATCCCTAACAGTGTGATTAGTGACTAAACCAATCTTCATACCAGCGAGTTGTTTGAAAGCATCGCGCTCAAGCACATCAATACCGGTTAAGACCTTCGCAGTTGCGTCTGCTGGACCAATCGTCGCTGTGCTGTTCAGCGCCTGCTCGCGCGCGGCTGTAAAGCGGGCTAGGTCTTGCCTGAGTTTCTCGTAATAATTGGTCAAGGCGCGCTGAGCATGCGCTGCCAAACCGGCGTCGGTAATAGAACCAGCCACTATCGAAGCTACTTTGCCGCGCAACGAAGCCACATCACCCTTGCCATCTGGATGAACACGATTGCTCAGGAAGATCACGAACGTCTTCGTCGCGGGATCAATCCACATCGATGTGCCTGTGAAGCCAGTATGCCCAAACGAGCCGAGGGGAAACAGCTCACCACGATTTGTAGAGAAACTGGTGTTGATGTCCCAACCTAAGCCGCGCGTCCAGCCACTTTCGGCAACCAATCGCGGACGCGTCATCTCCGCGACGCTCAGCGGACTCAGGATCCTCACGCCGTGATACCTACCGCCATTCAGAATCATCTGGCAGTAGATTGCGAGATCGTCGGCAGTAGAAAACAGACCAGCGTGTCCAGCGACGCCGTTCATGCGATAAGACGTGGGATCATGTACCTCGCCTCGCAACCACCGGTTTCCTTCAGGATCATCGTTTCGCGGAGTGTCACCGAGATAACTTTGTTGTCCTCGTCGTTTCTCGGTTGGCGCAATTCGTTTCAAACGCACGATCGAAGGCTTGAAGCCTGTGTCGTACATTCCCAGCGGCGTAAAAATATTCTGACGAGCAAATTCATTCAGCGGCTGTCCGCTGACACGACGGACCACTTCTCCCAGCGCGATGAAACCTATGTCGCTATAAACAAATCTAGCTCCGGGTGGATTGCGGAGTGGTTCCGCTATTAACCGCTTGATGGCTTCGTCATAACCGGTCCAGCGTTCCTTCAAATCAAAATCGGGTGCATAGCCGGAACGATGTGTCAGCAGATGTTCGATAGTGATCCGCTCTCTTCCCTCTCCTTTAAGTTCCGGGATGTATGTTGAGACTGGATCTGACAAGCGAATCTTTCCGCGCTCATTGAGAATCATGATGCTGGTTGCGGTTGCGACAACTTTCGTGAGGCTCGCAAGATCAAAAATCGTCTTCACCGTCATGGACTCGCTTCGGGGCTCAACTGCACGAGATCCGTAAGCACGACGCCAAACAACGCGTCCATTTCGAGCTACTAATACGACGGCACCGGGCAGCTCATGCTTCGCAATGGACGCAGCGATTACCGAGTCCATTGCTCCGAGTCGCGTCGCCGACATCTTGACCGCAGCTGGAGATATGCGAGGCAGCTGAGTACTCGACGCAGACTGGAAAAATGTGAGGATGAGAACGATTGAGATTAGCGATGTAAATTTCTTCATGTGAAGCTGAGTTCTTAACTGCGGTGACGATCCACGAAATCCACGAAGTCAACACAAACTACTTTTAGCAACTGGTTCGTGTGCCCTCGTGGATCGTTCTTCATTGCTTGCAGATACGGTTCGTGCCGTGAACCTAAGTGATTTCACCGAGCGACTTTCAATTGAATGCCGGTGCCTCGCGGATACAAACCAGGTAGAGAGATCGAAAGTTTTCCAGTTATATCGATCTCACCCAACACAGCTCGGGCGGATGCCTGCTGCAAGCTCGGCATATCTCCATAAGCCACTAAGTAAGTCCGCAACTGTGGGAAGCTTTGCAGCAAATAAGGATTGCCAAAACTGATGCCAACAACTGGCGCCTTGCTCGCGATTAGTGAAGCCAAGGCACGCGCGCCAGGCTCGGGCAACCCCACACTCCGGACTTGCCCGCTTCGCACGCGGCCGTAAAGCGATGCAATCACCAGATCGGCGCCCTTCGCTTTCTCCAACGCATTCGCGGCGTCTCTTTCTGAAGAGCGTTCATCGAGCACAATGGTTTCGATCTTTCGACCTCTGGCCGCGACTGCACTGTGGAATGAGTTGGCGATCCACAGGCGATCGTCTCCGTTTGTGATTGCCAGGTTGAAGATACGTGCGTCCGGACTGGCCGTCTTTAACGGCACTAGATTGTCTTCATTGCGAACCATCGTAATCGCATGTTCCGCAATATCTCGCGCGAGCTCTTCGACTGCCGGATTCGAAACCAGCCGATCGATCTCATCAATAGGAGTCAACCGATTCTTGACGAGACCCAGATCGTATTTTGCGGCCAGGAGTTTTCTTGCCGATTCCTCAATCCGCTTCTCACTTAATCGGCCGGACTGCACTGCTTGCTTCACTCCTCGGAAGGCTGCGTCGTTATCTGCCGGCTTGAGCAACATATCAGCGCCAGCCTCGAGCGCACGAACCGCAGCCTCTTCCTGCGTAAAGTAGATCGTCAATCCACTCATGCTGAGCGCGTCAGTCACAATCATTCCATTAAAGTGCAAATCATTTCTCAGCATGCGACCGATGACAGGTGACACCGTTGCCGGTATCGCAGCACTGTCGGCAATTATCTCGCCCGCTTCATCTGTATCTGTTGGCTTCATCTTCCGTTCTCGCGGGAGTGGTTTCACCAACGTGGGATCAATTTGCGGTAATCCGATATGGGCCACCATCACTGAGCCAATCCCAGCATCGACTGCTGCGCGGAAAGGCACCAACTCGACGGCGTTAAGACGAGACATTGGCAAGTTGATCTCGGGCAAGCCTCGATGAGAATCGACGGCTGTGTCGCCATGACCGGGAAAGTGTTTGGCGGTGGCTATCACTCCTGCGCTTTGTGCACCCTGTGTGAAGGCCGATGCGAAGCGTCCGACTTCAACCGGATCTTCGCCGTACGAGCGAACATTGATTACTGGATTCGCAGCGTTGTTGTTTACGTCGACTACGGGAGCAAAGATCTGTTGCACACCGAGAGCGCGCGCCTCACGTCCCGTGATCTCTCCCTGTCGCCGAGCATAGTCCGGATTCCCAGTCGCAGCGACAGCCATGTTCCAAGGAAAGTTCACTGTGTCGTCAAAGCGCATTCCGGTGCCAGCTTCGAGATCAGCTGAGATCAGCAGCGGATACTCAGCCAGCTGCTGCATGCGGTTCATGAGCACTACGGATTCATAAACCGATCCGCGAAAGAGGATGATGCCTCCGATGTGGTTCTCCTGCACTTGGCGTTTCAACGCGCGGAACGCATCGCTGTCTTGATTGAGGAACGTTGCGTTAACGCCGACAGAAATCAGCTGACCAATCTTCTGGTCCAGGGACATTCGCTTCAGTTCTTTGTCTGCCCACTTAATTGCTTCTTTCGAGGGCTCTCTAGTAAATGGCTTGTTTGTGCCATCTGCGAAAGAGGCCGAGGCACTCGACCATTCGAAGCTCCGTGCGGCGGTTTGAGGCAGAAGTATGCCGCTCGAAAGAATAAGAAGAATTAGCAGGGTTATGGCGGGTCGTTGGAAAAATCTCAGCCAAGTCATACAGGAAACGTTATTCTCCAAAGCTTTCGTCGATACTAAATTCACGAACTTGAAATGTCTTCAGACGCTGTCGCAGCAAGTTCATCGCGACTCCTGCCGGCAGCCGGTGTAAAAGCGAAGCTCGCCAGCCATGCGACGATCAGTGTCACTGAGCTGCCGATGAACACGTACCACGTCCAGGCTATTCTTGTTGCGAAGAAGAGGTACAGCATTGCGGCAATGCTGGCCAACATTCCGATCAGCGCCGGTGGCTGACTGACTCGGCGCAGAAAAGTCCCAACCAAAAACACTCCGAGTATTGGTCCATTAATCAGAGAAGCGATCGAAAGCGCTTGATCAAGTGCCGACCGCTGCTGATGACGCACAACCAAAGCTACGGCGATCTGAACAACTCCCCATGCAAGCGTCAGAACATGCGAAACCTTTAGATAGTGTTTGTCATCACGGCTGGGTCTTAAGGGTTTGTACAGATCGTTTACAGCAGTTGCAGCTATTGAATTAAGCGATGACGACATGGCTGCGGCAAATATCGCGGCCACGACGAGACCGGACAGTCCAGTCGGTAAGTGCCGGGTAATGAAATCAGGAAACACTCGGTCACCGCCACTAAACGGGAATGAAGTTGCGGCTGCGGTTACATATCCAGGATCGGAGTAGGGATGATAGAAAGCGAAAAGCAACACACCGATGAAGAGAAACCCGATGAACTGGGCTAGCACGATTGCTCCGCTCGTGAGTAGCGCTACTGTGGCAGGTCGCGGTCCATCCGTGCAGAGATAACGTTGCACCAAATATTGATCGGTGCCGTGTGTGCTCATCGTTAAAAAGCAGCCGCCAATCAGCCCCGACCAGAATGTAAAAGTCTTCGTTGCATCGAACGCGAAATCGAATATAGAAAATTTATTGTATTGAGACGCCAATGCAAGCGCTGCCGGCAACCCACCATCGATCGCGCTCGTCAGCACAACCGCCGCAGCAATTGCACCAGCTACATATATGCCCAACTGGATCACTTCGACCCAGATGACCGCCTCCATACCACCGAAGTAGGTGAAAACGATCATCGCAATTCCAATCAGAATCACTGAGAGAACAACTATCGTCTCCGGATTAGCCGCAGGTTGAAATGAGGTGTAGACAGCAGCGAGGACTATCGCCGTAAGGAGGAGCCGAATCCCATCGGCTATGTTTCTCATCACCACGAACAGTGACGCTGCCAGCACTTTTATCTTTCCACCGAACCTGCGATCGAGGAGTTGATATACGGTGAGCAACTCCCCTTTGAAATATGACGGAATAAAAAGAAGAGAGATGACGATGCGTCCCAGCAGGTAGCCAAATACCAACTGCAGAAATTGAAAGTTCCCGCCTCGCGAGAACGCGATGCCAGGAACGGAGATGAAGGTGATGGTTGAAGTTTCAGTGGCAACGATTGAAAACGCGACTGCCCACCAGGGAACGGAACGATCGCCCAGGAAGTAGTCGGCGGTCGTCTTTTGTTTGCGAGCAAACCACGTCCCGAAAAGGACAATGCCTATCAAGTAACCAAAGATGATCGCGAGATCGAGAGCTTTCATTCGTTCAGTTCAATAAGTATTAGCGGCGCTGGTTAGTACTAGAAGATATTTTCCATTCGTCATTTGACATTTAACTTTGCAGTCTTTGGTCTTTGGTCTTAGATCTTTGTCCGTTGTTAGTTATCAGTTGTCGATTGGTTTTATTCAGTTTCGGAAGTGGTGTTGTTGTTACTCAGTGGATCAGTTTCTGAAGTGTGTAGGTAAATACGATCCACGAAATCACACGAAAGCACTAATTCGTTTCGAACTGATCAGCATTGGAATAACGGACCACGGCAAAGAATCAAAGACTAAAGACCAAAGACCGCAAATGTTAAATGTCAAATGACGAACGGAAAATCGTACTACTTTTTCTTAGTAAGGATTTCCACCGCGCGCTCGACGACACCGTTAGATGCAGCTAAAGCCTCACGCGCCGCAGGTATATCGGATTCGGTTTTCGCCATCACCAACGCTAGTGCCATGTCGTCGTTTGCGGCTTCCAAAAGTTGGGTTGCTTGATTCTCATCTAGTCCCGATTCGGCACTGATGATCCTAAGCGCGCGCCCCCGAAGCTTAACGTTGCGCGGCATCAAGTTTGACATGCGATTACCAGATACGTATCCGAGTCGCACGAGTGTCGCAGTAGAAAGCATGTTCAAAACCATCTTCTGCGCAGTCCCTGCCTTGAGCCGCGTTGACCCGGCCACTACCTCAGGACCTACGACGGGGACAATGCTGAGTTCGGCAACTTTAGTAATCGGAGAGTTTGGAGAACAAGTAAGTGCAATCGTAAATGCTCCTTTGGATCTAGCATACGAAAGAGCGCCGATCGTGTAGGGAGTATGACCCGATGCAGCGATTCCCACGAGAACATCTCGTCGGCCGAACCCTCTTGCATCCAGATCGTGCGCACCCGCAGCCGCATCATCTTCGGAAGCTTCAACCGCACGATAGCAGGCTTCATATCCTCCAGCGATTATTCCCTGGACCAATTTCGGCGAAACACCAAAGGTGGGCGGACACTCAGAAGCGTCGAGCACACCCAGTCGTCCGGATGTTCCTGTGCCGATGTAGAAAAGATGTCCTGCACTCGATAACCGCGCAACTATGCGTTCGACGGCTTCGGTAATCTGCGGAAGGACCTTGGCGACTGCCGGAGCCACCAGAGCATCCTCCTGATTCATTAACTTAACGATTTCTGCGGTGGGAAGTGAGCTGAGATCGCGAGTAAGTGGGTTTTCTTGCTCCGTAACTGGGAGCGCTTCCGTTCTTTCAGGCATTTAATATTTCATCAACCAGCCAAGGCGACGCGTCGATGCTCTCGCGCCATTCTCGCAGCTGCAACTGCCGGTGAATACAGTGGCGGAGCTAGATAAGCCTGGGGCGCTGCTTGTGCTACAACTTCACGCATTCGCGGAAGAACAAAATCAGCGGCGGCACTGAAGATCCTACCGACGTAAGCCACGGGAAAACGTTCACGCTCCATTTTCAAGTTGCGAATCACCGCGACCGCAGCAATTCCGAGTTCATTGCCTGCATCGAGCATTATCTCACGCGCAACTTGATCCTTCGCCTTGGCTGCTTCGATAACATACCGGCCAAATCCCGCGAGTCGCTCACTGGTAATGGACGGCGCATAGACCGCAGTCGACAGATCGTCGGCAGTTGTCACATGAAAGTAGGAGCAAGCATCTTTGGTCAAAGAAGTCTTTGGCCCACGGCCATCGGAAGCTTTTGCAACAGCTCGCAGACCGCACCGCGCTATCCATGCTCCAGCGCCTTCGTCGCCAATCATCGGACCCCAGCCTCCGGCAAAAGCGCTCTTTCCCGCCGCATTGATGCCACAACAAATCGAACCGGTTCCCGCAATAACGACGACGCCCGGTTGACCGTCAGTAGCACCATAAAGAGCAATATCAGCGTCACCGACAACTTCGATGTCATTGATCTCGAGGGTTCGCAGCGCCTCACGCATTCGTGCCCGTAATTCTGTGCGACGGGCACCGGCTAGACCAACTACAGCAGCCGTTAAATCCATGCGGCGGACCTGAGCCGCTTCACAAGCCCGGTCAATAGCTTCTCGAACTGCGGCAGCCGCATTAGTGATACCGACGCGCAGTGGATTGGATGGGCCTGCGGTTCCTTCGCCGAGTACGTGATGGTCCACATCCGCAATGACGGCGTGAGTTTTGGTCCCGCCACCGTCAACCCCTACAACAGCATTCTGCGAACGAAGACGTCTGGCTGTTATCAGATCCGTAGACCTTCGCTCAGAGCTAACCATGATTGTCGGGCCACTAACCTTGCGCAAAATAAAAACCTCAATCGCGAGCAATTCTAAGGAAGGCTGACTTATAATGGAAACTAAAAGAACTTATTATTCCGATAAGGTAAAGTGATACAGAGAGTTTTGTATGGAAATTCGACAACTCAGAGCGTTCGTGGCTATTGCAGATTCAGGGACATTTACGGCTGGCGCACATCGCGTCAACGTCACTCAAGCAGCGATCAGCATGCAAATCCGTCAGTTGGAGAACGAGACGGGCGCTCGTCTGTTTATCCGTGCGCCGCGGCGGGTCATTCTCACCGAAGCCGGAGAGCACCTGCTCATTCGAGCGCGGCAGATATTGCGCGAACATGACGCCGCTCTGGATGAGATAGCAGAACTGGCAGGGGCCGAACGCGGTCGTCTGCGGATAGGGACTGCTTCGGCGATGGTGACGACAGATTCCCTACCGAAAATTTTGCAAAACGTTCGTCAACACCATTCGAGGGCTGACATTGCGGTCACTTCAGGCACCAGTGAATCGCTAGTGGAGCAGATCCTGGAAGGTGAGCTCGACATCGCCTTTGTTTCTTTGCCTGTCGAAGCGCGTGGCGTTCAGACGGAGCGGTTGAGTGAAGATCAATTGGTGGCCATTGCTTCTCCCAATCACCGTTTAGCGAAACAAGCGACTATCAGCCCCTACACGTTAGCGGGTGAGAAACTGATTCTTGGAGAGCGAGGTGGAAATACTCGCCGGCTGATCGATCAGTTCTTTGCGCAAGCAGGTGTGACGATCACAGTGGCAATGGAACTTAGTCGTCAAGCGGCGATCAGACGAATGGTTGAAGAGGACATGGGTGTCGGGATTGTTCCGTTGCACTCGGCTCGTGAGGCAGTTGCCGAAGGGAGGCTGGTGCGCTGGTGGATTGAAGGTGCCCAGATCAACTGGGAGTTGGGCTTGGCACGCATAAGCGGCGGCTACGAGTCACCTGTTATGCAAACTTTCATTAGACTCACTCGCAAGCACTTCGAAGCTGGACCTGGCGGCAACAATAATGAAGGCAATCGTAAGTCGAGCAAGCCAAAGTCCAAGACTCGGAAATAGTCAGTACCATCGCGCGGTAGCGGATGGATCAAACGATTGACGATTGCCGATTGACGATTTGTCGCTCTTACCAAGTCGAAGAATCTCGCCGCAAATGTTTGTGGTTTTGGTGATACTGAGGCGGGATTAATTCCAATCGACGATCACCAATGGCATCATCAATCGTTTGATGCATCCGCTACCGGGCGATGGTACTGACTCACTTTCTCAACCCATCAATAAGCCGTTCGACGTCGTCCTCATTGTTAAAGAAATTCGTAGCGACGCGAATGCCTTGCGGCTTTTCAGTCACCGCTACACCGAAGCTGGCGAGATGTGTAACTAGCGATCCTGGATCCTCCGCCTCCACCAAAGTCTGCGCCGATCGAACCTCTTCCTTTCCCAAGGGCGAAAGCACTTTCCAACCAATCCCAGCTAGTCGCTCAGTGAGATAACGGTTCAACTCTAGAGCCCGCTCCTGGATTCGCTGAATTCCGATGCTCGTTAACTGATCCATTGAGTTACCCATTGCGAAGATCCCTGCAAAGTGAGGGCAGCCAAGTTCCGCTCTTGCCGCTGCATCATGGCGGAGGTGAATCTCATCATTTCTCATCGCGTAAGGTTCGTTCACGCTCAACCAACCGATCGCATGACTCTTGGTCTGGGCCAACAACTCTCGAGAAAGATAAACGAATCCTGAGCCATAGCCAGACAACAGCCACTTGTGACCCGTGGTACACAAAGCATCAATACCCATTCGTTTCACATCAATCTCAAACACACCGGCTGACTGGCTCGCGTTCACCACTAACACGTGATCTCCTTTGTTTTCAGATAGCTCCTGCAGGTTCATCCGAAAGCCATTCGAGAACTGGACGTGACTAAGTGAAATCACACCCGTCTTTTCATTTTTCAGTTTGAGAATATCTTCGATGTGCACCACGCCATCGCGAGCTTTTGCTAAATGCACTGGTATGCGGCGATGCATCCATGGAATCGTGGAGACGGGAAACTCGAGATCGCAAGAGATCACTTCTCCACGAGTTTCCAGCGCGTCAATGATGATGTTCATTCCCGATGAGGTATTGGTCGTGAACGCGATCTCATCCGGTTCGGCATTGATGAACTCGGCAACTCTTCGTCGTATACCTTCTCTCTGCTCGAGCCACTCATCCCAGTGTGCATCTCCGTGTTCCATCATCTGCTGGTAGTATTTTTGACCCGCGGCTGCAGTTGAACGCGCGAGTGGGCCAGCGGCGGCCGTATTCAGGTAAGCGAGATTTGTCGTTACCGGAAACTGTTTTCGAATGTCTTCCCAGTTAGTCATGCTTTTGAAATGCCTGTGTGTGTAAGAACTCCTATTTTCTTTGTTCGGACAAGGTTTGCTTCATAACGGCTTGCCGCCCGCCTCGCCGTAACGTCTCACTTTTGGTTTGGGCCTCTGCCCCCTGGTCCGGGCTCCGCCCTCAAGAGAGCCAGCAACTGGGCTGGAGACTACTCCCGGCCAACAGTGTTTGGGGCAAAGCCCGCACCATGGGCGTAGCCCAAAGAAAAGGTGAGACGTTACGGCGAGGCAAGCCGTCGCCTCACACCGGGCGGCAAGCCGTTATGAAGCACAACCGCTTTGGTTGCGGCTATACCGGATCACTTTAGACACTAGAAAACCACAAAGAGACGGAGATATAGAGTCTCACAGCGAACTACCCCACGTGCGGTGCTTCAAACCAAAGGGTCGAGAGTGGCGGCAAGATGATCTCCGCAGAGTATTGCTGACCATGATGAGGCTGCTCGTCTGCAACCAAAGTCGCCGGCACCTCTGCTGAGCCAGAGTAGACGGCTGCATCACTATTCATGATCAGGTTGTATTCACCCGGGCGCGGCAAACCGAGTCGATGTCGTTCGCGCGGAATTGCCGAAAAATTTCCGACGCACACCAGTTCCTGCTTAGTCGTAGGCGAACGACGAATGAAAGACACGATGTTCTCTGATGCGTTGTCGGCGTCAATCCACTGGAACCCTGCCGGATCACTATCAACTTCCCAAAGCGCGCTGTGTGAGTCGTAGATTCTGTTGAGATCTCGAACCATTCTTTGCACACCGGCGTGCAACGGATTCTCAATCAAGTGCCAATCGAGACTTTCTGTTTCGTTCCATTCACGCCATTGCGCGAACTCGCCACCCATGAATAGCAACTTCTTTCCCGGATGCGCCCACATGTATCCATAGAGCGCGCGTAGATTCGCGAACTTCTGCTCTTCGCTGCCCGGCATCTTGTTCAGTAGCGCGCCTTTCATGTGCACCACTTCGTCGTGGGAGAAAGGCAGGATGAAATTCTCACTCCACGCGTAGAGCAATCCGAAGGTCAAAGCATTGTGAATCCCGCCGCGAAAGAGTGGATCCGTTTGAAAGTACTTCAAAGTGTCGTGCATCCATCCCATGTTCCATTTGAAATCGAACCCCAGACCGCCGGCGTACACTGGATGACTTACCTGTGGCCATGCGGTTGATTCTTCAGCAATTGTGACGATGCCGGGTGTGATGCGATGCGTGATTTCGTTTATCTCTTTTAGAAGCGAAATCGCCTCGAGGTTCTCCCTGCCTCCGTAACGATTGGGAATCCACTCTCCCTCTTTTCGGCTGTAGTCGCGATAAAGCATCGAGGCAACCGCGTCGACGCGCAGCCCGTCAAGATGGAATTCCTTGAACCAGAAAACCGCATTCGAGAGCAGGAAGTTACGCACCTCATTACGAGCATAATTGAATATGTACGTGCCCCAATCTGGATGCTCACCGAGACGTGGATCGAGGTGTTCGTACAAAGCCGAGCCATCAAACCGGCCCAGAGCAAACGCGTCTTTCGGAAAATGCGCCGGCACCCAGTCCATGATTACTCCAATGTCCCGGTTGTGCAGATAATCAATCAGGTAGCGCAGATCGTCGGGCGTTCCGTACCGAGCGGATGGCGCGTAGTAGTTACTAACCTGATAGCCCCACGACGGACCATATGGATGCTCCTTCAGCGGCAGAAACTCAACATGAGTAAACCCCGTCTTCTGAACGTAGTCGGCTAAAGGTCCCGCGATTTCCCGATATGTCATCGGGCGATTGTTCTCTTCTTGAACTCGTCGCCACGAACCGAAGTGAAGTTCGTAGATGGATAGTGGCCTGCGGTAATGCTCAAGATTTTTCCGACGGTTGATCCACTTTTCGTCGCTGAACTTGTAGATGGATTCGTAAACGATCGCGGACGTGTTCGGGGGAACTTCAGTGTATTGACCGTAGGGATCAGTTTTGAGGAAAGGAAGCCATGAGCCCGCGTGGATCTCATACTTGTACAGCGCCCCCGCTGTCAGATCAGGAATGAACAACTCCCAAACTCCCGACCCGTCCAGCCGCCGCATTTGATGAAGTCGGCCATCCCACGAATTGAAATCTCCTACAACGCTGACGCCATCGGCTTGCGGAGCCCAAACCGCAAATGAAACGCCTTTTACCCGATTAACCTTCTTCACATGAGAACCGAGTTTCTCGTAGATGGTTTCGTGCCTACCTTCAGCGAAGAGATACAAATCCAGCTCGCCTAAGGTCGGAGGAAAACTATAAGGATCACGTTGAATAAGAACCTCACCACTGGGGTAATGAATTTTGAAGCGATACGACGGCACCTTGTCGCCAGGGATCATGATCTCGAAAAGGCCAGCTGGATGGATCGTGGTTAACGGTTGTGGCTTCTTTCTTCCTATCACAAGTTCGACTGAGTCTGCGTCGGGTCGGAATGCGCGAATCACGACTGATCCATTGATCACGTGATGCCCAAGAATGTCATGTGGGCGAGGGTGCTTGAGAGAGAGAAAGCGTCGCAGTTCACCCGGATCAATACTCGCGTGTGGAAACTCTTCTGGTCTTTGGTCTTTGGTAGGCTGTTTTGCTTGAGACACCTTCTTGACCTTTAATCGAATGTAAAGAAACCGAGCGGGGGTAAACCGCCCTTCCCTACCATGAGACTCTGAGACTTGAGTGCGGCTGGAGCAGCTTGAAAGCCATTCAAGAGCAGATTACTACTCACAAGTGAAGGTCTCATGGTTATTAAGGGTGGTTTACCCCCGCTCATCATTTGTTAGCTCAACCTTCAAAGTTTTCACTCAACGGGTTCGTCACCGATCAGTTTGTGATCATGCCAGCACTCGGGTTTTTGGTTCCGCGAAATTCAGATAGATCTCCGCGCCGGTACCTTTAGCTGCGACGTTACTCTTTGCCTCGCACAGAATTTGTAAAAACTGTTGACGAGGTGATGGCAAACCTAATTCATTCATCAGCTCAATAACACGAGCCGCGTACTTCAGAATTTGCACAGTCTCGATTCCGGAGATATCTGAGAAAAACCAGCCACAACTTGTAAACATCAATAACGAATTATGCTGCACCTCCATCAGGTCGAGCGCGCGCTGTTGCTCCGCTGGTGATAAAGGATGTCTGGAGTGAGTTCGGAGAAATTCATCGCGCGATTCACCATGATCGAGGATAACTTGTACGTAGTCGTTCCGAGCGGCCCAGGGATCACGAAATAGTTGACTGCCAATTGATTCAAATTGTCGCGCTGCTTCATCGCGAAGAAATTCAAGCGCGCTACGCAACGGCGTGCGCCACTTCTGGTTCCAACCGGGTTCGCCGCCAGTGTGGCAACCACAATCTCGAATCCAACGACCGACGCCATGCGCACAGCTCCATGAAGTGCCTTCACGTTCATTCCCTTCTCTTAGCCTTACGTCAATCTCCGCTGGATGCTGGTCGAGATACTCTCCGTAATTAGTAATTCTGAATCCAGCTTCAGGGGCCTCGATCTCCAGTGCGTGAGCCAGACATAGATCTCCAAACTTGAAATGATGTCCGTACGTTTCGCCGTCAGTTGCAACGTTGACGAGTGGTCCATGGTTGGTCGCACGTTTGAAGAGGTCAACGAGTTGCCGGCTTGATGCTAAGACACGCTCAAATGCAATCGCTCTGGATGCGGCTCCGTTGTAGAAGAAGACTGCGATGGATCGTCCTGATCCATCCGGATGCAGATATCGATATGGCCGGCCAGTATCAATCTGATCGGATCGGTTGTGTATCCACTCGTCAGTTTGCGGCAGCCGATAAGCTTCTGCTTGAGAGGGTGCGAGGATCACATAGCGCATGCCATGTTCGATCAGCACTGCCATCGTCGCTTCGTTGCAGGCAGTCTCGGGTAACCACAGTGCCTCTGGTCCACGTCCAAAGCGATAACGAAAATCAGCGATGCCCCAAGCGACTTGTGTCTCACGGTCATGCTCGCTTGCAAGCGGCAGAATTGCGTGTCCGTAAGCCTGCGCGATGGCGTTGCCGTGGCCCGCGTGTTCTGCAGCACTGACGCGGTCTGCAGCCAGTATTCTGTGATAGGTCTGCGGATGATGTTGTTCCAACCAGGAAAGCAAAGTGGGACCAAAATTAAAACTGAGCCATTCGTAGTTGTTGATGATTTGTACGTTGCCGTTGCGGTCGATGAATCGAGCGAAAGCGTTGGCGGCGTAACATTCAGCATGAATCCGTTCGTTCCAATCGTGATAAGGCTCAGCGCCTGGCTCCCGTTCGACTTCTCCAGTCCAGGGATTCTCGCGTGGTGGTTGATAGAAGTGTCCGTGAATAATTAATGCTGTCATTGTTTGTCAAATAAGAGCTATCCAAGATGCTCAACTTTTTGGAGTGCGGTGGCAAGCGCAGCGCGACACCGCTTTCGGTTGTTTACAGTTGAGTCAAACCTCCAGCTTGGATTCAACCTGACGATCCAAAGCGGTGTCGCGCTGCGCTTGCCACCGCACTCCAAGACGTTGAGGTTAGCGTCGAGGTTCAATGATATTCACGGCGCGGTTCGACTCTGGTCCCTTAATATTCGCCATTATCTTACGCTTGCCCGGATCATAAGAACCTTCCACAGTAAGGCGCACGTCATATCGCAAGCGTGCACGAGTTGCTGTGATTGTCGTCCTTCGAGATATCCCTTGCTTGTATGCAGGACTGTTCCCATCGTCCTCGTAAAGAATTCCGCGGGCCTCACCGTTTTCGTCTCTGTAGATTTCGAAAGTAAGCGGATCTCGTGGTTTCTCGTTAACGTAATTCATCGCAGGTCCCTTAACGATAATGGCTCCGCCGCGGACAAACATCGGCACCGTCTCGAGCGGCGCATCAACTCTGATCATTGTTCCACCCGAAAACTTCTTGTTCGTCCAATAGTCATACCAAATGCCTGGCGGTAGATATACCAATCGTTGAGTTACACGCGGACTGAGAATCGGTGCAACCAACAACTCTTCTCCGATCATGAACTGATCATCGATATTGTAAGTATTAGGGTCATCCTGATAATTCAGCAAAAGCGGACGGAACAGTGGCACTCCGGTTCTGTGTGCTTCTTCGAGTTTCGTGTAAAGAAATGGCAACAGCTCATAGCGGAGTTTTAGATATTTACGAATGATATCTTCGTAGTATTTGCCGAAGCGCCAGGGCTCTTGATCGTACCCGTCAATGACCTTGTGATTACGACAAAACGGAGCCAAGAAACTCACCTGATACGAGCGCGTCAGCAACTCTCCATTACCACGACCCATGAAACCGCCCACATCGCTGCCGACGAAGGGTTCACCAGACAAGCCTAGTGTTTGAAACATAGGAATACTCAATGCGAGCGCGTCCCAAGTGCTGTTCGTATCGCCAGTCCACATCGTCGCATAACGCTGGATGCCAGCGTACGCCGCGCGCGTGATCACGTAAGGTCTCTTATCCGGCTGCAGTCGCTCTAGTCCTTCATAAGTCGCACGCGACATAAGGAGCGCAAACACGTTGCGGTTCTTAGCGTGAGTTGAAAGCTCACCTTCGTCATAACTCACGACATCGATCTGGTTCTTGCCGGTCTGATCCACAAAGTCAGCAGGCTCGTTCATGTCATTCCAGATTCCCGCAACACCAAAAGTTGTATAGGCGCGATGAAGCTCGCCCCACCACTGACGCGCATCTGACAAGGTGTAATCGACAAAGACAGAATCGCCGGGCCAAACCTTCGGAATAAACAATTGACCACTCTTCCGCTTTTGGAAGTAATTTCCTTTCAAACCCTCGTTGAAGACGTAGTAGGACTTGTTTTGTGGATTGAGTGCTTGTGTCCCGAGAGAGGCAGCCAGAAACTGGTCCGCGTTCATTTCGCGAATTGGTTCTGGCACAGCCGGCGTGGGCTCCGGCAGGGATGGCTGGTATTTCACTCCGGGATCAACGATCGTGACTACCTTCACTCCCTGCTCTCCTATTTTCTTAATCAATCCAGCAGGATTCGGAAACCGTGTCGTGTCCCACGTAAAAACCCGGTAGCCCTGCATGAAATCGATATCCAGGTGCATGACATCGAGAGGCAAATCGTGCTGGCGATACTGTCGGACCACTTCATCAACCATCGTGTCAGGGTAATAACTCCAACGACTCTGCTGATTTCCGAGAGCCCACATCGGCGGCAGCGGCATATGCCCGGTCAGATCAGCGTAACGCCCGAGAATCTTCTTAATGGATGGTCCAAAAAAGAAGTAATAGTTCATCTCACCGCCTTCAGCCCCAAACCACGCACGCTGCTGTGACGATTTTCCAAAGTCGAAGTAACTACGGTAGCTGTTGTCGAAGAAGATCCCGTAAGCGACACCTGTATTTAGCCCCAGATAGAAAGGGATCGTCTGGTAGATCGGATCGCGACCTTCGATGTAGCCCGGAGTGTCTGAGTTCCAATTGATGAACGAGCTGCGACGCTTATCCAAGCGTGCAGCCTTCTCACCTAGGCCGTAGAAGTGCTCATCGAAACCCAGCTTCTTGGAAGTAGCAATGAAACGTCCCGCTTCAGGATCGAACAAGATCTTTTTCAGAACTTCCTTCGCGTCATATGCCATTGGCCGCTCGTCGGCATTGATGAGTGCCTTGGACTTAGTGTCGCGAAATTCGATTAAGAGAGGTGAACGACGAATAGTCACCTCTAGCTCATCGGTGGTTATGGCGACGGCATCCGGCTTCTCTGAAATACTCCAACGCGGTGTATCCCATTTTGTTTTGGCGATGGCCCAAGAATGATCTTTTGCGGGGATTGACTGAGCGAATGCAGCCCGAACACGAATGAGATCAGGAGCTAGAATCGTAAGTTGAACTTGAGAGTTATCATTGCAGGTGAGGAGAACCGCGTTCTCAGTTTGTTTGAAGCTTACGACGTCTCCAATCTTTTCTAGAGAGGTGATGTCTTGAGCAGATGTAGCAGCCGAAAGTACTAGTAGCCAACATAGAACTAAAATGCCGGCAAACAAACGATCCACGAAATTACACGAATCGCCACGAAGTCGTTCGTGATCATTCGTGTTATTTCGTGGATCGTTTCGCTTTACTTGTTGCCCCACTGCGCTCTGGTCTCCGCGCCCCCGTTGCGAAATTACTCGCATCAGCTGAATGCTAAATGGGCGGCGCCGAGTAATCCCGCTTGGTCACCACACTGCCCTCGTACAAGCTTTACTGTTCTGGCCGGCAACGGAAACGCGCGTTGCACCACCTGTTCGTGCATGTGTTGCTGGAAGAGGTCCCAACCATTGGCGACTCCCCCGGCAATAATGATCACTTGCGGGTTGAGTAGATTGATAAGATTCGCCACTCCCACTCCCAGGTACATTCCCATGCGACGAAACACTTCAAGTGCGAGCTCATCGCCACCGAGACCAGCCTGATACACAGCTTGCGCCGTCACATCATTTATCTTGTGAAGACTCGAGTTTGGGTAACGCAGTAGCTCTTCCCGGGCCATTCGGGCGATCGCAGTCGCCGATGCATAAACCTCCAGACAACCGCGGCTACCACACCCACAAGGCACACCAGCGAACGGCTCGATGGCCATGTGTCCTACCTCACCTGCTGAGCCATCAGCCCCACGCCAAACTTCACCATCGAGGACAATGCCACCACCCACGCCAGTACCGAGAGTGATGCAGATGATTGTGTCGCTACCTCGTCCGGCTCCTTGCCACAACTCGCCCACGGCAGCTGCATTAGCATCATTCTCAAGAATTGCGGGCCACGACAGCTCACTCTCCAATGCTGCCGCCAGTCGAAAGCCATCCAAAGATGGCACATTTGGCGCCTTAATTACGACTCCCTCAGCAGCGTTGATTGTGCCGGGTACAGCGACCGAAATCCGGAGAACGCGATGTTGTTCGCCACGCGTCTTTTGTTCACATTCATGCGCGGCGGTGACCAGGGCGCGCACTATTTCATCCGGCTTCTGTGTGTGAGGTGTAGAGGTCTTCAACTGATATCGAATAGTCCCACACCTGTCGACCAAGGCTGCACGAAGATGCGTTCCGCCGAGATCAGCTACAAAGACCAGATCGTTGCTACGTCTGTCCACGTTATCTTTGGCAGCAACACTCATTTTCTTTTGTGCCTGAACGGAGTGTGTGGAAGGTACCGCGATTGTGTCGCAGCTGGAGTCTCCAGATTGCGCCTGTCGTTTAGATTAATTGCGAGTCGAATGAACTGCGCCATGGACCAGGCAAGCGGAGTAGCAGAACGAGTGCCTTCGCCAAAGATCAACTCCAGCCGCGGGCTGCTCGGCTGGTCCCAGACCTGCTCCGGAATCATGCGGCCCTCATTAGCAAATTCCATAAGCGCTTTGAGTTTCTTTTTCGCTGCCTTCCTGTTTCCGACTGCCAGATCATATTGAGCGCGTTCGCCCGTAAGCAGCGGCCAAAGACGTCCCTTCCCACTCTCACCATCGTATGGTCCGCCCTGTCCTTGCTCACCATAGCCATCGTGATTGTAACGATACCACGCTGGACCATTAGGAGTTTGTACTCTGATCACCCGATCTATGACGTCGAGCGATCTGGTGATCTGCAGGTCATTCGGTCTCTTAATACCGAGTCTCACGAGTTCCAGAAAACCAGCGTCAACGATCTCTCTTTCATCGTAGGTACCGCCTCCGCTGTTGATCTCTAGACGAGCGCCGTTATTCGGGTTCTCGTTGTCGCTGATGCGGATGTAGTAGCTACTCCGCGCATGAGGTCCGGTTGAAGTTACTGTCCAACGCTCTACCTCTCGCGCCCAAAGGTCCGCACGATCACGATAAGACATCGCGGCTCGATCATCATTGTTCCTGTCGGCAATTTCAGCGGCGCACGCTAGCGCAGCAATCTCCGCCGCGATCGTTGCTGGCGAGTAGCCCGACTCTTCTTCCCAACGTTCCTGTTCGGTCGCTGGTCCTCGATTCATTATGAAGTCGGCAGCGGGCTTGATGTGCTTTAGCCAAGTTTCCTGATTCATGCGTTCGAGTTGAAACGCCAGCACGATCGGAAGTGCCACCTGATCCATCTGTAATCCATTACCAATTGGACGGCCATCAACACGCGTGTTCTGTGGAAAACTACCGTCCGCCTTCTGTTGAGCCTGAAAAAGGAAATCGAGTGTTCGTTCTGCGGTGGCCCGATCACCCATCGCAATAAATGCAGTGGCAACGTGATAGAGATCGCGGGGCCAAACGGCGTGATAGCCGGTCGTGTTAGTTTCATTTGCGTTTGAACCGGCGCCCCACGGATTAGACGGCGAGGCAATCATGGCACCCCGATGCGTCTTATCCTCGAGTCCTTTCAGCACCATGGCTGCCATGTTGTATTGCGCTCGATATCGTCCCTTCACTCGTCGCAGTCCCGAAACGTACTCTTCCCATCCTTCGTCGTATTCCTCTTGAGCTTTACCGAATCCCTTCTTTAGTGAAGAACGAGCGTTCCCTAATGCTTCCGCAACCGTATTGCCAAAGCCTAAGGCTATCGTAAATCGCTTAGCGCTGCGCAGACGTGCAACCTGAACGACGTTGCCGTTCTCAGCGCGCGCGTATAGCTCGCTCAATCGTCCTCGCTCTTTCAACTGTGTGACACCGTCGCTGGTTCCAAGATACCCATTTGAGACTTCTTCAAATCCACTGGTCGTCATCAAGGCTGAAGATATGTTTTGGTCGACCGCCAGCAATGCTTCACGAGTGTTCCATGCGGTGTCGTGCATTCCGCTGTTGTTCAATGAGGGGTCATAGTAAACATACAACTGATATGCAGCGTGGCTGGGTGAAGAGATCTCGACATCGATCAATACAGTCGAGCGGTCAGGATCGGTGGTGTAGGTCTTGGTGATAAGGAGAGTGCCATTGCGCGTACTGTTGATCTGTCGGAAAGAGAGTGAGTGTCGATTGGGCACATGCAACTCATGCAGCAACTCTTCGTTTTCAGTCGCACATTGTCCTTCGCGGCATACGATCAGTTCCAACGTTTGGGTGTTCGGCACATCCAAAGTCGGGTAGAAGACTTCGGTCATTACGCCGTTTGTTAGGGTAAACCAGACTTTTGAAGAGAGAGTATTAGAGGTACCAAAGCCGTTTTTAGCGGCGCTGGGCCAATGGGCGTCGGCACCGGGAGCGCCGGGGGCTAGACGGTTCGTTGTCTGCGCAAACAAAGATGTGCAGGATAAGGCGTAGATGATGGGGAGACAGTAGACACTCATAGAATCGTTAACGCATCAGTAATCGCGAATTGCGAATTGCGGATGGCGAAATGTGGATTGCGGACGGCGGATTGCGAAATTGGCTTCGCGCTATTCTGAGCTGTACTGAGATTTTACGGGTTGGTCGTGTTCGGCCCTCTTCGATTCGCAATCCGCAATCCGCAATTCGCAATCCGAATTTCTTCTAGCTTCGTTTTCTTCCGGCCATGTCCAGCCCCACAGCAGCAACGAGAATTGCACCCTTGATAATGTTCTGCATGTACGGCTCAACATTCTTTAGAGACATGCCGTTATCAAGACTCGCCATGATGAGCGCGCCAAGAATTGCTCCGAATACTGTTCCGCGGCCACCCATTAAACTGGTGCCTCCAATTACGCACGCAGCAATTGCGTCCAACTCCAACAATTGACCAGCATCGGGTGAAGCGCTACCAACGCGAGCCGTGTAGATGATTGATGCCACTCCAGTCAGCACTCCCATGATGCAGAAGACGGCAAGTATGTGACGACGAATATTGATTCCGGAGAGGCGCGCTGCATCGGGGTTCCCTCCGATTGCATAAAGGTAGCGACCGAACGTTGTGTTCTGCGTTAAGAATGCTCCGCCCAGCGCAATCGCGATCAGAACGATCACCGGTATCGGAATACCTTCGTAGTTATTCATCATGTAGATGAACCACAGAATCACTGCGGCTGGAAGGAGAATGCGTAGCAGACTCGCTCCAGTAGTCGGCACGGCAAGCCCATGGCGACGGCGCGCGCGGTTGCGTGCGATGTTCATCCAGATAACCGCGAACACTCCGAGAACGGCGAGGGCCCAACCGAAGCGCGGGTCTACATAGTTTTGACCAATTGCTTTGAACGCTGGCAGGCGTATCGGAATCGTCTCCCCGCGACTCAGTCC
>JBKPAL010000065.1:0-17073 GCA_046726395.1 Acidobacteriota bacterium
TTCTGAAGACGTCCCGTGGGTTCTCCTGCTGCACAACAACTAACAGTAGCATCCAAGAACCCTTTTTGGAGGAGGATAGATAGTAATCATGGCAGCAACTCGTGAAGACGTAATTGAATTTCTGAAGAATATGACGCTCCTGGAAGCATCTCAGCTCGTGAAGGAGCTGGAAGAGACGTTCGGTGTCTCCGCCGCGGCCGCAGCCGTCGCAGCTCCCGTTGCAGGAACTTCCGGCGGCGGCGAAGCAGCCGCACCGGCTGAAGAGAAGACTGAGTTCGACGTGATCCTTCAAGCCGCGGGCGGCAACAAGATCAACGTTATTAAGGTCGTGAGAGAAGTGACCGCGCTCGGCCTCAAGGAGGCGAAAGATCTCGTTGAAGCTGCGCCGAAGCCCGTAAAGGAAGGCATCTCCAAGGAAGAAGCCGAGACGGTTCGACAAAAGCTAACGGACGCAGGTGCAACAGTCGAAGTTAAGTAATATCGAAGAGAGCAATCGGTGACAAGAGACAAGATTCTTCTTGTTGCTTGTCGCTTTCAGTCGCTAAAGCCTGTTGGCTTGACAGGTAAATTGTTAGTGGTTAAGTTAAGGGAGTATTGAGGCGCTGGCGTTACTCCCAGAAAAATTGACGAAGAATCAGCCGCTTTTTTGGTGATTAAGCGGTCGGGGCATTGTGCGCTCTGACCGCGCTTTGGCGTCTCTACGTATTGTCGGTTCCTGCTGATTGCTAGTAGGAATCCGGAGTTCAGCAACAGTCCGCAACTGTAATTGGCCATTCATAAGGAACCTCTCATGTCTGCAAATTTGCTTCAAACATCAAACACCGGATTAGGAAGGCGTACTAGCCAGGCTCCGGAACGTGTCGACTTTTCCAAGATTTCCACTGCGGTGAGGATTCCGAATCTCATTGAGATTCAACGAGAGTCTTACAACCGCTTTCTGCAGATGGACTTTCTTCCCGAGGAACGTGAAAACACCGGCCTACAAGCGGTGTTTCAATCAGTCTTTCCAATTTCGGATTTCCGCGGGACGGCCACCCTCGACTTCGTCGAATACCAAATTGGTAATTGGCAGTGCAAATGCGGTCGCCTCGAAGGTCTGAACTATCTGCGTGCGAATTGTAAGAACTGCGGTTCGACCATCAAAGTCAATCCTCTCGCTGCAGGCGAAACACTCTGTCACAAGTGTGGCACGTTCAACTTCGTGCGACCACAGCTGTGCGAGAACTGCGGCGAACCAGTCGGCTTAAAACATAAGCACGATCAGCAGGAGTGTCAGGAGCGCGGTATGAGCTACAGCGTTCCGCTTAAGGTGAAGATCAGGCTGACGGTTTATGACAAGGATCCCGAGACCGAAACGCTCTCAATCCGCGACATCAAAGAGGAAGAAGTTTTCTTTGGTGAGATTCCGTTAATGACGGACAACGGTACTTTCATCATCAACGGTACCGAACGCGTCATCGTTTCGCAGCTTCACCGCTCGCCAGGAGTGTTCTTCAAACGTGGTGCAGTATACGTGGCCAAGATCATCCCCTATCGCGGTTCATGGGTTGAATTCGAATACGATCAAAAGAATCTGCTGTACGTTCGGGTCGGCAAGCGAAAATTCCTTGCATCCATTTTCCTTCGTGCACTGGGTCTCTGGTTCAATCGAAAGAATGGTGCGAATGCTCAGCCCGAAGCGGCACTCGAAGATGGTGTGAAGAATGCGTCGTTCACCGACGAGGATATGCTGCGGGCCATCTACGTTACCGATGAAATTCGGCTCGAAGACGGCCGCTTGATGATTCAAGTTCCGGATGAGGGGCCAACACACCTTGTCGGAATGAAGGTTGACTTTGATATCAAGGGTCGCGGAAGTGAACCCATTGTTCGCAGCGGTAAGAAGGTAACTCAGTCTGCGCTCGAAGCTCTTCGTAAGGCGAAGATCGGTGAAGTGGAGATTGAATCTTCACAGCTGGAAGGAGCTTACGCCCTTTCTGACATTGTCAATAAAGAGAGCGGCGAGGTGATTCTCGAGGCGAATAACGAAATCACGCCCGCCAAACTTCAGGAGATTGTGGAAGGCGGCATTGATAGTTTCTCGGTGTTCTTTCCAGAACGTGACGATGTCGGTCCCATCCTTTCTTTAACGTTAAAGAAGGACGTGATCACTAAGCCGGTCGATGCTCTGTTAGAGATCTATCGCAAGATGCGACCTGGTGATCCGCCGACGGTGCAAACTGCTTACAAGCTGCTCGAGGCTATGTTCTTCGACCCGCGCAAGTTTGATTTCTCGCGCGTAGGCCGTTTGAAGTTCAACATCAAGATGGGTAAGCCTGAGCGCGAGCGGATCGACGATCCACTTCTTTCAGCAGAGGATTTTTACGAAGTCGTTTCGTACGTTCTCAAGATGAGAAAGAACCCGTCTGAGTACCAGGCGGACGATATTGATCATCTCGGAAATCGACGAGTACGCGCCGTTGGCGAGTTGCTGGAAAACCAATTCCGGATCGGTCTCGAGCGGATGGAGCGTGCGATCAAGGAGAAGATGTCGATCCATCAGGAGATGCAGACGACGATGCCACGTGATCTCATCAACGCGAAGCCGGTGACGGCAGCCGTGCGTGAGTTCTTTGGATCGAGTCAGCTTTCCCAATTCATGGACCAGACGAATCCGCTATCCGAAATCACGCACAAGCGACGACTCTCCGCACTCGGACCTGGTGGACTTTCTCGCGAACGTGCGGGATTCGAAGTTCGCGACGTTCACCCGACTCACTATGGACGCATTTGTCCGATTGAGACACCTGAAGGTCCGAACATCGGTCTGATTTCGAGTTTGTCCTGTTTCGCGAGAATCAACGAGTTTGGCTTTATCGAGGCACCCTATCGAAAGGTGACTGAGGGTCGTGTCGTGGAGTATGTCCGCATTCTCAACGGCGGCGATACGAAGTTCAAGCCGAATGAACACGTGCCTCAGGAAGAAGTGGACAAGGCGAACAAGAGGATTGGCGGTGACGGGCGCAAGGCAGAGTACGAGCCCTGGCCGTTTTATCTAACAGCATGGGAAGAGGATAAGCATGTCATCGGGCAAGCCAATATCGTGCTTGATGAGAGCGGTTACATCGTTAACGAGCGTAACGCAGCCCGTAAGGCAGGCGAGTTCATTCTCGCGTTGCGTAAGGACATTGAGTACGTCGACGTCTCACCCAAGCAGCTAGTGTCAGTTGCAGCTTCACTAATTCCGTTTCTTGAAAACGACGACGCCAACCGCGCGTTGATGGGGTCGAACATGCAACGTCAGTCGGTTCCATTGCTCCGTGCTGAAGCTCCTTACATAGGTACCGGGATGGAGAAGACCACGGCTCGCGATTCAGGGGCAGTGGTAGTCGCAAAACGTGACGGCATGGTCGATTACGTAGATTCAGAGCGCATCATCGTAAAGGCCGATCACAATGTGGACGGGACCATTTCACGTGAGGTAACCGCCGACATTTACACGCTCATCAAGTTCAAGCGCTCAAATCAGAATACCTGTATCAATCAACGGCCGATCGTTCACGTGGGTGAACGCGTCACTAAGGGACAGGTAATCGCCGACGGTCCGTGCACAGATAAAGGTGAGCTGGCGTTGGGTCGTAACGTGCTGGTCGCTTTCATGCCCTGGCGTGGCTACAACTTTGAAGACGCGATTCTCGTTTCAGAGCGACTCGTCAAGGAAGACTATTACACGTCAATTCACATTGAGGAGCTCGAGATTGAGGCGCGTGATACGAAGTTGGGACCAGAAGAGATCACTCGTGATATTCCCAATGTTGGCGAGAACATGCTGCGTGATCTAGATGAGAGCGGCATCATTCGCATCGGTGCTCAGGTAAAGCCCGGTTCGATTCTCGTCGGCAAGGTAACTCCTAAAGGTGAAACTCAGTTAACTGCGGAAGAAAAACTGTTGCGTGCCATCTTCGGAGAGAAGGCTGGCGACGTTAAAGATGCGTCACTTGTCTCACCTCCGGGTATTGACGGAACAGTCGTGGACGTTCAGGTCTTCACGCGTAAGGGCCAGGAGAAGGACTCCCGCTCATTGTCGATTGAGCAGGAAGAAGAGGATCGGCTGCGGCGCGACCTTGAAGATGAAATCCGCATCCTGCGTGAGCAGCGCGACCAGCGAATCTATGAACTTTTGGAAGGTCGCAAGCTAGCGGCTGACCTCACAGTCAATCGCGAAGTCGTGATTCCAAAAGGTGAACCGATCACTCACGAAATGCTGGAAGGCGTAGAAGCCAAAGTGTTGCGAAAGGTTCAACTTGCTTCCTCTCGAGTAGACGTGGGTGGTGAGATTAAGGAATACGAGGATCGCACGGAGCGGCAGATAAAGATTCTTTCCGATATCTACGAAGAGAAGATTGCCAAGCTGCGCCAGGGCGACGAATTGGCTCCCGGTGTGATCAAGATGGTCAAAGTCTTCATCGCGATGAAGCGCAAGCTTTCCGTGGGAGACAAGATGGCCGGACGTCACGGAAACAAGGGCGTGATTGCGCGCATTCTTCCGGAAGAAGACATGCCATATCTCCCTGACGGCACTCCGGTCGAGATCGTTCTGAATCCGTTGGGGGTGCCCTCTCGTATGAATGTCGGGCAGATTCTTGAAACCCACCTCGGCTGGGCAGCTCGAGTGCTGGGCCTGTACTTCGCGACCCCAGTGTTTGATGGCGCAACCGAAAGCGAGATCAAACAAAAGTTACAACTCGCTGGTAACAGAGCAGACGAGCTTGGTTTACCGGAGATCGTAAGCAATTCAGGCAAGGCCATTCTCTTCGACGGATTGAGTGGTGATCCTTTCGAACAGAAGGTGACGGTTGGCTACATCTACATGCTTAAGCTGTCACACCTTGTGGACGACAAGATCCATGCTCGATCAATTGGCCCATACAGCTTGATTACCCAGCAACCGTTGGGTGGTAAGGCTCAGTTCGGTGGACAGCGATTTGGAGAGATGGAGGTTTGGGCGCTCGAGGCTTATGGCGCAGCGCACATTCTGCAAGAGCTCCTTACGGCAAAGTCGGATGACGTTGCCGGTCGGTCCAAGATCTATGAGGCAATCGTCAAAGGCGAAGCTGATTTTGATCCAGGTCTACCGGAATCGTTCAACGTGCTGGTGCGCGAGCTGCAGTCGCTGTGTCTCGATGTTGAACTAATTAATAAGAAGGTAGCCGGCAATGGCGCCGGCAGTGAAGATGGCGTGGGCGAAGCGCTGATCACCAGCGCTGTAGAAGGATAAGAGAATTACGAATTTCGAATTGCGGATTTCGAATCTAGTGGTGGCGACAATTCAAAATTCCAATTTGGAAATTCGAAATGGAGAAAAGATGTTTCGATTTCAACAAGAAAAGACGCAATTAGCTCCAGATTTTGAGGCGATTCGAATCTCACTTGCTTCCCCCGAAAAGATTCGACAGTGGTCACACGGTGAGGTAACCAAACCGGAAACGATCAACTATCGAACTTTCAAGCCGGAGCGTGATGGACTTTTCTGCGCAAGGATTTTCGGCCCAGTCGCTGACTGGGAGTGCCTGTGCGGAAAGTACAAGCGCATGAAGCATCGGGGCGTGATCTGTGACAAATGCGGTGTGGAAGTTACTCAAGCGAAAGTCCGCCGCGAACGACTGGGCCACATTGATCTAGCCAGTCCGTGTTCACACGTCTGGTTTTTCAAAGGCTTGCCTTCGCGCATTGGACATTTGTTGGACATCCCACTGCGCGAACTGGAAAAGGTTCTCTACTTTGAGTCGTACATCGTCATCGATCCAGGTGACGTACCAGGCATCAAGGAGCGTGAACTGCTTTCTGACGAACGCTATCGCGAATTGATGCGTGACTACCCGGCGCAGTTTGTGGCGAAGATGGGCGCAGAAGCGATCAAAGAGTTGTTGGCAATGGTCAACATCGAGGAGCTCGCTACGGATCTGCGCAAGCGAATGCGTGAAGAGACCTCACAGCAGAAGAAGCTCAAGTTCTCGAAGCGACTAAAGGTAGCGACGAGCTTCCTCAAATCGGGAAACCAGCCAAACTGGATGATCCTGGATGTGATTCCGGTGATTCCACCTGAGCTTCGTCCGTTAGTGCCGCTTGATGGCGGACGCTTTGCTACTTCCGACCTGAACGATCTTTATCGTCGAGTCATCAATCGCAATAACCGTCTGAAGAAGCTGATGGAGTTGCGCGCTCCCGAAGTTATCGTGCGTAACGAGAAGCGCATGCTCCAGGAAGCGGTAGATGCTTTGTTCGACAACGGACGACGCGGTCGAGTCCTGCGCGGTGTCAATAATCGGCCCTTGAAGTCGCTGAGCGGAACGCTTAAAGGCAAGCAGGGACGTTTTCGTCAGAACCTACTTGGTAAACGCGTTGATTACTCAGGACGTTCGGTAATCGTCGTTGGCCCAGAGCTCAAGCTGCACCAATGCGGTCTGCCGAAGAAGATGGCGCTCGAACTGTTCAAGCCTTTCATCTACAACCAACTCGAAAAGCAGGGACACGCGGCGACCATTAAGCAAGCACGCGAAATGGTTGAGCGTCAGGAACCCGTTGTTTGGGACATCCTCGAGGAAGTCATTCGCGAACATCCAGTGTTACTAAATCGCGCGCCGACCCTTCACCGCTTGGGAATCCAGGCCTTTGAGCCCGTGCTGGTAGAAGGCAAGGCCATCAAGATCCATCCGCTTGTTTGTACCGCTTTCAACGCGGACTTCGACGGTGACCAGATGGCGGTACACATACCGTTGAGTCCAGAGGCGCAGATTGAAGCCGCTGTGTTGATGCTTTCAAGCAACAACATCCTGAGCCCCGCGAGCGGTCAGCCGATCGCAGTGCCTTCACAGGATATCGTGCTTGGCATCTACTACCTGACTCGCGATAAGTCTGGTGCTCGTGGTGAAGGTCGTGTGTTTGCTTCGCTTGAAGAAGTGCTTCTGGCGCTTGATGCAAAAGAAGTCACGACGCAAACGCCGATTAAGCTGCGTATTCAGGGAGACTTGATCGACCTGACCCAGGAACACGATCCACAAGACATTCTCCGCGCAGCAGTGCAGGAGGATGTTCGTCGAGTAATCGATACGACCGTCGGTCGGGTGATCTTCAACGATTCGATCCCTGCAGGTTTGCCTTTTATCAACGGCACGTTGAAGAAGAAGGGCCTGCAGTCACTGGTTAACTATTCGCATATCCGTCTGGGCCACGAGATGACAGTCAAGATGCTGGACGATCTCAAGACCCTCGGCTTCTTGTACGCGACTAAAGCCGGTATCTCTATTGGCATCGACGATCTTGTGACACCGGATGCAAAGAAGGCGCTCGTGGATAAAGCTGAGAAGGACGTGATCTCCGTCGAACAGCAGTATCTCGACGGTGTGATCACGAACGGCGAGCGCTACAACAAGGTGATCGCTATCTGGTCCGAAGTCACTGACAAGGTTGCGAAGGAAATGTTCAAGTCAATGGACGAACGAGAGAGAGCGTCCGGGGAATTGAATCCAATCCTCGTGATGAGCGACTCCGGCGCCCGTGGTAGCGCACAGCAGATTCGTCAGTTGGCAGGAATGCGCGGATTGATGGCTCGACCTTCCGGCGAAATCATCGAAACGCCAATTCACGCGAACTTCCGTGAAGGGTTGAACGTGCTGCAGTACTTCATCTCAACTCACGGCGCTCGCAAAGGTCTGGCCGATACAGCACTAAAGACAGCGGACTCTGGTTATTTGACCCGCCGGCTCGTGGACGTTGCACAGGATGTCATCATCAGCGAGCAGGATTGCGGCACGCTGCGTGGCATCTCCGCAAGCGCGATCGTTGAAGGTGGTGAAGAGATTGAGTCTCTGCGTGATCGTATTGTCGGTCGTACAGCGCTCGAAGATGTGATCGATCCCGTAGAGGGTCGTGTCATCGTCGAGTCGAATCAGGAGATTGATGAAGGCCTGGCCGCAGAAATTCAGCGGTCGGGTGTGCAGCGCGTTCGCATTCGTTCGGTGTTGACGTGCGAATCACGACGCGGCTGCTGCATCAAGTGTTACGGACGAAATCTGGCTACCGGGCGCCCGGTCGAAATCGGTGAAGCTGTTGGCGTCATCGCCGCACAGTCAATCGGTGAACCCGGTACGCAGTTGACGATGCGCACTTTCCACATCGGTGGTACAGCTCGTTTGGAAGAGTCTTCGAAACACGAAGCTCGTCAGGACGGCACCATCAAGTATGTTGACCTGCAAACGGTAAAGAGCCGTAAAGGTGAGCGTATCGCGATGAACCGTAATGGCTCTCTTACGATCATTGATGATCGCGGTCGCGAGGTGGCTCGTTACCAGATCGTCTATGGTGCGCACATTCTTGTTGAAGATGGCCAACGCGTGACTCAGGATCAGCTGCTTGCTACCTGGGACCCGTTCACTTTTGCAATCCTTACGGAGGTTGCCGGTCACGTTAAGTATCAAGACCTGAAAGAAGGCGTGACTTTCGATGAGGAAGTCGACGAAGTTACCGGTCAGTCGCGGATGGTTGTGAAGGACTCACCCGACGAGAAGAAGCAACCACGACTTGAGATTCGCAACGCGAGCAACAAGGTTCTCAAGACTTACCAGATGCCAGTCAGGGCTAACCTGATGGTTACCGATGGTGAGGATGTCGAACCCGGGGACATCATCGCCAAGATTCCTCGCGAGACCACAAAGACGAAAGACATCACCGGTGGTTTGCCGCGTGTCGTAGAGCTTTTCGAAGCTCGCCGGCCAGCGGAGACAGCTGTCATGTCCGAGATCGATGGAACGGTTCAACTTGGTCCGATTGCGAAGGGCAAACGCAAACTGATTATCACCGGAGATGACGGTGAAGAGCGCGAGTACGACATCCCACGCGGTACGCACATTAATGTGCAGGAAGGTGACCGTGTGCGCGCTGGTGAAGCGTTAATGGATGGCCCGCTGAATCCCCACGACATCTTGCGTGTGTTGGGTATGAGCCGCCTGCAAGAGTATCTCGTGAACGAGATTCAGGAGGTGTATAGGCTCCAGGGTGTCAACATCAACGACAAACACATTGAAGTGATTGTCAGACAGATGTTGCGCTGGGTGAAGATCAAAGAAGTCGGCGATACCGACTTTCTGCTCGAAGAACAAGTCGACCGTTTTCGCTTTACGGATGAAAACGAGCGAGTGCGCCAGGAGGGTGGCGAGGTTTCGCAGGCCGAACCGCTTTTGCTAGGCATAACCAAAGCATCGCTTTCTACCGACTCATTCATTTCGGCAGCGTCATTCCAGGAGACGACGCGCGTGCTGACAGAAGCCGCGATTTCGGGCCGCATTGATTATCTCCGTGGTCTGAAAGAGAACGTGATCATGGGACGTTTGATTCCTGCCGGAACTGGCATGGAGTACTACCGTAACGTAGACGTGGATCGTGATGAGACGATGGACCAGGCTCGTGAGCGTGAGCTCGATGAGTTTCCGGACATCGTTGGTGGTCACGACATCCCTGTTCCAGCAAGACCGCCTTTAGTTGCAGCGATGGGAGATGGTGTAGACGGTGGCCCATCAACCGACGGGCAGGAGTAGTCAACGTAAACTTATGACAACAGTCGAGCCGGCGCGGACGTATTCGCGCCGGCTTATTTTTTGTCCAATCTCGTCATCTGCTTAGTGGCACGGGCAGTTGTAATGGGGTCTCTGGTCTTGTCCGACAAGGATCTTTGTAAGAGTTGTTCTGGTCGCGATTCAATCGCAACTCGGGTGACAACGTTCGCTCATCAAGTTTTGCCAGCGCGCATTGCACTAATTGCATTTCACTCCGCAATCGTGCGACCTCATTGCGCAACACTACCGTTTCCGCGCTTGTTTGGTCCGGTTGTAAGCTTGGTCTCACTGTCGCTTGCTGCTCCAACCGTCGGGTACTTGCCTCGATGATAAAAATTCTTTGTTCTAACATGCTCACCCGGCGGTCGAGACCAGCAGGATCTTGAAAAGTACTTGCATCATCTGCGACGGCTGCGTTTGTCGCAAAATGACCACTTGCGGCCGCTACCGACAGACAAGCTCCGATTATTAGTGCCATCACCCATCGATCAATTCGATTCATAACGCCTCCTCTAAACGGCTGCTGGTTATATCCGATATTTCTTTGAGAAGTCTCGCCGGCCGAGCGTTGCCGGTCAATATTCGTCCAATGATAGCCTGTGTACAATTTCCTATGCCCAGAATTGACCTGACGAGAATTCCCGGCGCTCGCAAGGCGCCCATGCCGCATTTCATCGCACCTCAGTTGGCCACTCTTATCAAAGAACCACCGGAGGGAGATCTGTGGTTACACGAATTGAAGTTCGACGGTTACCGGATGCTGTGCCATCTGGAAAAACGCAAGACGCAGTTCTGGAGCAGAAATGGAAAAGATTGGTCAGCAAAGTTTCCGCACCTTGCTAAGGCATTGACGAGTTTTCCGGCGACAACCGCAATACTCGATGGCGAGGTTGTGGCGATGGACGCAAGCGGCCGCGCGAGTTTTCAGAAGTTGCAGCAGGCAATCGGCAAGGCTGGAGATTCCGGTTTCATTTACGAAGTGTTTGATTTGCTCTACCTCGACGGCTTCATTCTTACCAAGGTGAAATTAAAAGATCGCAAAGAGGTATTGCACTCGTTGTTTGAATCGATCGGCAGCGGCAGTCCAATTCACTACAGCGATCATGTCGAAGGAAATGGCCGCTTATTTTTCAAGCAAGCTTGCGACTATGGCATCGAAGGTATCGTTTCAAAGTTGGCAGATTCGATTTACGAGTCAATCCGGACACGAAGCTGGGTAAAAGTAAAATGCATTCAACGACAGGAGTTTGTGATTGCCGGGTACACTCCTTCCAAGAAAGGCTTTCCGGGCTTCGGCTCACTAGCGCTCGGTGTGTATGACGATGGAAGGCTTATCTACACCGGTCGTGTCGGCACCGGGTTCAGTATCAAGCAACGACTGGAGCTGCAGAAGAAGCTTGATCGCATTGCCCGTGCATCATCTCCGTTTGCAATCAAGCCTAAAGATCCGGGATTACGTAACGCCGTTTGGGCTGAGCCTGAATTGGTCGGTGAAGTGGAGTTCACAGAGTGGACTAGTGACGGTTTGATTCGCCATCCTTCCTTTCAGGGGTTGCGAGCTGATAAGAGCGCGCGCGAAGTCACCCGTGAAAAGCCAGTCGAAGTTACCAAAAGTAGGAAAGGTAAGGGGTCGAAAGGTTCCAAGCGGACACGGACCAGTGCAAAAAATTAGCGCGACGGCTTCGGAGGCTGCGCACCCTGCGGGCAATTCCACAACTCAATTAAAAGCTTGTTGCGTGCAGGTCCTACGAGAGTAACGATCCGCCGTCCGTCTACGCGGCGCGTATTAATCAGATAATCGACGATGCGTGTCGTGTGCTGCTGGACATAACGCGATGGACCTTGCGCCCCAGGATAGACGATTACATAGGCATTTGAGGTGGGGTCGTTCTGCAACTCGATGACGTAGTTATCCAGACGTGCCTTCTCATCATTGCGCGTGAGATCGGTAAACTCATCGAACTTCCGACATTCCACCGGGACCGGCAAGTGGACCACACTCGCTGCAGAGCATTCCATGGGATAACCACCAACCGACACAGTAGCTGTGATGGAGTACCCGGCTAATCCAGAAGTATCGACGCGAATGAAATCGGTCCCCTGTCCTGAGATGATCGTTCCCGCTGAGACTGTCCAGGTGTAGTTATGTAGCTCGTTGGAGCTACCAGCAATCTTTGCTCCAAATTCCACTGGTTCACCTGTAATTGGGGTCGCTGAAGAAGAGATCGCGATTGCCGGACAAACGGGAGTTGGTGGTGGACAGGAATCTACAAGTACTGTAGTTGACGAAAACGCCTCGCATACTTCGCCATCGGTACTACTTGCAATATCCACGTAAGCTTTGTAATACCCCGGTCGAAGCCCCGCCAAGTCCCAAGTGACATTTGGACCAGAACCCATGATGTGACCTCCGCTTGTTCGCCAGGCATAGCGAACGGTGCTGCCTGATGAAATTATGTATTGGGCGCTCAGTTGAATAACTGGAGGTTGGTTGTCGCAGTCCCTGATTATCCTAGGTTCAGCACTAACTGTGATTGGACGAGGTGAGAAGACGATTGCCTCACTGATCTTTTGGGCGAACGCTTGACCAGACATGAAACTGACAGCAATCAATGTTGCCGGGAGTAATCGTAAAAAGCGATATTGCATGAGACTGAACATCCAACAGTTCGCGCTTGGAAGCACACCTCTCTAACGGATCGACCTAACTGTCAATCGTCTTTTCTTGAGTATTAGATAATGAGAAAAACTCAGAATGAGACCGTGTTTCCATCCCTTTTGGCCAACGACGTTGATCGTTGAACGTTACGTGATGCGATCTACACTCGTTTGACTGAGTGCTCGTCTTGAAGTAGATAAGACATCTCCCTTACTTTCAATCCGACCCTTTGTGATGACCAGAATCGCTGCCATTGTCATGCTTTGTGTGTTCGTGAGTCAGTTCGCGTGCTTTAGGAGAAAAACTTCTCTAACCAATCAGTCACAAGCTTCCGGTGAGCAGACACAACTGGACAGCAGCTCAAAGGCCCGCAGTTATCTGGATCGGGGTAAGGAGCTCTATCGAAATGACGAAGACGATAAAGCGTTGGAAGCTTTTCAGGAGGCAGTAAAACTAGATCCCGAATCCGCCGAGGCTCACTTTCGAATTGGACTGGCTTACAACGCGTTGAATCGGGAGCATGAAGCGGAAGAAGCCTTCAAGAAGGCAGTTGAAGCATACAAGGTGTATTTTTCAGCGCCCGAGAATGAACAAGATTTCGAAGCGCATTACAACCTGGCGCAAGCATATGCTGGTTTGCATCTCTATTCGGAAGCGGTTAAAGAGTACCGGAAAGCATTGAAGCTAAAAGAAGACGATGCTGATGTCTTCTATGATCTTGGTTTAGCTCTCACTCGCTTAGCACAATACGATGAAGCTGCTGTCGCTTTTGAGAAGTCGCTCGAGATTGATCCGGCAAACTATCGGGCCGAAGACGCGCTTGAGGAAGCACGTGAAGGTGTGAAGCGAATCAAGGCCGGAAAGAAGCATCAGGAAGATCTGCTAAAAAAACAGAAAGAAGATGAGTTAAAGAAACAAGAGGAAGGTTCTGGTGCGGGCAATTCGAATAAGCCGCCTGCTAACTCAAGCAAACCGTAGTTCTTCTTGTTTGAAAGAGAGATTTGCAGATGGCTACGTACACACCACCACCCTACTTCCCGCAAGGGTCCCTTGCGCCGCCTGATAAAAACCGGTATCGCAAATTCAAGTTGGCAATGATAGCGATAGCAATTGTGATTCTGTCCGTAATTGGTATGTTGGGATATGCGGTTTGGTATCTGGTCACTCGTGTCTTTTGAGTCGCCCGCGCGGTTAGAAATAGGTGAATCCCATGCGCGCTTGACACTTTGAGTTGAGATCCCTATAGTCTCCCGTTTCGGACTGACAGTCTGAAGCAAACAGTGCAACGTCTGGTTGGTTCTGTCGGTGTGGAGGCGTTGCCCGACTGGAATTCGCAGTCGCTTGACAAATATTGTGGCGTAAGTCACATGCGTCGCGGTGGCAGTCAAACCGTTCCAACGTATGTGCGCGCGCAAGCGTTCTCGTCCTTATAAAAGCGACGCCACAGAAAAGTTTCGGCTTAGGGGAAGCCAGAATCCGCACCCGCCGAGTAGCGAACTCAGAACATCCCTAAATCAATTTAATTCACAGGGCAGCCGCCTGCGCTGACTGCCGGACGAGTTCCGGAAAGAGGCAGGCAGGGAGCCCTTTTGCGCTCTGGAATACGCCAAAAGTAGTTAACGAAAAGGAAAGACAGTGCCGACAATTAACCAGCTCGTTCGTAAGGGTCGCCAGCAGGTCAAATACAAAACGGCCAGCCCGGCGCTGCAGAGTTCGCCGCAAAAACGCGGGGTTTGCACGCGTGTTTACACCCAAACTCCCAAGAAACCGAATTCGGCATTACGTAAGGTCGCTCGCGTCAGATTGACGAATGGGATCGAGGTTACGACGTATATTCCCGGCGTTGGTCACAATCTGCAAGAGCACTCGATAGTGTTGATTCGTGGAGGACGCGTGAAAGACCTGCCGGGAGTTCGATATCACGTGATTCGCGGAACATTGGACTCGGTCGGCGTTGCGGACCGCAAGCAAGGACGTTCGAAGTATGGCGCCAAGCGACCAAAGGCAGGCGCAGGCAAGTAAACATCTGAAACGGAATCGATATGCCAAGAAGAAGAGTTGCCGAAAGACGAGACGTACTTCCTGACCCGATTTATAACAGCCCGCTCGTGACGAAGTTTATCAACGGCGTTATGTGGCAAGGCAAGAAGTCGGTAGCCGAAAGCATTTTTTACGGCGCGATGCAGCAGGTCGGTGAAAAGACCGGTGAGGAGCCACTAAAAGTATTCAAGCGCGCTATTGATAACGTGAAGCCGACGGTAGAGGTGAAGTCACGACGCGTCGGCGGCTCAACGTACCAGGTACCGATTGAAGTGCATCAGGAGCGTCGAGGCGCGTTGGCTATTCGTTGGATTGTTTCCTTCGCTCGTGGCCGCGGTGAGAAAACCATGACTGATCGGTTGGCAGGCGAGATTCTCGATGCCGCTAACAATCGCGGAAACTCCGTGAAGAAGAAAGAAGATACGCATCGCATGGCCGACGCTAACAAGGCATTCGCGCACTACAAGTTTTAAGAGTTGTCAGTTGTCGGTAGGTCGCGCCAATACAACTAACCACTGACAACGGACGGACTAAGAAAATGGCTAAACACGATCTAAAGAAGTTTCGGAATATCGGCATCATGGCCCACATCGATGCCGGCAAGACCACCACCACCGAGCGTATCCTCTATTACACGGGCATCACACACAAGATTGGTGAGGTCCATGAGGGTACGGCCACCATGGACTGGATGGAGCAGGAGCAGGAGCGCGGTATCACTATCACCAGCGCTGCCACAACATGCTTCTGGGAGCGAAGCGGTCAGGATTATCGCATCAACATCATCGACACTCCGGGTCACGTGGATTTCACGATGGAAGTTGAGCGCTCGTTGCGAGTGCTCGACGGTGCCGTCGCTGTTTTTGACGGAGTTGCTGGAGTAGAGCCTCAATCGGAGACGGTTTGGCGTCAGGCCGACAAGTATGGGGTTCCTCGAATTTGTTTTATCAACAAACTGGATAGAGCTGGCGCTTCGTTTGAGCGCTCATTCGAGTCAATCATCACTCGCCTCGGCGCGAACCCAGTTGCGCTACAGATTCCAATTGGTATTGAGGATCAGTTCAAGGGCGTTGTCGATTTGATTGCAATGAAGGGCTTGGTCTGGAACGACGAGAGCAAGGGATCGGAGTACGAGACCCTCGACATTCCCGACAACTTAAAAGGTGCAGCCGACGCGGCGCGCGAGAAGCTCATCGAAGCGGTTGCTTCCGTCGATGATGCTTTAATGCACAAGTACATCGAGGGCGAACAGATTTCCGAAGCCGAGATTCGCAAAGCACTACGTCAGGGAACAATCGAATTGAAGCTCGTGCCGGTGGTCACCGGGTCGGCTTTCAAAAACAAAGGTGTGCAAACACTGCTTGATGCGGTAGTCGATTATCTGCCGTCGCCTTTGGACATTCCGCCGGTCGAAGGTATCAATCCGAAGACAGGTGAAGCTGAGACCCGTCCGCCTGATGCGAGTGCGCCTTTTTCCGGACTCGTATTCAAAATCATGGCCGATAAGCACCTGGGCCAACTTTCATTTGTCCGTATCTACAGCGGCACGATCAAAGCGGGGTCTTACGCCTACAACCCGGTGAAGGAAGCTAAGGAGCGCGTCGGTCGCTTGATGCGCATGCATGCCAACAAGCGCGAGGACATTGATGAAGCCAGTGCCGGCGAAATCATAGCGATTGGCGGGATGAAGCAGGTCACGACGGGCGACACTATTTGCGATGACAACAAGCCGATCGTGCTGGAAGCGATGGAATTTCCGGCTCCGGTGATCCGCGTCGCGGTGGAACCAAAAACTCGTCAGGACCAGGACAAGTTGGGCGTCGCACTTAACCGCCTGGCCCAGGAAGATCCTTCTTTCAATGTTTCGACGGACCACGAGACCGGTCAGACGATTATCGCCGGCATGGGCGAGTTGCACTTGGAAATCATCGTCGATCGTATGAAGCGCGAGTTCGGAGTTGAGGCGAATGTCGGTAAGCCGCAAGTGGCTTATCGCGAGACGATCACCCGCGGGGCTCCAGGTAAAGAGATTTATAAGAAGCAGACTGGGGGTCGTGGCCAATTCGGGCACGTGGAGATTGAAATCGAACCAGCACCCGGTGAAGGGTTCGTGTTTGTTAACGAGATCACTGGCGGCGCGATTCCGAAGGAATACATCAAGCCGGTTGAGCAAGGAATTCGCGACGCAATGGAGCGCGGCTTCCTGGCTGGCTACGAGATCGTAGACGTCAAGGTGAGGCTGGTATTCGGTAATTACCACGAGGTCGATTCGGACGAGCGGTCATTTCACATCGCTGGCTCACTGGCTTTCCAAGATGCGTTGAAGAAGGCCAATCCGGTACTACTTGAGCCGATCATGCGAGTTGAAGTGGTAACTCCGAATGACTACACAGGAGCTGTAAACGGCGACCTGAATTCTCGTCGAGGCAGAATCGAAAGCATGGAGCCACGAGTAGGCGGAGCTCAGGTGATTACGGCATTTGTTCCCCTTTCAGAGATGTTTGGTTACACGACAGATTTGCGTTCAGCGACGCAGGGACGAGCGACATCGACGATGCACTTTGAGCGCTACGAGCAAGCGCCGAAGAACATTGCCGAAGAGGTGATCGCAAAAGTTCAGGGCGTAGCTAAATAAAAGGAGCGAGACATGTCAAAGGAAAAATTCGACCGTTCGAAGCCGCACGTGAACATCGGGACGATCGGACACGTGGATCATGGCAAGACGACCTTGACGGCGGCGATCACGCGGGTGTTGGGAAAGAACAATCCGAAAGTGCAGTTTGT
>JBKPAL010000066.1:0-13940 GCA_046726395.1 Acidobacteriota bacterium
GCAGTGATCGTGATCGGCCCTTCCGTCATGAACTTATTTGCGGCTGTCAGAACCCTCTGCCGATCGAGCGATGCAACGTCGAACTTCTGATCTTGAGCGCAAAGGGTAAACGGGTATGAAACAGACAGCCAGCAAACGATCCACGAAGCTAAAATTTTAAATTTCAAATTTAAAATTTTAAATTTAGTGTTCGGCATTTCATGGATCCTTTTTCAATTACTTCATCAGCTTCGCATCAACCCAGTCGGCATGAACGCGCCCGCTTCCTTCATCGACACGCCTCACACGCAGCACTAAACGCTTCACATCTTTCACGTCGACTTTCACCGGCTTTGCACGATCCGCTTTCTTGATCAGCGCACTCTTCCAGAGTTCCCGGCCATCACCGAGCACCGCAAATTCCACCGCGGCGTCCTTGTTCGTGTGTTCATCGTCGATGCCCACCAGAGCAGCGAATGTACTCAGCGCTCCGTTGAGCTGAAACTCGACTTCCGAGTTCGTCGGCATCCCGATTCCCTTTTCGTAGTACCGACCCGCGACGTTTAGCCCCCCACTATTGAAGTTACGATTCATCTCAGGTTGCCGCCATCCGTGTGTTATTCGAAAAACATCGAGTGAAGATATGTACACCTCGTCCGGTAGCAGATTGCTCAAAGTGAATTTCAGCTCGGCCTTCTTCTCGCTTAGCTTGCCATCTTGCCAAATTGTCTGGACCTCCGCTGTGTAAGCTTGTATCGGATCTAGACCTCGCAGCGCGAACACCTGCGTTGGACTAACTCCTACAACTTTTCCGTTGAGTGTTACCAGATAACCGACGGTGGGTTGATGCTGAACGTGCCAGCGAAGATTCACACCATCGACACCTACGGGTTCGGCCCAAAGATTCTGTGGCTCCTTTACTGGAAACAGATACATTGCCGCGGGCTCGAATGATACCTCCCAACTCACCTCTGTCGTTTTTGGTGATGTGAGTTCCACAGAGGCCCACGATTGATGGTTAGTGATCCTTACTGGCAGCACGCCCGACGCAGTCCGTGCCATGGCGTGCTTTACGTTAAAGTTCTTCCCTGGAGGAAAAACAAATCGCAGCGCATACGGATCGTTCTTGATGACATGACTGCGACCAGAGTAGGAAGCGTTTGCAGGATTGAACCTCTGGGCCAGGAGGTCCACCCAACCTTGCGTGATATGTCTGCTGGTTGAGATAAGCTGAATCTGATCAGTCTCAGGCAGCAACGCCAGCACGCGCGTACTCGACGGTGCAAGGTCGAGCGAGATGCCTTTTTCCCAGGCACCCAAATAGTCCTTGTTCCAAAAATCGAATACGTGCATACGAGTGTTTTCCGGAAGACCCAGATCGGACCAACTCACGAAAGTCGGCACTGACTTTCCTTCATCGAAGTTGAAAAGACCGACCACGTCATACTTGCGTCCGAGATGATTGATCTTCAGATCCCAGATTCGTTTGTTTCGTTCAGACTTGAAGAGATCCATCGGCCGGATATCGACTGCGGGATAGACACGACGAAGTAGCTCAACCCGTTCTTCGGATAGATCCATTAGACGGTCGCTGGTGAGCAGAGCCTGCCCGGTCAAACCTTGCAAGGTGGCCCATGCTCGCGCTTGTTCCAATGGCAACGGCGAACGCACAACCATCACATCTGGATCGGCGTACCAAGCGACGTTATGTAGGAAGTAGTATTCCATCGTCGCCCGCAGTGCGAACTTGAATCCATCCCAGTTCGGCAGAATGTCAGCACCGATGCGCGACCCATTCATAATTCCCACGCCTTCCAGAGGAATGACCCAACAACCGAGTAAATAACGGTCCGGACCAATCGCTTCACGGATGCTGTTCAGAGTCTCGCGGTACAGCTCGTCTGAATTGTCAGCCGGATTTTTCATCGATGACTTTTTGTTTCGATATTCGCGAATAACAATAGGCTGGCCGTCTATCTTGAAGTACTCATAACCCCACGCCGAGAGTGTCTTGAACAGGTTCTTGAGATAAAGCTGAGCTTCAGGTGTAGAAGGATCGATCAGGAACTTTCCTTCCCAGGTGTTGGAAGCGGAAGTGCCGTCCGACTTCAACATGAAGACGCCGACATGATTTCTCACCACTGCTTCGTTGCTTTGACCATGCGGCGCCAGCCAGATTCCGGGTTTGAGGCCTACGGATTTAATGTATGTCGCAAGACGATCCATGCCACCCGCGAATCGCTTATCGATCGTGGTCCAATCGCGGTTCTCGCCGAGCCCGTGCCCGATTCCTTGCCATCCATCATCCAGCTGCACATAACGCGCGCCGTAATCCTTCAAGTTGTCGGCGATCCACTTCGCATTTCCCTTTACTTCGTCTTCATTGATCTCCTGGTAATAGAAGTACCAGGAACACCAACCTGCTGGCGGAAGAGGAAATTTCGATTTGTCGATCGGACGAAAATATTTAATCCCTAGTGTCTCTTTGTAATAATTAGCTTTTACGGAGCCGTCGTTCAGTCTCACTTCATCAGTACGAGGATCGAATATGCCATCCGCTAATGGCGAGCTAACGTCGCCCAGCGTCATCACCAACACGTCTTTGTTTTTTCCATCCTGAATTCGCGCCGGAAAGCTGTGCGGCCATTCTGGTTGCCGCTGCTGAGCAGACGCGCTGCCACTGATCGTGAATAAGAGAAGAAGATTAGCGATGATACTTTTCATTGCAGCTCCTTCATGCCAACGCTTATGACGGTGTGAATCGCGCAACAAAGCCTCCGCCGGCGCGCAACGCCAAATCAAGAAAATCGACCTTAGCTAACTCAGAGCTTTGAAGCTTTACCGCAGCCGCATTTTCCAGATTGTCGCCAACCGTAAACGCCGCATATTTACCGCGATTAAGAAACGACAGCGGCACTTTTACTCGCCTTTCATTTGATCCGTTCAAGACGACTAAAAACCAGAGCGCACCTTTGCGTCGCGCGAATATCGCCAGCTCGCCGATCTCGGATGGTGGCAACACGCGCGTTTCGTCCCAGACACTCGGGATGCTCCTGATCATTTCAACTGCAGGATTCTCGAGAAGTGATTTTGGATGAGCGGCAAAAATCAACACGGGCGAGTTAAAAGCAGCTGCCGTTGCAATCTGATGCGCCCATGAAGTCTCTTTGCGACGCTCACCGAAGTGTACGGGTGTAAAGTCAGCGTGCCCGGCCAGAAAGCGTGTGAACGGCAGAGTGGTGTCGTGCGTAGCCCACGCCGGCATGCTGCGATGTTCCATGCCGTAGATACCTTCGCGAGTCATTTCATTCGGCCACGTCCGCGCTTCTCCGGCCGGTTTATTCGCACCGTGGAAGTCAACCATGATCTTGTGTGCGGCCGCGTCCTTTAGTAGCGCCTGGTAAAGATCTATTACCTCTTTCGCTTCATGGTCCAGGAAGTCTATCTTGGCGCCTACCACTCCAACTCTGCGGCACAAGCTGAAAAAGTTGTCGCGCGTTTCCGGGGTACCTAAGTCTCTTCGATGTTTCCAGAACCACACACCGACATTGAACTGTCGCGAGTAGTCAGTGAGCTCGCGCATATCTGCTTCGGTCCAGCGTTGCCAAAACCCTTCGACGACGTTGTATTCGAAACCTAATTGGCCCGCGAGCCGAGAAAACTCTTTCATGCTGGCGAGCGTGTTTTCGCCGCCATCGAGAAACTTCCAAACCGCACGACCCGGTTTAATCCAATCGGTCAGAGGCCCTGCAGGAAACAGTCGCGTATCAGGCGGTGGCGAAACATTTTGGATAACATCAGAGTTCACCAGCGAATCGAGGGCACCACCGACGAGAATCACTCGCCACGGTGTCGTGATTGCTCCGGTTACACTTGCTGGCTGTTTGAGACGTTCGCCCTCTTGCGCTCCGAAACGCAGACGAAACGGATAACTTACCGGCAACGCGTGGCCCAGACGAGCTGCGAATCCGTTTTCACCGTTTGCCTGCAAACCCATGCCAGCGTAATTGATCAAAGCTGCTTCAGTTATTGCCGCATAGCCCGAGCCGTTTGGCAGTTTGACCGTGACGGGAGGCGCCGCCCACTCGCCTTGTTTGATCGAGCTAATCTCTTTCTTCGCATGCACGCCTTCGTAGTGCCCTTCAAAATCGTGAAACCAGACTGCGCTGCCGGAAGGAAGGGAAAAAGTCGTGGCCTCGTCAGGCACTCGATTCCCTTCTCCTGGAACGATGATGCGAAATGCAACGCCGTCATCGAAGACACGAACGTCTACAGTGAAGTCAGTCTTCGTAGCCAAATGAGTTACGGAGACCTTTGCGCCGTTCGCATGATTCACTGCCTCGCTGTGCACGCCCAGTACTGGATACTTTTCTCGCACGCGATATGTATCAACTCGATTGATCTTGACGTCCCTAGTTAGTTCCACCCCGTCAACTGTGATTCCCACATTGGAGTTCGTAAGCACCGGCTGACGTTTCAAAGCGACTCGGTACGTCAATTCTTTAGGATCGCGCAGTAATTCAAACGTAACGTTTCCATTAGGACTGGTGACGTTGATTGGACGTTCTTCGCCGATTGTGGCCAATGAGATCTGAGAGATGAGCACAGCACTGGCGGCCGTTGAAAGAAAATCTCGGCGACTTTGAAATGCGCAAAGATGTCGCGGTTTAGCGACACATTCTTCTTTACTCTTTTTGGTTTTTAATGGCATGGAAACTGAAAGTCTATGAGCGGACCAGGATTGACTTTAGAAGCCAACCTCGAGTCTGTTGCTACTTGAGCGGGGGTAAACCACCCTTCCTTACCTAGAGACTCCGCGACTTGATTGCTGTTCTTCCTGCTTGAAAGCTGTTCAAGATCAGATGTTGAGCACTCAAGACTTGCAGTCTCATGGTTGGGAAGGGTGGTTACCCCCGCCTAATATTCATTTAACTCAACCCTTAGAAGTGTCCGCCCAACTTCATCGCTTGATAATTTTCAAGTCGATGAGATCTGCGGACCAGCTTAATATTCCCGGCTTTGCACCGATCGTCTGCGCACCCAGTTGCTCATTCATGATCAGAAACGCACCAATGCCGTGAAAGTCATTCGCGTTGCGTTTGCGTGCAAAGTAGTAAGCAAGGTCACTCACATTCGTTCCTTCACAGATGTCGATGAGATTTGTCAGACCATCATCACCCATCGAAAGCTTCGTTAAAACACCGCGATAACCTTTCAATGCCACGTCACGATAATGCTTCGCAAGATAACCGCGCTTCACGCCCATCCACATCATGTACGAGTACATGCTCGAGCTAGATGTCTCGAGCCAGTTCCCTTCCACACCAGCCTTGTCAACAATCTGATACCAAAGACCAGTACTCGGATCCTGATATCGCTCAAATGCTTTCGCGAGTTGCTTGACGATTGTGATCAACTCAGCGCGCTGCGGATGATTCTTCGGCAACAGATCAAGAACTTCTATGAGTGTCATCGCATACCAACCTATCGCACGACACCAGAAGTATGCAGACCGATGAGTGACTGGGTCCGCCCATGGTTGGGCGCCACTCTCATCGTAAGCGTGGTGAAGCAAACCAGTCTGAGGATTGTTCAAGTGCTTGTAGTAGATCAGTAACTGCTTGGTCGCCTCGTCATTCGTATACTTGCTGTCGCCAAACATCTTTCCGTAGCGCACGAGGAAAGGCATGCCCATAAACACGCCGTCGGCCCACAGTTGCCACTGCCGGCTCGGGATGTTCGCATGCCAGAATCCGCCGTCTTTTGTGCGAGGGTATGTATCGAACGTCTTACGGATGCTATCGGCGCACAGCTTGTACTTGTCCTGCTTTGTTTCTTTGTAAAGGATGAGGCAGAGATTGCCGGGAAGCATGTAGTCCAACGCATTGATAGGTCTATTGATTACACCTTTGTCATCGACATGAAGATCGATCCACGCCTGAATGTGATCCAAGTATCTCTTGTCACCTGTACGTAAGTAGACGAGATATTGGCCGTAGAGATAGAGCGACTTCGCGTAACCCCAACCCTTCAGTGATTCAGCCGTAGGGAAGCGTTTGATCGTGGAATCAACAACAGCACGCGACCAATCGGTTTCAGACTTACGTTTATCCGGACTATTCGCACGAGCTGACAAACCCAGCGGTGCGATCAGGAGAGCGTTCGTCAAGAATGCGATTAGAAGAACTTTGTATCTCACAGGTTGATCCTTTAGTAGTTACTGTGCCAACAACCTCTCACGATCGGCAGCTCCAGGTTGGGGAACATGGGCCATCATGGTTTTGAATTTCTGATCGCTATATCTCGATGTTGCGCGTCGTATTAGTGGGAACAGTGAGTCCGACTGAAACTCCGTAATCTGCTGATGCGGCCATTTCTGAATGCCAACAGCAAAGGGATATAAGTACTCAAAGGCGCGACGGATGCTGCGGCCGTCACTGGTTTCGTAGTGCCACAAATCGACATCAACACTCTCTCCGAGAATTGCCAGGAGCGTCAGACCGTCAAGATTTCCCACGCTGTAGCTCCAGGCTCTCGTCCGCACGAGCTCCAGCGGTTGCCGGCCGTCAGGTTCAATCTGTCTCGCGATTCGCTTTTGTTTGCTGGCTTCGAGAATCTGCTTCGCCAGATCCCGGCGACCAAGGAACAATGCGAATGAGGCGGTCTGCACGTCATAGTACGTGCCGTGATTGTTCAGTGCGGCAGCCTCATCACGACCGTATTTGTGTTCGATCATCCACTTGAGGAATTGATCAAACCATTGTTTTAGCTCGCGCTCGTCCTGTTGCTTCCAGGACTGAGAACCGGCGAGTAGACCAACTGCATCGACAACACGCGCCAGCCCACGGGTCTCGATCAAACCGATACCTCTGCCCGTATTCACGCCCGGAATGGCTTGTCCAAACTGAAGATTCGGATTCATTCGTGTGTCGGCATCGATAAACCACGAGCGCAATAGGCCACCAGCTTTAGTCGCGTAGACTTCATCCCCGAGCAGGTAGTAAGCGAGAGACAGGGTCGAAACGGCATTTATCATCTGATCCATCGCGGAATGATCCGGAAGTTTATTAATCTCCGGATTGCGTTCACCGTCACGACGAATGTAGGGCAATCCGTTAGGTGCTTTCGGATCGGGCCAGAAGTAGGGAGCCTGACTCATGTAGTCATGCTTGTCACCACTCGGTGGAATGATCGTTTTATTAACGACAGAGAACTGCCCAACTCTTAACGCTTTGTTAGCGTCCTCTTTGAGCTTCACCAACGCAGGAGTGAGTGATTCCGGGCTGCTGCTACGGAGCGCAAATAGCTGGCGCGCGTTGTACAAGAAAACTCTTGGCAGGTTAGGACCTTGTGACAACGCCGCCGGTGCGCTGCTAACGATTAGCACGAAGACTAACAGGAACTGTTTGCTCATCCCTTTAGCTAAGTTCATTTCAGCGCCGGGTTAATCTCGTAACTGTTTGCATCCCAATCAACGGTGACGGTTGTTCCGTCTGAGAACGTTGTTCTTTCCTTCCGAAAGTTGTTGTCGAGAAATTCATGGCGTGTCATCTCAAGTAAAGCTACCCGCTCGTGGAGCGCAGCCATTGAACGGATCAACGCGAACATCTTTTCATCCAAGTTCTGCGCAATTGGCAGTTCAGGCACGCCGCCATATAAAAGACCGCGCAAAAGACTTGCCTGGTCGCGTGGACCAAAAGAGACAACAACAGCATCGTGATAGACCAATTGATAAAGCGGCACCGGAATAGTTTTTCCATTCCCACCTGACTGATTGACGCTATCAACGAAAGGTATGACCCAATCCGCGCCGGCTTCAGTCATAACGACGCCGAGGTTCTGCCTCGACCAGTTCAGCATTGAAGCCTGAGCACGCATTGCTTCTGTTCTTGTGGTCGGATGCTCGAGATTGAAGTCTTCGTCAGGAGGAACGTAACCGACTACATCGATATAGATTCCCTGCGGCCGAATATTATGCGCGAACAGCAACTGATTGTTTTTGATCAAGTGGCCCAACATAAAACGTGCGTTCAAAATCGTTTGGGGTCCGCCATCCCAATGTCGCATGTAAGGGATCTGTTCTTTTTTCCAATCACCGAACCGGGTCCCGGGAAAAGCTTGTGGTCGGCTCGTCACGTCTTCTTCGTGAATCGCAAACTGCGCGTTGTACGAAGGAGCGTCGAGATAGTAATCGCGATATTGATCGTGGAGCAGGAAGGTATAGCCAAGTTCAGCGCAAGTATCAGAAAGACGTTTGAGTCCTTCCCATCCTCCGGCTTTCTCGGGAGGTGGAAAAGGATCAGGATGCTGTCGATCGTAACCGAGATGTGGCCAACCCGAAACCATCACCAGCAGACGAGTAAAGCCTTTCGCCTTCAGTTCGCGCAGCTGCCGTGCTCGTTCATCAAACGTCGTTAGGCTGTAATTCTTAGAAGGATCCTTGGAATCGTATCGATCGCTTTCCGGCACCAGGTTTCGCAGAATTCCGGCGCGTGTTTGTGGAGTACCTATCAAATCTTTTACTCGCGGAGTGCGAGCGATCTTCTCTTGAAGTGAGACGAAATGGCCCGTCTCTTTGACGTAACGTCGATAACGTTTTGCCATATCGACATAGTTGCCATCGTCAAAAGTGATAAAGCGAACCTTACGAGGGTAACCAAATCTTCCGAGGGTCGACCGCCAACGCGGACCAATGACCGTGGGTCCACCTGCCGGATGATGTAACTGATAAGCTGCGTCATCGGGCGTTTCGACCAGCACCATCAAAGCCGACTTTCCCTTTTGAAAGCCCCACCAGGACATCGACCATGATTCGATCACATTGCTTTGCAAAACGCTATGATCCGTGGGCGCGATCTTTCCTTCAGCTGTAATCGTGCGAATCGGGAAGAACTCTTTGGACCAGTTGCGCGGCAGAATGTTTCCGCGGCCGTTGCTCAAAACCGTGTGGTCGACATCGCGAGCGTTCAAGGCCGTGGGCCAGTCGAGTTGTCTGACGACCGTACCTTGCTCCACCGCAGCGACGTCAAACACCACCTCTTCGGCTTCACCTTCCAAACAGATCGTTAAGAAAAGCGTAAGTCCTCGTCCAGCATGTTGAGCTTGCCGGCCATTCTGTTGCCAGCCGCTTAGGACCACTTTTACTCCAGTCTTGTAACCAGTGTCGTAAGGACTGACTTGCACTTCGCGCGCAGCGCTCAGCTGAACGTCGGCATCGTCGCCGCGCGAACGGACAAGCATGTCTTTTGTGGACGATGGCACCATCTGCCAGATGGCTGCGGGAGTTTGAATTGTGACTGCAAGACTCTTCTGATCAAGAGTGACCGTATTCTTCTTACCTTTGATCGTCCACTTGCCTGCGTTAGAAGTAACTTGAATGTTGGGCGCACCCCACTGCTCTCGCGACAGGCTTTGCGAGTTGGCCACACTGGATAATGTAAGAAGGAGAGCTAAAAGAATGAAGCGGACACGCAAAATCAGTTCTCCTATTCGTGCGGCTCTGCCGCCGTCCAGTGCGGAAAGGCTTCGCCTTTTCCGTGCGCTTACTTGTTTTTCTTGAGGCTGTGCCTCCCTCGCTCCACCAGAGGCATAGCCTCAAAAAATCTTCTTCGCTCCCGGAAAGGCGAAGCCTTTCCGCACTGCATCGCGGCACAGCCGCACCGTACCCTTGCGCTAATGGCCTCTAATTAGCTACCGGGATCAGCTTGACTGAAACGAGAGTCAAGCCAAGTTGTTTCTCACTCTTGATCGACTCAGGCTGCAAACTGACGCCATATCGGCCCGGCTTCTCAATACTGATCTGGCCCATCTTCGAAATCACATATTTCCAATAAGGGTTCGCCGGATTTTCTTCTTTGCCATCGTTATCGATCACTCCCTTCAACTTCTGCCCAGCGACGTCCAGCGCTACTTCGTGGCCGCCTTCCCAATCGCGGCCATACTTCTGTTCAGACGTAAGGACCACCACATCAAATCGCCCGGGTTGAGAAATCTGAAAGTCCCAACTTAGCCATTCGTCCTTGCTCAGCCATCTTTCCACTACCCCACGACTGTCGAACCGCAACGTTCCGTTTGCCGCTTTATGCAACTCAGATAGGAATGCCGGCAGTGTGACGGTGTGATCTGGCTGTTGCAGCAACGATGTGTCAGCCAGGACATCTCCTTTGATCTCGAGCACGATTACGGAATCGTGTTTGTCAGAAGGCGTTGGAGGAAGCTGAAGCGAGAGTGAGTGATGATTGAAAGAGTTGTCGGATTTTTGGTTGAACTTAAGTTTGGTCTTATTGGCAAGGAGATATGCATTCTGGATCTTGCTCTTGATACCGAACAGAACCAACTCTTTCTGCGGCCACTTGAACACGTGCAGGTAGAGTCTGCCGGGTTTAGTAGTGATCAGACCCCATGGCAGTTCGTAGGGAAATGGACTGGGACCATTGCCATAGACCGCTTCGCTGTTTGTCTTGAGCCAATCGCCGACTTCTGACAATCGTTCCACGCTTGGTTGCGGAATCAGTCCCTCGGCAGTGGGACCAACATTTAATAGATAGTTTCCCCCTTGACTGATTACCTGCACGAGTTGCCGGATCAAGATCGACGTGGGCTTCCAATTGTGATCGTCCTTCTTGAAGCCCCAGGTGTCGTTCAGAGTCACAGGTGTTTCCCAGTCACGTTTAACTGAGCCGACGCTGATCTGGTTATCGCCTGCAGAATCGTAGTCACCAAGTCCGTGGCCCACACGACCGCTAACAAGACAATCAGGTTGGATTGAGTGCACCAGGTCGACAAGTTGCTGGCTCTGTTCACGGGTGATGTTGCGTGGAGTGTCGAACCAAATCAGCCCAATCGGCCCATAGTTGGTCAACAGTTCTCTGACTTGGGGCTTTACCTTTTCTTCGAGGTATTTATCAAAATTCTTCTTCGTGTCATCGGGCCAATCCCAGTTGTTTCCTACTGCATCTGGTTCGTGCCAGTCTTGAGTTTGCGAATAGTAGAAGCAGAGTTTGAGATCGGCCTTCTGCGTTGCGGCAGCGAGTTCTTTCAGCGGGTCTCGATGGAACGGTGTGGCATCGACGATATTGAATTTGCTGGTTTGCGAGTGATACATCGCGAACCCATCGTGATGCTTTGCGGTGATCACGATGTATTTCATGCCGGCATTCTTCGCCATCATGACCCATTGCTCTGCATCAAACTTCACCGGATTAAACATTGGTGGTAGTTGTTCGTATTCGCGAACCGAGATCTGTGCGCGGTTCATGATCCACTCGCCGAGACCAGGAATCAGCTTTCCTTTCCACTGTCCAGCGGGAACTGCATACACTCCCCAGTGAATGAACATTCCAAATCGCGCTTCGCGAAACCACTTGAGGCGCCGTTCTCGTTCTGCTTTTGCGCTGGAGGAATTTTTCGTCGAAGCGAGCTGCTGACCTTTGATGTTCGCTACAAACAGCAGCAGAAGAAGAAGTGAAATTAAGATCGTCAGTTCAAATAGGCGGCGGTTCGTTTTTCTGGTTAGCATAGGTTGAATTCTCTTTGGGACTTGGGAACGATCCACGAAATTACACGAACGAGCACGAACTCCTCTTCGTGATGTTTCGTGGATCGGTTTGCCCTCAACATCGGTTTATGTCCTAAGTGAGGCTAACTACGCTTTGCCTCAAAAATAGTGCTGGCGGTTGAGAAAAGGCTTGCCCCCTGGTGTGCGGCGATGGCTTGCCCCGCCGTACATGCCGTTATTTCGTTTTGGGCTCTGCCCTTGATCCGGCCTTTGGCTCAACAGTTTCAAAGGGCAAGCCCGAACCAAGGGCAAGTCCCTAGTGATTTTCCTGCCGCTAACGGCGGAGCAAGCCGCCGCCGCACACCAACCGGCAAGCCGTTGAAAAGTCTCTCTGTAACTTTTGAGGCAAAGCTGCTAACTGCACACAAGTAATTTCGCTGAACGAGGACCGAGGTTGCTCGTGAAAGTTCCTTCCTTCTTCCCGAGAACTTCTCCGGACCAGAAGTCTCTTACCTCGCAAGGCCGAGACAGCGGCAATGCAATCGCTTGTGGTTGATCCTCCCAGTTCAGCAGACAAACTAGTTCTTGTTTTTGTGATTTCACTCGGCCGACTAGCAGTCGATCATCCGAGAACTGTGCGGCAACGCCGAGTGGCGGCAGTAACTTTTTCAACATGTCCAGACGATTCGCCGAAATCGTTGTCAGATCGTCACCGGATAACAGCATTCCGCCTGACGCAAAAACCGATGTTGCGTGAAACTCAAATTCATTTGCTGGTAAGTCGCCCATGAGCACCAGGGCATCTGGATCGTTCCACCACAGCCGTCCGTTTTGCCAATTGCGATTGAGGTTCTGTCGCGCGATGCTCTTGAACCTGTCCCAGCTGCGCTTCACGTCATTCGAGCTACGCGAGCCGTGAATCAATCCAAGCGATGGCCAGATCGGATGGTTGCAACCAAGAATGAACCCATCCTCGGCTCCACGAAGAATCGCCTGCATCCCGCTTCGATACGCTTCGATACGTGTTGCACGTGAATCATGAAATGTGCCGCCGTGAATTGCGCCCCAGAAGTTCGCATCAAGTTTGAAGTAAGTGCATCCCCATTCCCGGCGCATCGTTCGAAAGAGATTTTCAAAGTGCTGCTGTACTTCCGGGTGCGTGCCGTCGAGTACATACCACGGACCACGACGCCAGCCACCAAACGTAACTCGATCGGAACGCAGCGGCTTGCCTTCGTTGTCCTTAACAAACCATTCGGGATGTAGGGTAAAGATTTGGGACTTCTCTTCTGCGATGAATGGTGCGACCCAGATTGCAGGCTCAAATCCTCGCTTCCGGATTTGTTTCAGCACGCCCTGAACATTGCCACCGAATGCAGCTCCGGTTTCTAACCAGTCACCCATTGCGGGTTGGTAACCGTCATCTATCTGGATGTACTTCAAGCCGGGTGCATTGCGCGCGATGAAGTCGAGATTATCGAGAACTTGCTGAGCCGTTACGCGCGGTCCAAAGCAGTACCAGGAACACCAACCCGTTGGTGGGGCAGAAAACTTCAACGGTCGATGGTTCTGAGAGATCGCTTTGGCAAGATCTGCTAACAACAGATCGCGACTTCTTCCGCGGCGAAACGTAAATTCTTCCAATTCCCATGTACCACCCGGCGCGAGTTGCAGACCTTCTGTGTCTACCACCACCTGTAAGTTTCTGTTACGAAGATAAAACTGCCCGTTGAAGCGGCGACATGAGGTGAACCCAAACAGGTATTCATCTCCGCTCGGAGCCGTGAGCGCCAGCATTCCATGTAACACGCGCGTATCAGGCGGTGCCGGCATGCGGTAGTGCTTAGCATCGGTGTAGGAACCTAGATCCTTAGGCTCGCCTAGCGTACCGCCGGTTTGACTCAACATCTGGAAAGCCTCACCAAACAGACGAGTCTCGTTTGGAAGCGGAAGCTCGATCTCAAACAGAACCACTTCCTTAATGCGAACGGGTTTTGTTCCTTCATTCGTCACTCTCGAGCGACATAGTGAGTTGCGCCACTGTCTTACGAGCTTCACTCGACCAACATCAGCATCTTGAGTTTGGGGCACGACTCTACCTTGACTACTACTCAACGATCGCAGGTCAAGTGAATCGGCCTGTGAACTTATCGGTCGAGAAAGCGAATACGCTGCGCGCGCTAAGGGAGCGGAAACCAGCAGACCTAGGATCTCTCGGCGAGTGAAGCCGTTCATTCTTGCCTTCATTTTTCGGGTTTGAACTGCAGATCCTTACTGGGAGCGCCGGCGTCCTCGCCCGCACTCTCACACTGTTCCACTTTAAAAATGACAGAAGAAGGGGGCGTGGACGCCCGCGCTCCCAGTAAATTCAAAGCGATAACTACACTTTTCCTCGTTCGCGTTTGCGCACGAAGATGTTGTCCTGTTTTGGTTCCGACTCACATTCGATTGCCAGGGTTGAAAC
>JBKPAL010000067.1:0-25060 GCA_046726395.1 Acidobacteriota bacterium
GAGAACGGTTTTATCCGAGATCCCCATCGGCTGCAGCAGGCTGGGATCCAGATCGTTTTTTAAATCGTTTTGAGCCGCAAGCTTATGACAGGCTTGGCAATCCGAAGGCGCAGGCGCAATTCCGGCATCGGTGTTGTGACACGTAAAGCAAAACGAATGACTATTCGGAATCGTCTTGAACGTTCCTTTCTTCAGCCAGAAACGATCGCCGATGTCTGCGGGCGGCTTCGTGACATACTCGTCGTCTGAACTCCCTTGCGGTTGATATGTCTGGTGACAAACAGGACAACTCTTCGGTTCGGCGGACTCTTTGCTCGCCTTTGGTTCTTGCCAGGCAATGCTCACGAAGCCGTTGAGAGTCGGATTGGTCCAGCGGCGGTTCGATCCGACCACGTCAAGGTGCTTGTCATGAGGAAATGCGACGGCGAACTGACTCATGAGATCTTTTCGCGGTGCAGCGGAATTCGCGACATCCCCCAAACTTGGAAACAAAAATCTGCGCGTATCCCGCGGAGTAACTTTCACATGACAGTTTTGGCAAATCACTGGTGCCGGTCTCTGCCGCGCAAAAAATTGCTTGCGATGACAGTTAAGACAAGACGAGTGGTCGGGAAACTCGGCCACATCAAGAAATGCGCTATCCCCTTGTCGCACTTGATTCCAGTTACTAGTCGGGAACTTATGACATGACTCACATGACAGCGCCTGTCGTGTTACATGAGTCGTATGCGAGAACCTTGAATAATCGACCCGGTCCTCTCCGGCCGTGCGTCTCGTCTGCTGCCGGCGCTGCGGTTCGCCATTCCCAATCATTCCAAAAGACAGAATGAGAAAGAAGCCGATCGAACTGCACCTTTTCAGTCTCATTCGTGCGGCCTTCTCCTCGAGTCGAGAGCCTCAATAAAGTCTGGTAACCAAATAGAACAAACTCCGGCTCGTGTAAACAAGGAACCGGAGATTGTTTGTGACGCTTCGTTCGAAGTAAAGATCTCTATTCGAGTCGGCCAAAATATAATCGCAAGGATGTGTAGGGGAGATGCGCGTGATAATTCTGCCGCCTTGGGCCAACAATCGCGCTTTCATTGTAGTTGTAGTACTGATAGCCAACATTCCAATCCAGACGGCGATTGATCTTGATCGCCAGCCGTCCTTCTGGCGACTGATAACTATTCGGATAAGAAGTGACAAGAAATCCTGGCGTCCCGATCGGGTCGGCGACGCGGCGGCCCTGGCCATTATCTTTGTTGATCCGATATGACGTAAAGAGACTAACCCGACGAGAGAGTAGCGCGGTCGTATCAATGAAGAAGAAGTTGTTTCTCACATAATAAAGACTGTGACCCTCAGGATGGTTGATTCCGTTGAAGAAGTAGTTGACGACAGCATTGCTATTAATCCAGTTGTAGTTATAGCCGGTATTGATTTGAAACCTGGAATTTGGCGTCCAGTCGACCGATGAAGTGAAGACGCGGGATTTTATCGACACGCCGAAATCTTCCAATGAAACTCCCGCTATCTCCGATGGATTGGCGTTGTTCCTCGTAATCACTGCAAGATTGAAGTTGACCTTCCTGTTTGGAGAATACCTCGTCTTCGCTCGAATGTTTGTGTAGTTGTAGTTGCCAATACGGGTGAACACGTTGTCGGCTGTTCCGTGCTCGGCGTCGAAGTAGATGGTCCAATTGCTCGCTGGACGCGTTCTAAACCCGCCGAAGAAAGCGTGCGTGTTGTTTTCGTCCAGGTCACTTGAAGAACTCCGAGTCGGTGGGGGAACAGACCCGTTGGAGCCGAGATTGAATCCTTCGAAACCCTCTTCAATGCGACGATGTCCATATCGATAGCCGAAGTGCACCGAGTTACGAGCATTGAACTGATAGTCGCCTTCGACGATGTTTTGATACTTGCGATACTTGACGGTCGTGTGAGCGTCCAAATTACTGAAAGCGATCGTATTAGTCACTGTCGTTGAACCTGAGGGACGCGTAATCGAGAAAAAGTCTGCAAATACTGCATCACCAAAGATCTTAAAATCCTCAACGCGAAACGTATTTGAGATTCGCAACTTGTCCGTGGCCAACCATGTGACACCGACATCTCCGAGCCATTGTGGGCGATTGGAGGTTCCGGTGATGTTGTACGTCCCGAGATTGAGAGTGTTAGGCGTGGCAGGAAGCGGCCCCGGAGGCCATCCAGAGACTCTGGGGTTCCAGTTGGTGCCAGTGTAGTTCTCAATAAAGGCAAAGTTGGAGTCGGATTTGCTATAGACCACGCGTGCAGTTATATCCAATCTCTTCGCTACTAAGGTGTGCACGCTGCCTCGTGTGAAGTTAACGCTCCCACGTGATGGTTCGTGGTGAAAGAAACTTGTAAGTTGACCCTTTGCTGGGTCGAGATTAATACCAGGCGTGTTGCCGAGGTCGGTAGATGTATCGTCGCGAAAACGGCGAAATCCTTGTAGGAATGTATAGTCTATTGGCCCGAGAGTGCCGTCCACTCCGAAACGATAATCGTTGGCCCTAGATCTGAGGTTCAACGGATAATTGAAGTCGTTTCCTCCAATGTGATAGTTGGTGAACGCTGGGCCGTTGTAACGCTCCGGCGAGTAACCCACATTGAATCTAATCAATCTGTTTTTTGGCAGGATGGTGAGATCAAAGTCTCCCATTTTCGTCTCTGTGTTGTAGCCATGTTCACCGGTAACGGGTTTCGGCGGCACACTGAACTGAGAGGGCGAGAACGACCAGTTTGGGTTTGCGAAGCTATTGAGAAACCTGAAGTACTTGAATTTGCGATATGTGGCGTCAAAGCGGTACCACTTTGGTTGCTCTAGATTGATCCGCACGTGTCCGTTGGGATCGGCGCCCCACCCTGTTGTAGTCACAAGAGCCGTATCAAGCAATCCACCTGTGCCATTTTTCGATCGAAGCAGGAAGCTGGAGTCAAACAAACGCGGTCCAGCCCGGTAGTTCAGATCGCTTTGGTACTTGTTAAGGTCACCGACGACCTGAAGTCCTCGATATCCAAACTCAAGGCTGGACACGATTGTGTAGTCACCTGCATCTTCCCCAGCCTGAACCGAACCGCTGTTGCTATTTGTGTCTGTAGTTGTTTTCGCTGTCGGGCTGGGAGAAGGCTGTTGTGCCTTTGCAACTGAAACGAACAGCAACAGAAGCAAAACTAATCCTGCCCGCATCGATGTCGTGCTGTTCTTCATAATTAGCCCCGCCAAGGTTAACTAAACTTCATCGGAAAAAGGCTGGATGCGAACGAGATCCGTGAATCTTCACGTGACAGTTCGTGCAGCTGGCGTACTGGACATTCTGGTTGTGTGTCGGACCTGCTGGTTCGTCGGCACCGACCCCGTGGTCAACGCTATGACATGTCAAACAAAGCTGGTTCACAGCACTAAACCTCAAGAGTCTTGGGTTTGCTGAGCCATGCGGCGTGTGACAAGCGACGCATCCTTCCGTCTTCAGCGGTGCGTGTTCGTAAGTGAAAGGCCCTTGCTTATCAGCATGGCACTTTATGCACGCAGCGTCCGCGCCTGTGGCTAACCTCGCTTGTTTGAGTTCAAAACCACCGTGGGGGTTATGACAATCACTACATTTCATCACTCCTTCAAGAACCTTGTGATGAAATGGCTTGTTGAAGTCGGGCCTAACTTCGCTATGGCAGCTGATGCAGAGTTGCGGTTCGCTGATCTTCAGCAAATGGATAGTTGAGAAGTCTGGCTTCTCTGCATTGGCTCTATCAACATAGCTGATGGACTTCGAAATGTTCCGGTTGGTTTGGTCAGAATGCGATGAATGGCAATCGGTACAACCGATATCGTTGCGCCAGTGTTCGCCTCGCCTGAAATTGTTTCGCTCCTCTTTCCCCGCATGACACCATAAACAAGTTTCGGAAATCTCCTTAGGACTCTTGTTCTTGAATGAAATTATCTTTTTGGGATCGCCTTCTTCGGTGTGGGCCTTACCTGGTCCGTGGCACGCTTCGCAACCGGTTACTCTCTCCTTCCAGCTACTTATATGCGCCAGCTTGGCGTGGGATGTGTGAGAGAACGCTTTGAACTGATCTTCGTGACAATCCTTGCACGCATCACTACCGACGTAATCTGCGGAGTTATAGGCTGCTGGTTTGGTTTGAGCTGGGGTGGTCGACTGAGTAGAACTGCCTGACGCTAACCACATAATTGCTATGGTCAGCACAGCTGAAACGAGCAAAGGCTTGACGATTCTTAAACTCAACTCTCGGCCCTCACTGTGAAACGATGAAACAAAACCGTGCGAAGAGCGAGTATTGATTGCTCTATTTGTTTGAACTCATGTAAAGAAAAGCGCGAGCATCTTAGCGACGGCGTTTATGCGTTGGCTGTGATTAACATCACACGAGCACTTACCCCGAGAACTACCGAGCAACTCAAAGGCCAATAAAGATCTGGCTCAGAATCTGTGGTGATGGCTGCTAGCGAACCCATACTCTGAGCAATTTGGCCCAAACCTGTGCGAGAAATTCCGAGCAATTAAAGCACAGCGGATGATCTCGCTACAAAAAACGTCTGTAAAAGACGCTTGACCAGGTTCTCAACGAGAATTGGTCTCTCGGAAAATTAAACTTCGCCTGAAACGTTAGTTACAGTCAGGCCAAGGTAGGGCTAACTTGAAGGGGCTAATGGTAGGTGACAGCCAGCAAACTATAACGAACGCTAGCACGTTGTCAATTACTTTAAGTGCAGGCCGCGCGTTTCGTTATTGAACGAGAACGACTTTTACATTCTTATTGTACAGGTGTGCGGGTATGAATCATTCTCCAGATTCCTAGAACAATGATTGCTCCAAGTATAGAAAGGAACAAACCACCTGCGTGAAAGCCAGTGTCGGTCCGCCATATAAGGCTGGCGATAAAGCCACCGAGTACGGAACCAACGATTCCGAGTATCATCGTTCCCAGAATACCCATAGGATCTTTTCCGGGCATGATCAAGCGGGCCAATGCTCCTGCAATCAATCCGATTATCAACCACCACAAGAAACTCAACATGTCTGTTCTCCTTTTCTCGATGCTGCGGAAGTGATCAATCTGATTCTTAATCGTTGAAGACGAATGTCAATTCCATTCGTACTTTATGCTCGCTGAAGATTAGGGCCACTGAATAACTTTCGGGCGTGTCTTTGAAGATGTGATACCGGTAGCTGAGGAATCAACAGTTGTTCGCTCAGCCGAGTTTTGTGCGGTTGGCGGGCTCGTCCGCTGTTGAACGTTCGAAGCAGCAGAGGCCTGTTTGTCGGGTTCGATCGCTTCAGACACGGTCGGGGGCGGCGGCGTTTTGTGTTTTGGTTTTATGCTGCGGATGCCATTACGTCTGATAGTGTCGAGCCCAACTGCCGCAGTAACGGTTTCCGAGCTTTGTGGTTGCACCGACGCGTTCTCATCGTTGGCGGGGGCTGAATCACTTGGGCCTGGATTGTCGGACGCGGTGCTAGCTGCCGTTTCGTTTTTTACAGCGGAGGTGGCGGTTTCGTTAGTGGCGGTCTGTAATGGGGCCGTGCGTTCGTTACTCGAAACGGCAGCAGCTGCGTCAGCATTGGCGGTCGATGGTGGATTCTCAAATGTCACTTGTTGAGGCGGAACCGATTCTTCAACTGGCAACAGAGCTTCCGCATTGATTTGTGGACTTATTCGCAAGAATACAAACGCCAACACAGAGCTGACAATCACACCCATAACCAGAAGAAGGGCAAGAGTTCTTCCCGTACCCGCGATTCGGGTTACAAAAGTCATCACGGGATGAAAATCGGAGAAGCTTTCGACCGGAGGTAACGTTGGTTCCCAATCCTCATCAAGCACTACGGGCTTCTTCTGAACCGAAGGATTAGAATCAGTCGGGTTCGTAAGCGGCAATGCATAAGGCTCCCAGTCCTCATCAAGTACTCGCGTACCTCGTTTTATTGGGCGGTTGCTCTCGATCGAAGAAGCCTCCTCTGCAATCGCGCTACTCTCCGGCTCTGCCAGGTTCTTCTCAAGAGTCGGGCCTTCGTACCATTCTTCGCTGATGATCGAGCTAATCCGCTGTTCGGAATTGCGTGGCTCGGCGATAGCAGCTTCATCAGAGAATGGCTCCTCAACAGCTGGCTTGCTCTGTTCGTTATCTACAGTTGAGTTCTGTTGAGCGACGATCGGCATACCATCCTCCGAGAAGCGCTGCGCAAAACGAGAGCTTGCGCTTGTGCGATGTTCTCGAGCGCCACCTTCAACAGACATGACTACTGTTGTGGTAGCGTGTGTGACTACGGTTGGCCTTTGTATAGTCGTAGCTTCTCGAACACTTTCCGGTTCAGCCGAGTCAGAAGGCTCTGACGAATGCTCCTGCGCAATAAGTTCCGAGGTAGTTACCGTGTCGGCTTCAGAGACAACGGACGAACTGCTCTCCTCAATGAGATTCCTGTCAGCAATAGCCTCTTCAGACATCGTTTCTGCAGACGTGTCGGAATCAGCCACTGACTCTAAGCCGTCAGTTCTAGTGCGAGTTTCTCTAATGAGGTCACTCACGGTGAAGAAGCCACGTGCAGCCGCCCACATCTCGGCCGACGTTTCGTATCTGCTGGTTGCGTCGACATCAGCTCCACTTTCGAGAAGAATCTGAACAATATCGCGATGTCCAAAGAATGCTGCTAGCAAGAGCGGAGTAAGCCCGTCTTGCCGTCTTGCATTTACGTCTGCGCCGCGCTCGATTAGAAGTCGCACGATTTCAACACAACCGATACACGCCGCATGCATCAGTGGAGTTGAGCCATGATCGTCACGCGCGTTAACGTCATTACCCCAACGTGTTTCTCCTGAGAGCTCGCTGGTTACTTCCTCGAATTGCTCGGGAACTGTAGTTTGTCTTTGGGCTTCTTCCCTGTCTCTATCTAATGCGGCTGACATAGAAACACTCCCTTTTAGTTCACGATTGTGATCCTGTCGCCGGGTTCAATTGGCGGGTCTGCCAATTTGCCTGAGTTGATGTCTTTAAGTTTGTAACGCGTTATTGTCAAAAAGCCTTTGCCATTGTCGCGACCGATTCGAACTTCTTTTCCTTCGCCGGTTAGACCTCCAGCCGCGAGAATTGCCTGAGTGAGCGTAAGACCTCGACGAAACTGCTTTTCTCCCGGACTCTTGACCTCGCCGCCAACATAGAAAAACTGACTCGGCGGAGGATGCAGAGTTATTACATCTCCAGGATGGACCAGTCGATTCAATGACTGTGCGTTAGAGAGTTCGATGTCCAACACTTCGCCATTTTCGTGGCGTACAAGCGTGACGCGTGCTGCTTCAGCAAGTGGCTGCGCATCAGCAATGACTACGTAAAGAGGAATCGCTTCACGACGCAAAATCTTCGTACCAGGCTCCTTCACAAGGCCGCTAACCAGAATTGCGTGACTTACATAATCGCGGACGCCAACGGAGACCTTTGGATCTTCACTCAAGGCACGCCGTTTCAAATCGTCTTCTAGCCGGGCGGCGATCTCCTCAACTGTCATGCCGCCGACAGCTAATGGTTCTGCAAAGTTTGGATGTTCTAGTAGACCAGCTGGAGTAATCGTAAAGAGTGTCGACTTGTCTGATGATGCCGGCCCGAGCCTGATATCAAGCACGTCGCCGGCTCCAACGCGATAAACCCGAGTGAGATCAAGCGTCGGTGTTGTGGGTTGGCGAACGTTATTTTCAGCCGGTAGCTTTTCCGAGTTAAGCGACACGCTTTCGCCTTGTGCTTTGTCTTGTGTAGGCAAAGACACTTCGCTGCTACCCGGCTTGTCTCGTCGCAACCTCACATATGCTTCACCCAGCATGGTGTAAGCCTGCTCATCCTTGGGATTCAACTTCAATCCTTGCTCTAGTGATTGAATCGATTCCTGCCAACGCCCCAGATCGAAGTAAGCGTGTCCCAACCCAAAGTGCGCTTCGGCGAAATCAGGATCCAGGTGCACGGCTTTTTCAAAAGACTCAGCAGCCTGTCTAAACAACTTGGCGCGCCCATACTTCACGCCCATCTTGTAGACTCTTCTTGCTTCGGCACTCGCCTCAGGCGTAGTTCGCGGCTTGTCGGATTCTTTTGCCAGCGAACCCAAAGCAGTCGAATCGGAAGTTAGAGCGCTCGGAGTTGTTTGGACAGTGCTTGCTTGTCCTTTAACTTGAGCGAAAGAACCAGCGACGATAAAAAGAGTGAATGTTAAGAGGAACTTATTCATCTGGTACCCTTCTCCGCCAGCTGTGAGAAGCCCTCGAACGGCGACTATGTAAAAATCGAAGACAGGGAGTCGACGGAAGACTCGGGAAAGTATCAGCGCAAAAACTTTGCTGATATCGGGGGTTGAATTTGCGACTGTGGGCGTTTTATACCACTTTCGAACCACCCTTTCCAAGCTGAAGATTTGCTTCCATGCCGTAAAGTCACGATTTCGCCAACTTTTAAGGGAGAGACTGAGGAGAATTACTAGGTATGCCTGAACTGCCGGACGTCGAAGCCTACATCGAAGCTCTTCGAACCCGAATTTCAGGAAGGACTGTTGAGAGAATTGATGTTATCACACCCTTCCTTCTGCGCTCGGCAACGCCGCCGCTGAGCGCTGCCGCAGGTCGAAAAGTTACGGAAATTCGTAGGCTGGGCAAACGCATTTGCATTGGGCTCGAAGCGGATCTCTGGCTGGTCTTACACCTAATGATCGCCGGAAGACTGCACTGGTACGAAGGCAAGCCTAAGCCTTCGAAAAGTCCTCGCCTTGCAACCTTCAAATTCGAGAACGGCTCGCTGGTCTTAACTGAGGCTGGTTCACGAAAGCGAGCTTCGCTTCATTTAATTTCCGGAGAGAATAATTTGCGAGCTATGGATCCGGGAGGTCCCGAAGTCTTCGAAATTGATCTGAAGCGCTTCGCTGAAATTCTTCAATCAAGCAACCACACATTGAAACGTGCCTTAACGGATCCTCGGCTATTCAGCGGCATCGGAAACGCTTACTCGGACGAAATACTTTTTAGCGCTCAACTCTCCCCGATCGCGCTCACACAAAAGCTAAACAGCGATGAGATCGAACGACTGTTCAAAGCGACACGCAACACTTTGTCTGAATGGAGAGATCGTTTGGTAGATGAAGCCTCTGAACAATTTCCGGAGAAGGTCACTGCTTTTAGGAAGGGTATGGCTGTTCACGGTCGATACAACGAGCCGTGTATGCGATGTGGCGGGATGATTCGCCGCATTCGCTATGCGTCGAACGAGACGAACTATTGTCCGAACTGCCAGACTGGCGGAAAGCTGTTGGCGGACCGGGCGTTGTCCAGACTGTTAGGAAAGGACTGGCCCAAGACGGTTGAGGAACTAGAGAATCTGACCGCGAGCAGTAAAGGCGCTTTAGAGTCGAAGACTAACGCCTTCAAAAACGAAAACCATTGAACATCGAGATCTACAACCTCCCGAACACTTCACCTCATTAATGCACCATGCAGCGGGAGCGATCGCTCTCCCAAAAGCGATTCACTCCACGCCGCACGTGCTGGACAAACTCTCCCACTAGTTTTCCAGCAGCCTTCGGCGGCAGAGCTCGATTAAATTCTCGATTTCTGTCTTTCCGAAAAAGAAGTCCGCACCGGCTTGTAGACAAGCCTCGCGCAGCAGTTCTGACGGAGCCGCCGTGAACATAACGATCCATGCGTCAGAATCGTCAGCTCGAATCTGTTTCAAGGCTTCAATGCCATTCATGCAAGGCATCGAGATATCGAGGACAACGATCTGCGGCTTCAGCTTTCTTGCCAACTGCACCGCACCAGATCCGTCTGAAGCAATACCCGCGACGACGATTCCTTCAACTGACGAAAGCGTTAGGTGAAGCATCTCCCTAATCGCAGGGGAGTCGTCAGCTATGACAATCCGAATCGCTTCATTCTCTTTACTACTCAACTTGTTCTCCATTGCCCACCGGGGCAATAACCGACTCAAGCAGGGTCTCCCTCTACAAGCTCCCCACTCAGAAGCGAGACGGGATTTGGTCGGCTACTGCCCCCGGGCTGCTGCACCGCGCCTCAGCAAACAGGGCATTTTGATGTGTTTCGGGGCTCAGCGGTATCAACAGAAGAATGATTCTCGCGTCGATGGAATTTGATTAGTGTGTCGGCGTTTGGCTGACAGTGGGATCATTGCCAACTGCCGATTGCCAATTGACGATTGGTTAGCAGCAAGGTAAGAGGAACCGCATTGGGTGAAGACTCCGATACCACAGGCTTTAGCCTGTGGTACTTCAACTTCAGCCTAAGTACCGCATATCTCAAGCTCTAACAGACACCACAGGGCTTTAGCCTGTGGAGCTTCAATTTCGGCGTAATGCGCGACCTACAAGGGCGCGGGCGACGCATCTTTATGCTCTCGCGACGGATGGAAAGACCCGCAGGAGCAGCCCTGATTCCAATAACGTCCGTCCGGAGCGAGCCCAGACAAAAGTTGAAGCTCCACAGGCTAAAGCCTGTGGTGTCTACTTGATGTTGAGTGCGCCTGACCTAGGTCGAAGTTGAAGAACCACAGGCTGAAGCCCTGTGGTATCGCAGTCCTCACATACTCAAAGCTTGTGGTGTAAAAGAGATTCCCTTAGCGCTGTAGGTTGAAGTTGAAAGCGTGGAGCAGCGCCTATGAAGCTAGACCATTTTTCACTGCGTAGTGAATCAGTTCAGCGGTGGTCTTCATTCCCATTTTTTCCAGAATGCGTGCGCGATGGGTGCTAACGGTTGGTGGGCTGACCGAAAGATCTTGTGCAATCGATTTGACGCTCTTCCCTTTGCCTAGCAGACAAAGAATCTGAAACTCGCGGTCGGAGAGTTTCTCGTGCAACTGCGCACCGATTGACTCGTCAATCTGGCCCAGCCAGATCTCCGCAACTCTCTCGCTGACATGCTTCTTGCCGCGCAGGATTTTCCGAATTGCGTTAACAAGATCTTCCGGGGCGGCATCTTTACTGATGAACCCCGAGGCTCCCGCTTTCAAAACTCGCACGGCAAACTGCTCCTCGGGATAAACGCTGAGAATGAGAACCGGCAGACGGCGGTACAGTCGCTTTACGTCCTTCAACAAATCCAGCCCGTTCTTTTCCGGCAAATCGAGATCGAGAATCAAAAGATCAACGGGTGATGTCTTGAGCATAGGCATCAGTTCCCGAGGATCAGCCGTTTCCAACACCTCGATATCGCGTTCGTCCGCAAGGATCTGTCTAAGCCCACGGCGAACTACTGCATGGTCATCCACGATCAGAACCTTAATCATTTTACTGTTCCGGAAGTGGCAATCGCCTGCGGATTTTGAAGGGGCACGCGAGCAACTAAGATCGTACCGCCCTCAGGCTTGGCTCCGATGGTAAGACTTCCGCCTAAACTTTCACTTCGCTCGCGCATACCCAGCAGTCCCAGTGAGCGAGGATCCTGAAGCTCCTCTTCTGATATGCCGTCTCCATCATCATGAACTGTTAGCGTTAGTTCCTGATCGTCAACGCGCAATTCAATTGATACGTTGTGAGCGTGTGAATGTTGGGCGATGTTGGTTAAGGCTTCCTGAAGAATTCGAAAAACTGCCGTAGAGCGCTCGGGTGAAAGCTGCAGTTGTTGACTCGGGAAACTGCATTTGCTCTTTATGCCCGTGCGACGCTGAAACTCCTGGCATTGCCATTCGACCGCTGCAGCTAGACCAAACTTATCGAGAACTCCAGGCCTTAGTTCCGTAGAGATAGTCTTCACTGAGGCTATCGCTTCCTCGAGCAATCCATTCGCTGCCTCAAGTCTTTTTTCAGTTTCAGCCGACACCGTCGCATCCGATCCTTGGGAAAGATGCTTGCGCACCCAGGCGAGATCCATCTTTATTCCAACGAGCGCCTGCCCAACAACGTCGTGCATTTCACGCGCTATTGCACTTCGCTCTTTTTCCCGCATCGTTTGCAGGTATGCCGCAAGAGAACGAAGCAGCTGGCGTGAACTCTTAAGCTCTTCCTCAGACTGCCGGCGCTCGGTTTCATCATGCTGAGTTCCCCACACACGCAGCAGCACGCCGTTGACCACCGTACCGATCATGCTAGTTGAATAAAGCCGCATACGCCCCTCGACGTCGGGATCGACAGTTTCTTCGTGCTTTAGTCGGTAACCATTCTTAATAAAAGAGCGCAAGCAACCAACATTCGTTGGATTCGAAGCCATAGCAAAATCGCCGAACCTTTTTCCGACAATGTCTTCAGCTCGGTTCTTTCCGTACATCCTAGCGAGTGCATCATTGCATTCAGCGAGGTAGCCATGTTTGTAGAACAACGCGATCTGTTCCTCGGTGGGCAAGTTGGTTTCGATGGGTTTCTCGATCTCTATACGCCAGATACCTTCGGAGCTATTGACAATGAAAGAACGATAACGTTCTTCGCTGGTCCGCAGCGCATCATTGGCTCGTCGCGTTGCTGTGATGTCGTCAACCATGCAAAGGCCACACAGAATCTGTGAACCTGTTCCGCGAATGAGAACCACAGTCAAGTCAAGCCAAACAAGTCGCCCGTCCTTTGCTATGTATCTCTTATCGATACGATAGCTCGGTATCTCACCATTAATAAGTTTCAACAGGGCTTCACCTTCGAGACGACTATCGTCAGGGTGCGCGATCTCAGTCACAGGTCGAGAAAGCAACTCTTCTTCGCTGTAACCGAGGATCTTACAGAGCGCCTTGTTCACGCGGTGGAAGCGAGAATCCATACCGACAATCGCAATGCCAATGGGTGCGTTGTCGAACGCCAATCGAAATCGCGGATCGCCATATTCATCGGCTGTCCACTGTTGAGCGTCAAGTGGCGCTGAGTCCCTGGTTGACGTTTCATCTTGGAGTTGGTGCTGCTTGGCTTTCATAACACCTCGAGAGAAATAGAAGTAGTTCCTGGTTTAAGGACCAGGCGAATTGAGAATGGGGCAGGTGTTTGTCGCGGGACGTGTCAGTCAGCAACTTTGACTGAGCGAGTCTAGTCTACTTAACGGCCGAAACAATCGTTGTTTTGGCTCATATCTTAAGGGATTGGGAGCTTACAAGAAAGACGTTCTTGACCTAGCGGTTACAGAGGCAGAGTAGCGGAGCCGGGAAGGGGCAAGCGGAGACAGACGCAACTCCCGCTAGTGGCCGCGAGCGCGCCCCCCGCTGTTCTTACATCACCCGAGATCATGGCTGTTGAAAGTCAGCGGGGGCGCTCGATCTGTTTTGGCCAACGCGAGTGTAACGACCCTTGCCCCCTTCCTAACTGCACTACTCTCGCATATTGAGTTTTCACACAGCCTCTATCACTCCTCGGTTCGGTATCAGCTGCCAAGCCTATCGATTCGTCTTTTCTCAATTGCTCGCAGCCCAAGATTTCCGCATGCCTTTACGAGCCCACCGAGAGAGGCAAAGCGATGATCCTTTGTCAGCCCTTGCCGATACCGAAAGTAAATCTGTTGGACGATCACCGCGATCTTTAAGAGTCCGTAGGCATAGTAGAAGACTGCATTAGACACGTCGTGTCCGCTGAGCTTCGCATAATTCTCCAGGACGTCATGGCGACTCAAACTGCCCGAAAGCTTCGTCAGACCAAACCCATACGCCTGCCATTCTTCGGGGTCATCCGGATCAACCCAGTACCCAATCGTTGTGCCGAGATCCATCAAAGGATCTCCAATCGTCGCCATCTCCCAATCCAAGACGGCAACCACCTTTGACAGATCGTCCGACGAGAGAACAAGGTTGTCATACTTGAAGTCGTTATGAATCAGCGCGCCCTCTTTCAACCCCGTGATATTGTTCGGCTGGTTCTCCTGAAGCCATGAAGCGAGCTTCTCAATCGCTGGCACATCATCTGTGCGGGCGTTGAAATATCGTTTGGTCCATCCCGCAACTTGGCGCGAGACATAACCGACTGGCTGGCCCAAATCTTTAAGTCCGGCCGCGTCGTAATCAATCTGGTGAATCTCAACTAAGGTTTCCACGAATGCGCTTGAGACACGGCTCATCACGCCGGGTGACAAATCCAGACCTGCTGGCGGCTGTGCCCGCAGAATAATTCCCTGCACGCGTTCCATTACATAAAACGGCGCACCGAGAACTGATTCGTCCGAGCAAAACGCAATTGGCCGCGGAACCTTTTTGTAGACCGGATGAAGATGAATAAGGATCCGATACTCGCGAGCCATGTCATGGGCAGTTTTGATCTTCGCGCCTACCGGGGGCCGTCGCAGCACAAGGTCATGAGTATCCGAAGTTAACCGATAAGTAAGGTTAGAGAACCCTGCAGGGTACTGCTCGATTGTTAGTGGGCCGTGTAGATCTTCGACTTGTTCCTTCAAGTAGCTCAGTAGCCGCTGATGGTCCACCTCTTCGCCCGGACGGACTGCTCGGGATTTGTCCAGATGCTCGTTCATGAAGCTCTTCGTAGTGGCAAACGGTCAAATCGAGGCGCCGTACTTCTTTAAGGCACTTCGCGCGACGACACTCTTGTGTACTTCATCAGGACCGTCGTAGATTCTCGCGCCACGTTCATGCCGAAACCAGTAGGAAAGCAAAGTCGCATCAGTTAACCCTAGCGCTCCATGCGTCTGGATTGACCGGTCGAGCACCTTCTGCAAAATTCCAGCTACGAAAAACTTGATAAGTGAGATCTGCTCGCGCACAGCAGTCGCACCTTCTTCATCGATGCGACGAGCAGTGTCCAGGACCAGTAGTCGCGCCGCATTAATCTCAGCTCGACTGTCGGCGATCCATTCCTGGACCGTCTGGCGCGCTCCAAGCAGAACGCCGGGTGACAATTCTCGATGAGCGGCATACGCGCACATCAAATCAAACGCTCGTTCGCAGATACCTATCCATCGCATGCAGTGATGAATGCGTCCTGGGCCGAGTCGTTCCTGCGCGATTGCAAAGCCGTCGCCTTCCTTTCCCAGTAAGTTGCTTTGTGGCACATGACAATTCTCGTAGAGAACTTCGGCGTGGCTGGCGTAGTCACTTCCCTCCTCACCCATCACGTTGATGTTCCGGACAATCTTGAAACCAGGAGTTGCAACCGGAACGATTATCTGGCTGGCGCGCTTGTATGGACTTGGCGCATCGGCATTAGTGATGGCCATTACTATTGCGAAGCTCGCCCCCTCAGCCGAAGACGTGAACCACTTGTGACCATTAATTACATATTCAGAACCGTCTTTGACAGCTGTTGTACTTAACCAGACCGGATTGGAGCCCGGATGTTCTGGTTCGGTCATTGAGAAGCAACTGCGTTGTTCGCCGCGGATCAGCGGACCGAGATAGGTTTCCTTTTGCGCAGGCGTGCCGTGGGCAATCAGGATCTCCATATTGCCAATATCAGGAGCCTGACAGTTAAAAAGGTAGTGGCCCAGCGGTGTCCGACCTAGTTCTTCACTAACGCGCGCGAATTCCGCTAGCGTCAGCCCTGGTCCCCCATACTCTGCGGGCAGATGCGGCGTCCATAAACCCAAAGACTTCACCTGCTGTCGCTTCGCTTCAAGCGCAGGTAGCAACTCCCGAAACGGTTTGCGAAGGAAGTCTTTTTCAAGTGGATAGACTTCGTCGTGTAGGAAGGTCTTTATTGTCGACAACATGGCGCGCAGTTGTTCGTCTGAGACAGTCATGTGATTAGAGTTCGATTCGTTGAAAGCTGGGGACGAAGTGAACCACAGGTCAAGCACTCGTGCAATTGGTTTGCGCTACGGCTTGCCGTCTGGTGCGAGGCGCCGGCTTGCCGCGCCGTAAGCTTTTAATTCTGAATTGGGCTATGCCCGTGGTTCGGCCTTTGGCCCAATTGCGAACTCAACCATTCACCGCAGAGGTTAGGGGCAGAGCCCGGGCCGAGGGCGCAGCCCAAAAATAAATCGAGCAATAACGGCGCGGCAAAGCCAGCGCCTCACACCAAGCGGCAAGCCGTAGCGCAAACCACGCACAAAAACAATCGGCATTTGGCAACGGGAAACCGGCCATGACACTCGAGGGACCAGCCGTAGCGCAAAATCAACACGAAGACAACCTAGAAATCGGCTGCGCTTACAGAGGATAACGCTGCCGGTTTCAGCTAATTTGGTGCGCTAACGCGAGCGTTGAGCTGAGGATCGCTTGGCGAAATAGCCGGGACGATGTCGGAGTTTGAGTTGGTCTTTACGCAACTCGGGATTCGTGATCTCAATGGAGATTTGCCGGTAGCCGCCGTTGCGATTTTTATTAGTAGACGAATAGGCGATTAAATACTGGGTCCGCAGCTCGTTTTCAATCTCTGCGAACGCCGTTCGAAGATCCGTCTCCTTCTTAGGAAAGAATGCGCGACCACCAGTGCGTTCAGCAATTGTCCGCAGCGCACCTCGATCAACTCCCTCTTGCTTGCTGTCTCCGATTCCGATCACATACACCACACACTCAGCTGCAAGTACATGGTCGATAGCCTCATGCTGCGTGACGCGGCTGCTTGTGTCGTGTCCATCGGTAAGCAGAATGATTGCACGTCTCCTTTGATCATGGTTCGCCGCGACGACCTCACTTGCAGTGACAGCAACGGCATCCCAAATCGCAGTGGTTCCTTCCGGGGGAGTAGCCTTCATGCCGGGACCCGAAGGAATTCCGCCAATCGGCTGCCCCGATCCGACGTAAGAGGGCAACGCAACTTCAACCCTTTCCAAGGCCCGAAAAATAGTCAGCACTTCTCGCGTCATACCTTGTTCGAGATACGCAGCGCCTGTAAATGGAATAATCGCCGCTTGATCCTTGTTCGAACGAATGACGGTTTCTATAAAGGATCGCGCTGCGGCTTTTTCTTGCGGCAGCGTACGCTCTTCAGATCCGCTTACGTCAATTAGAAAAGCGAGCGACAAAGCCCGATCCGTTTCGTGTTGAAACGTGAAGAGTTGTTGAGGAACACCGTCTTCGAGCACTCGAATGTCCTCCTGTCGTAGTGTCGTGATGAATCGTTGCTGCTTGTCAGTAACGGTAAAAGGAAGGTTGGTTACATCTGTGTCTACACGGACCACATCGACGTCGTCGTTGGGATTTTGAGCTGAGGCAGCGACTGCGAAAAGAACAAACGCCAAGACACGTAACGTCCGCGCAAGGCGTGTCAAGAGTTGTTCACACGAGTTAGCCGATAGATTTTCCATTCGTCATTTGACATTTAACATCTGGTCATTTCTATCAGCAAGCACACTTCATCCGCCGACCTTATTAAATGCCACGGGTGCAAACCTGAAGTTCTAGGAGATGCTTCGTTCGCGCGGCGAGAAATAACCAAATGCCAAATGTCAAGTGACGAATGGGAAATAGGCCGCCAACAGCGTTAACTCTTTCGGCCGACCGCATTCGCAATTGAGCTGACGAGAATTTGCGGCTCAATAGGTTTGGGAACATGTATCTGAAATCCCGCGGACAGAGCCATCTCGCGATCCTCATCGGTTGCGTAGGCGGTGAGAGCGATTGCCGTAATATTCTTGGCGTGTTTGGATCGTAGCTTTCTCAGTTTCTTGATGAGCACGTAACCATCTTCCTCGGGCATTCCGATGTCGCTGATCAAGACGTCAGGATTCCAATCGGTAAAATCCTTGATGGCCTCGGCAACAGAAACACTGCACTTCACTTCACTGCCACAGCGCGTGAGAATTTCCGTTACCAGCTCTCGAGAATCTGCTTCGTCATCCACAACAAGGATACGCAGCCCATCAAGTAGCTTAGACCATTCCAAGCGATCACCATTGGTGTCGGTATCCTGCATGTCGGTACCGGTTGGAGTAGGTAAAGCGAGTGCACTTGCCAGTGGTAGGGAAACTGTAAAAGTAGCGCCCTGGTTCGCTCCCTTACTTTCTACTTCGATTGTGCCGCGGTGCAGCTGGACCAAGTGCTTGACGATCGCTAAGCCTAAACCTAAGCCACCATGAACTCGCGTAGTAGAGCCGTCCGCCTGACGGAACCGATCAAAAATGTAGGGAAGAAAATCTTGATCGATCCCGATCCCTGTATCGATGACCGAGATCTTCACATAGGGACGTGCACGCTTCACTGAAATGTGGACCGAACCATCTTGAGGCGTAAATTTCACAGCATTGCTGAAAAGGTTCCACAAGATCTGCTGTAACCGGTTAGGCTCACCCAAAATGACCGACGATATTGGATCCAGCGTCGTTTCAAATCTGATGTTCTTCGCCTCGAACGCAGGTCGCACCGCATCGGTGGCCGCTTCGATAACACTGGAAAGCTCTACTGGACGAAGATCGATTTGCAATTTCCCGGTAATGATTCTTGAGACATCCAGCAGGTCGTCGATCAGTTGTGATTGAGACCGCGCGTTGCGCTCAATAGTGTCGAACGCGCGCGCAATCTGCGATTGGTCCAACTTCCCTGTTCGTACCAAATGGGTCCAGCCAAGGATCGCCGACAGTGGCGTGCGTAACTCATGAGAGAGCGTCGCCAAAAATTCGTCTTTCGTACGATTTGCCTGTTCTGCTTCAGCCCTGGCCTCCTGCTCGCGAACCAATAAACGCGCTCGTTCATCTTCAGCCTGTTTGCGTTCATGCATCTCCTGCTGCAACTCAGCGGCATGACGCTGCACGTCGCTATATAGCTTGGCATTTTCGTAAGAGATTCCGACCTGAGTCGCAAGCGTAGCTGCCAGACGCTCATCAGCTTCCGAAAAATCCTCGCCAGTCACTTTATCGACCAGACAGATCCAGCCGCACACTTCCGCCGAGCTCTTGATTGGCGCGCCAAGCAGAGAGCGTGGCGGAGGCGTCCTGCCAAAAGCTCGCAACCGCTCATCGAACTGGTTCAGACGAATCGGCCGACCCTCGTTGATGACTTCAAGCAAGACTTCTTCCGGGATTGCCGGGTTGTCTGCGCACAGGTCTGTTTCCTCACTCGGTCCACAGCGGAAAAAGTACTTGAGCTCTCCAGGCTTTCCGTTCAGCAAGCCAACTGCCGCTTCCTTGACGTCGACGATCCTTCTCGCTGAGCGACAGAACTTCTCAAGAACCTTTGTCGGTTCATGTTCGGCCGACAACTCTTGACCGAGGTCAATCAGCATTTTCAGTCGAGTAAGATTGCTACTCTCCAGCTCCAGGTTTTTCTCGTGCAACAACTGGGCTTGTTGCTGAATTTCCCTCGTCTTCTTGGATAACTCGACAAAAACGTCGACCTTGGAGCGCAGAATGTCGGGCTCAATCGGCTTAACGATGTAGTCGACCGCGCCAAGCGAATAACCGCGACTCAGATGGCGTCCTCCAGTACTGTCGGCGGTGAGGAAGATGATCGGGATGTCACGCGATTTGTCTCGACGCCTGATCAACTCCGCGGTTTCAAGCCCGTCCAGCCCAGGCATGTAAACGTCCATCAGAATTACTGCCACTTCATGGTCCAGTAAGTATCTGAGTGCATCATCGCCGGATGACGCGCTGACTAGATTTCTATCTGGTCCATGAAGAATCGACTCCAGCGCCAGCAGATTGGTAGCGCTGTCGTCAACCATCAATATGTTTACTAGCTGTTCAGTTTCCATACTGCATGACCGTCAAATCGCCCAACCTTCGTAAGCAAGGGGCTATTTCCGACAGTGGGAGAATCCAATCAGGTCTAGTTTGCGCTATCGCAGCCAACGGCATCTGCGTGGATGCAGCTGAATTGGGGTCTTCAACCAACGCAACTCCGCCGGCTTGTTTGATCTTCATCAATCCGCTCGCTCCATCGTTGTTGGCACCAGTCATGATCACGCCGATTGTTTTTTCTTTGTACTCGTCGGCGGCAGATTCAAAGAGCACATCGATCGAAGGCCGCGCAAAAGCAACGGGCGCATCCGTCGAAAGCGCAAACTGATGGTTTTCCAGCAGCAGGTGATAGTCTCGCGGCGCAAGGTAAGCAACTCCACGCTCGACCGGCTCTTTATCTTCAGGTTCGCGTACGGGCATATTGCTGAACCTTCGCAAGTACTCGGCCAACCCTAAGTCAGAATCTTTTCCGCGATGTTGGACCATCACTAGAGGCAGCGAGAAACTCTCCGGCAAGCCGGAAAGCAAGGTTTGCAACGATTTCAGTCCGCCGCTCGACGTGCCGACCACTATGATGTCGAAAGCCACGCTAAGCCACCTTGCGATAGAGCTTATCCGTATTGTTGAGGTGCTGATACGAACTCGCTCGCGGAGTGAACTTCAAAGACTCCTTGTTTCCCAAACCAAATACACCAAACATACTTAGGCTGTCGTACAACAACTTGTGCACTCGGTCCTGTAATTCCTTATTGAAATAGATCATCACATTGCGACACAGGATGACTTGAAATTCATTGAAAGAACCATCAGTGGCGAGATTGTGTTCAGAAAAGACCACGTTCCGCCGCAGGAATGAGCTGAAAATCACACTGTCGTACTGGGCAGTGTAGTAGTCAGAGAACTCGTTAATGCCACCCGCTTGATGATAATTGTTGGTGTATTCCCGCATCGCTGCTAAGGGAAAGATTCCATCCCGTGCTTTTTTCAGCACAGCCTGGCTGATATCTGTCGCGTAGATACGACACTTCTCATATATCTGCTCTTCCCTTAGAAGGATGGCGAGTGAGTACACCTCCTCTCCAGTGGAGCAGCCCGCAACCCAGATCTGCACGGTTGGGTACGTCTTCAGGAGCGGGACGACTTGCTTGCGAAAAGTGAGATAGAAGCTCGGGTCACGAAACATCGCTGTTGCATGCACCGAAAGTCCCAGGAGAAACCGCTCGAGGCACGCGGGATTGTGCAGTATCTTGCTCTGGAAAGCAGACACTGTCTCCATCTTTTCCAAACGCATCATCTCGAGTATTCGACGTTTTATGGACGCACGAGAATACTGCCGAAAATCGAACCCGTATGATCGATAAACTCCCTCTAAAAGGAGATCGATCTCAATGTCCTCTAATGTGATTACTTCTAATGCTGCCTTCATGAGGTTTCCTGCGGCCGATACAGCCAGACGCGAAGCAGTGAAAGTAGCTGATCGATGTCCAGCGGTTTTGAAATGTAGTCTGAAGCGCCGACTTCAAGGCAGCGATCGCGATCTGCTTTCATCGCCTTCGCGGTCAAGGCGATGATTGGTAAGTGCCTGAACTCATCCATCTGACGAATTGCAGTTATCGCCTCATAGCCATCCATCTCGGGCATCATGATGTCCATCAGGACTGCTTCGATGTTAGGCTCAGACTTCAGTAGATCAAGACCCTCCTGACCATTTTCAGCATGTACGACCTCGATGCTGTGGGCTTCGAGGGCACTGGTTAAGGCGAAGATGTTGCGCACGTCGTCATCGACGATCAGGACTTTGCGACCAGCAAGCACCGGATCGCTTCTATGTAACTGAGCAAGCATTCGACGCTTCGGTTCGGGCAGGTCTGCCTCAACGCGGTGCAGGAAGAGTGCAGTCTCTGCTAATAACCGTTCGGGCGAGCTCGCTTCCTTTACGATGATCGCATCGGCCACTTTCTTCAGATGTAACTCTTCCTTACGCGTCAACTCCTTGCCTGTGTAAATAATGATCGGCAGGTCCGTCTGACCCAGATCAGTCTGTAGCTTCTCAATCAAGTCAAATCCAGACATGTCGGGAAGCTTCAGATCGAGGACCATGCAATCGAATCGTTCATCCTTAAGAACGGCGAGCGCCTCTTCGCCGCTAGCAACGGCAGTGGTAGCTACGTCGCCGTTGCCGATCAATTCGACCACACTCATTCGTTGGACATCGTCGTCTTCAACTACGAGCAGTTTTCTAACGCGACGCTGTGTGAAGTCGATGATCTGATCGAACGCCTTACCTAACACTTCGTGCGTAACGGGCTTCTGTAAGTGCGTAAACGCTCCTTGCTGCAAGGCTCGTTGTCGCTGCTCCTCAACAGTGATGATGTGGACAGGGATATGACTGGTTTCGGAGTCATGCTTCAGGCGATCCAACACAGTCCATCCATCGCGGTCTGGCAGATGAATGTCCAGAGTGATTGCTGTGGGCTTGTACTTGCGCGCCATCGCAATCGCCATGTTGCCTGAGGTCGCGACGAGTCCTTTGAATCCTTTCTCCCGTGCCAGGTCCAGAAGAATACTCGCGAAACTGATGTCGTCCTCAACGACGAGTAAAACCCGATCGCCGGGTTGAATATCGTTTCGATCATCCATCACCAAGGCCAACTGGCTCGAGAGCAGAGTCGCCGACTCGGCTTCGAATGTTTCCACCGGAGTCCACGCAGCTTCTATTTTGTTCGCGTTCTTATAGCGAGTCTCGACGGCGGGTGGGGTCATTACACCCGCGGGAACGTAGTTCCGCGGTAAGTACAGAGTGAAGGTGCTGCCTTCGCCTGGACTGCTTACAACGCGAATCTCACCGCCGAGCAACCGAGCAATCTCTCTGCTGATCGACAGTCCCAATCCAGTTCCGCCGTACTTGCGACTTGTCGTCCCATCAGCCTGTTGAAAAGCCTCGAAGATGATTCGCTGCTTCTCAGTTGGGATACCGATTCCAGTATCGCTGACTGAGAAAGCGATCACTTCGCCCGCACGGTTCAGCGACTCGAGGTAGTAAACCTCGTCGACCGGTGCGCGTTTTATTGTGAGCACTACGCGGCCTTGCTCAGTAAACTTGAAGGCATTCGATAGAAGGTTCATGAGTACCTGCTGAAGTCGCTTGTCGTCAGTGCGAATGGTCTCACCAGGTTTCTCTGAGAGGTCGACGGCGAACTCGAGATTCTTATCCTGCGCGACCTGATGGAAGTTTCTCTCCAGCTGCTCAGTAACATCAGCCAGCAAGACTTCCGAGACTTCGATCCCCATCATTCCCGATTCAATCTTAGAAAGATCGAGGATGTCGTTGATTAACGAAAGCAAATCAGAACCGGACGAATGAATCGTTTCGGCAAACTGGACCTGCTTGCCAGTAAGGTTCTGGTCGACATTCTCCGCCAGTTGCCGAGATAGAATCAGCATGCTGTTGAGCGGAGTGCGCAGCTCGTGAGACATGTTCGCGAGGAACTCTGACTTGTATTTCGAGGTCAACGCGAGCTGCTCCGCCTTCTCTTCCATCTCCCATCGCGCTTCTTCGACTTCGCGATTCTTCGCTTCGACCTCTGCTTTTTGTCTGGCCAACAAAGCTGCCTTTTCCTGAAGCTCTTCATTGGTCTGTTGCAATTCTTCCTGCTGGCTCTTGAGTAGCTCTTCAGACTCGCGTAGGGATTCTGCTTGTTGTTCGAGCTGTTCGTTAGTCTTCTTTAACTCGTCCTGCTGACTCTGCAGTTCTGCCGCCAACGATTGTGACTGTTGCAGCAGATCTTCGGTTCGTGTGTTAGCGGCAATCGTGTTCAGCACGATTCCGATACTTTCGGTCAATTGATCGAGGAATGTGAGGTGAGTGTCGCTAAAGGTCTTGAAGGTTGAGAGCTCGATGACTGCTTTCGCCTCGCCTTCAAATAGCACGGGTAACACGACGATATTGTTAGGCGGAGCTTCACCGAGACCAGAGCTTACGTAGACATAATTGGAAGGAACGTTAGTGACGAGAATTCGTTCGCGTTCCAATGTGCACTGGCCGACGAGCCCTTCACCAGCACGAAATTCATTAGCCAGATTCTTGCGCTTCTTGTAAGCGTATCCAGCCAACAGTTTCATTATCGGTTGTCCGTTGCTACTGGTGTTGACGTAGAAGACACCTTGTTGCGCATCGACAAGTGGGGCAAGTTCGGACAACACCATCTGAGCGACTGTCGTCATATCACGCTGGCCCTGCAGCATTCTGGTAAATCGCGCAAGATTGGTCTTCAACCAGTCTTGCTCCATGTTCTTCTGAGTCGTCTCCTTGAGGTTGAGAATCATCTCGTTGATGTTGTCTTTGAGAGCTGCAACCTCGCCTAACGCTTCGACGGCGATCGAGCGCGTCAGATCACCCTTTGTCACCGCAGTTGATACTTCAGCAATCGCACGTACCTGAGTGGTGAGATTCGCCGCCAAACCGTTAACGTTATCGGTCAAATCGCGCCAAGTTCCTGCCGCGCCGGGGACGTTAGCCTGACCACCGAGTTTTCCTTCGACGCCTACTTCACGCGCCACTGACGTCACCTGATCTGCAAAGGTCGCCAGGGTGTCTGTCATGTTGTTGATGGTGTCGGCGAGCTCTGCGATTTCTCCTTTCGCTTCCACGGTGAGCTTTCTTTCCAAATCGCCGTTGGCGACAGCCGTAACGACGCGAGCGATACCGCGAACCTGATCGGTGAGGTTACTCGCCATCGAATTCACGTTATCGGTGAGATCTTTCCACGTTCCTGCCACACCCCGTACATCGGCTTGGCCGCCAAGTTTTCCTTCCGTACCCACCTCGCGGGCCACGCGCGTAACTTCCGATGCAAACGAGTTCAGTTGGTCCACCATCGTGTTGATGGTGTTTTTCAGTTCCAGAATCTCGCCTTTCACGTCTACCGTGATCTTCTTCGACAAGTCACCGTTCGCCACTGCTGTGGTTACTTCAGCGATGTTACGTACCTGGCCCGTAAGATTGCTGGCCATCGAGTTCACGTTGTCAGTGAGGTCTTTCCACGTTCCTGCCACACCGCGTACATCCGCCTGGCCGCCGAGCTTTCCTTCCGTACCCACTTCACGCGCCACGCGCGTAACTTCCGAAGCAAACGAGTTCAGCTGGTCCACCATCGTGTTGATGGTGTTCTTCAATTCCAGAATCTCGCCCTTCACGTCTACCGTGATCTTCTTCGATAGGTCACCCGTCGCTACTGCCGTAGTAACTTCCGCAATGTTTCTTACCTGCCCAGTGAGGTTGCCGGCCATGAAGTTCACATTGTCGGTTAAATCCTTCCACGTTCCGGCGACTCCGATCACCTGTGCCTGACCACCAAGCCTTCCCTCCGTACCTACCTCACGCGCTACGCGGGTAACTTCTGAAGCAAAGGAACTGAGCTGGTCCACCATCGTATTGATCGTGATCTTCAGTTCCAGAATTTCACCTTTTACGTCCACTGTGATCTTCTTCGATAAGTCACCGTTCGCTACCGCGGTAGTCACGTCT